>NZ_JCAMOT010000038.1:0-77222 GCF_059512425.1 Bradyrhizobium sp. Leo78
GGTCCTACCCCCGTGCTTTTTGTTGCACGGGACCCATGGGTGCAACCGGCACCCGGCTTTCCCTGCGCCCTCTGTTCAATGAGAGGGCGGAAAGTGAAGCAAAGCTCGGACGCAAAGCGCCGCGAGAATGCGGACTCATATCCTCACGCTATTTGAAATTTGAATCAGAACCCACCCCCCGTCGTCCCGGGCTTCACCCGGGACCCATAACCACAGGCCGTTGTCGTGTGCTCCGCTGCAACCGCTCGCTCGCGCCACAACACTTCCCTGTGGTTATGGGTCCGCCTTCGCGGGGACGACACTGATGCGAGGCGTGAGAGAATCGTAGGATGGGTAGAGCGAAGCGAAACCCATCATTCGTGCCGCTCGCTCCATCGCGATGGGTTTCGCTGCGCTCTACCCATCCTACAGGAGCTCCTACGTCGCCGCCCTCACTTCGGCGCGTAGGCCACACGAAAATATCGGTCATCGCCGGCACCTTGCGGCAAGCTGCATACCGCTGCAGGGCAGCTCGCAGCCGCCGCCTCGGTGCGATATTGCGGCAGATGACCGTCGAGCGAATAGACGACGCAAAGCGCGAGGCTGGCCCAGACGGCCGCGCTGAAATAAAGCGACATCCAGGCGATCTCGTCTTTCCAATGCTCGAAATCGCGCGTCACGACCCAGCGCGTGCTCACGTCGTGGAGCCCCTCGAGAAAACCGAGAAGCTTGCTGCCATCGGCAAGACCGGCCTGCCATCGGCTCAAATACATCGGGACGTCGACCGTAATGAGAAAGGCCAGATAACCGGCAATTCCCACGATCGCGACGATGAGGGCGATACGAACCGGACCGTTGAATTCAGGCAGCAGCCGGCAAAGACCAACCCCCACAACGAAGAAGGCGATCGCCCATATCGAGTTCTCGATGGCGTTGCCCAGATAGTTGGTGGACACCACCGCATACCACGAGAAGCACTCGGCAATGAGGATCAGGGGGACGATCAATTGCGCGGCGTTCAACGTGGTGTCCGCGCCGGTCATCCCGCCCAATTGATTGAGGATAATCGCCCACTGCACGGCAAAGCAGATCTCGGCCACGGTCGCGACCGATCGGCCAACGAAGACGCTCGATAGCCAGGTGTCGACCAGGCAGATACGCTGAACATCCGCGCGCGGCAGCAGCGACCTGAAGGCGCAGCCAAAGACATAGGCCGCGGAAAGCAGGAACATGGACTGGGTGCCGGAGCTGTTGACCGGGCCGCCCGAGGGAACTTGGTGAAACTCGCCGTACAGCAAGAACCAAAGCGCGATGTTGGCGCCGCTGATGAGGGCCAACAGACCCCACCACCGAACCACCGGATTTGGCCGCGCCCGCCACTCCATACTCATGGGGCCGTGCTCCCGCGTAGTCGAACTGACATTCGACGGTAGCAATTCTGTCACAAATCGCAACCTGATTGCGACGGTCTGACGGAGGCTTGACGCTTCTGTGACGCGGTCGACTGGGCGGCGCAACGCGCGCGGCCAGCCGGACTTAATGTGACGGAGACGCTACCTGCTCGCTCGCAGGGCGGGCGCAGGAAAAGCCGGCGACCAGTTGAGCGCAAGCCGCTGGCCGATCACGATCTCATCGGTCGACATTTTTGAAGCGACTGCGTTGCGGAACCGCGCATAGGTGTCCCGCTCGCGGCCGGTGGTTCGGGCTGCCGCGAGATTGAGCCACTTATAGGCGAGGATGAAATCCTGCGGAACGCCGTGGCCCTTGTCGTACATCAAGCCGAGCATGGCCTGCGCGAATGGGTTGCCCTGGACGGCCGCGCGGCAATAGAGATCGGCGGCGGCGTCATAGGCCTGCGGCGCGCCAAAGCCATGCTCGTACATGAAGCCGAGCAGGCCGAGTGCGGTTGCATTCTCGCGTTCGGCCAGCGGTGCAAGCTCCCGGAACGCGCTGACGTAGTCGCCGCGATGGAACGCCGCGGTCCCGCGCGAAAGACTGCTGGCCGCGACCGGCGCGGCGGCTGCCGAAAGCGCAACGGCCAAGAGCGCGAGGAGAAATCGACGCCCGGCGCGGATGCTCAGCATTCTCTGTCCTGCTCAATGGAAGCTGGTCGTGATTGCGGCGTTGGTCGGGGTCGTGGCAATGCTGCCGCGCAATTTCGATCGGAGTTCTTCCGCCACGACGTGAGCGTCGGAGCCGTCGCGGATGATCTGCGGGCGGATGAAGATGATGAGTTCGGTACGCTGAGTCGAATTGTTCTGGTGTCCGAAGGCATCGCCGAGGCCCGGAAGCTGGTCGAGCACCGGGATGGCGCTGCGGGTGCCGTTCTGCTGTTCGCTGATCAGGCCGGCCAGCAGCACGGTCTGGCCGTTTGCGACCGAGATCTGGCTCTTGACCCGCCGCTCCGATACCGTCGGTGTCAGGCTGTTCGCACTGGCTGCGGGCACGTTGCTGATCTCCTGCTCGACGTCGAGCCGGACATTGCCATTGACGCTGATGCGCGGCGAGACGCGGAGGATGATGCCGGTGTTGCGATAGTCGATCGTGTTGACGACGGTGTTGTTCGTCGTCAACACCGTCGCGCTTCCGGTCGATACCGGGACGACGTCGCCGACCTGCAGCGTCGCCACCTGGTTGTTGATCACCACCAGCGACGGGTTGGAGAGCACCTTGACGCTGGTCACCGCATGCAATGCATCGAGGATCAGGCTGGGCTGGGTTTCAGATCCGATCAGGAAGTTAAAGCCAGGGAAGGCCCGATTGATGAAAGCGTTGGTGACCGATCCGGCGACGGTGGCCGCCCCGGTCGTCGGGTCGGTAATTGTCGTCGGCGCCGCGGTGGCCTGGGTGTTGAGAATGGAGCCGGTGTTCGGCTTCAATCCGACATTCCGGCTCGTCAGGTAGGCCTGCACGCCATAAGACAACGTATTGTTCAGCGTGACCTCAGCAATCGTCGCATCGATCGCGACCTGCAACTGCGGCTGGTCGATCTGCACCAGCGTGGATTCGATGATCCGGTAGTTCGCCTGGTCGGCGTAGATCAGCAGCGTGTTGTTGACCGTGTCGGGTGTGATCCGCACGTCCTGCATCATCGGCTGGCCGTTTCCGGAACTGCGGCCGCTGTCGAGCGGAGCACTGCCGCCGTTCTGGTTGGGACCGGTCGGTTGCGCGCCAAGCCCGCCGTTGCCGCCGAGGCCGGGCGTGCCATTCATGGAGAGATTGCCGCGCGAGGCAAAGCCGCCATTTGTGTTTGACCCCACATTGCCGTTGAGCGAGAGGCGATCCCCGGCGCTTGAAGTTGCCGCTATCCCGGACCCCGGCGCGATCTGGCTGTCGGCACTCTCGGTCAGGCTCGACGACGATCCGCCGAGGAACATATCCGTCAGCACCCGCGCGATCTGGCGGGCATCGCCGAACTTGACGCGATAAACGTGGACGGTGGTCCGCGCGGTATCGTTTCGATCAAGCCGCTTGATCCAGGTCGCCGCGGTGCGAAGCATGTCCGGCTTCTTGGTCACCACCAGCACTGCGTTGAGGCGGGCAATCGGCAGGAACTTGATGATGTTCTGACTAAGGCCGTTCTCGCCGGAATCGACGATCTTCTCCATCTCGGCAATGATGGGAGCGGGCGAGCCGCTCGATATCGGGAATACGCCGACGGATTGGCCGCGCATCCAGTCGACATCGAAGCTCAGCACCGTATCGACCGCGGTGCGGCGCTCGGCCCCGGTTCCCTGAATCAGGATGAGGTTTCGTGTCGTATCGGCGCGCACGGCGCCGGCTTTAGTGGCGAAGCTGTCCATCAGCTTGAGCAGCGTTTGCGCCGACACATATTGTAAAGGCACGACGGAGACGCCGAACCCGGGTTCCGGGTTGCCGCTTGCCGTATCAACCCGGCCACCGCCGACCGCATCGCCGAGTGGCGTGAGTCGGTAACCGGTCGTATCGCGAAGCAGCACGACGCCGCTCAATCTCAAAGCATTTTCCAGCACGAACACGATGTCCGACTTCGGCACCGGACGGACCGACACCAGGCTCACCGTGCCCTGCACTCGCGGATCGATGGTGTAGCCGACATGCAGTATGTCGCCGAGGACGACCTTGGCGACCGTTGCAACCGGTGTGTTCTCAAAGTTCAGATCGAAGCCGTTGCCGTTCGCTGTCGGCTGCAGCCGCTCGTCCGACACCGCCGTGACTTCGGATCCCTCATACATGGCCGCGCGAACGCTGCCATTTTGAGCGCCACCAGCACCCGACGCGTTCACCGGTTGCGATTGCCGCGGCAACAGATCGAGCGAACGTACCTTGTCGGAGATATCGACTTGAGCCGAATCCACGCCTCCGACCGTTGCGGAATTGCAGGACGCCAGCAGCCCCAGCGACAACAAAGCAAAGGCGGCAGCAACGCCGCCACGAATCCGTTGGTAGCGGCCCAGCTTGCCTACGCGCACCATTAGTCCTTGCTGTTTCCGACTGGAGGATGTTCGACGATCCGTCCCTGTCCCCTCGGATTATTAGCGAGCCAACATGACAGAAATAAATTGGTTGCGTGATTGTTGCCCTGGCGACCATTCTGCGATGGAGGCCGAAGCATGAAAATGAGGCAGCAATTCAGATCAGGGAGGGTAGTCTCAAAGTTTTCTTTAGCGATGAGCAGGCGCCGCATTCGTATGCCTGTCACACTTCGGATCGATAACAACACGCCTGACGTCTGCGCTGCTTCAAATCATGTGACGGAATAAAGACGACATGGCCAGCGATCCGTCCTCGCAGTTCGTCGACTACCTCCGTCAGAACAAGCATTTGACGCCGGTTGATGGCGAGGCTGATCCGGCGGGACAGAGCGGCTCCGATCGCCGTCACCACAAGATCTGGGAAATCACCAATCTCTCGCCCGCCGAGTTTGCCGATGAGGCTGCTCGTTTTTTCGAGCTCGGCCGCATGACTTTGCAGGAGATGATGTCGGCGGCGCCGCTGGTGGCGTCGTTCTCGCAGCGCTTCCTGCGCGAGACCATGGTCTATCCGTGCACCACCTCCGATGGAACAATGACGCTCGCGGTCGTCGATCCGACCGATCAGGCGACGCAACGCGCGGCGCAGATCGTGCTCGGCACCGCCGTCACGGTCAAGATCGCAACCTCGGAGGACGTTGCCGTCGTCCTCGATCAGCGACTGAATGTCGATGATACTGACGCGGCCGGACCGGCGGCAGCGCTGCCGCGCGAGGACGACATCGAGAGCCTGCGCGATCTTGCGAGCGGCGCGCCGGTGGTCCGCGCCGTCAATGATCTGCTTGAAAAAGCCGTCGAACTTCGCGCCAGTGACATCCACATCGAGCCGTTCGCTTCCAGCCTCGTGGTCCGCCTGCGCATCGACGGCCTGCTGCGGCCGGTGGCGGCATTGTCAGGCGTGCTGCCGCAAGCCGTCATCTCCCGCATCAAGATCATCGCCAATCTCAATATCGCCGAGCGCAGGTTGCCCCAGGATGGTGCGGCGCGATTGCGGGCAGGGCGTTCCGATATCGATATCCGCGTCGCGATCATGCCGACGCAGCACGGCGAGTCGGCCGTCATTCGCATCCTACCAAAGGATCGCGGATTGCTGGTCGTGGAAAAACTGGGCTTCTCCGCATCCGACGAAAGCAAGTTGCGGCAGCTCCTTGCGCTGCCGCACGGCATGATCGTCATCACCGGTCCGACCGGCAGCGGCAAGACGACGACGCTTGCTACAATCCTCTCAATCCTCAACGAGCCGACGCGCAAGATCCTGACGATCGAAGATCCGGTCGAGTACGAAATTCCCGGCGTCAATCAATCCCAGATCAAGCCTGCGATCGGTCTGACCTTTGCCACCGCATTGCGCTCGTTTGTGCGCCAGGATCCGGACGTGATCATGGTGGGCGAAATCAGAGATGCCGAGACCGCGCATGTTGCGGTCCATGCGGCTCTCACCGGCCATCTGGTGCTGACGACGCTGCATACCGAGACGGCGGCCGCGGCGGTGCCACGCCTGCTCGACCTCGGCGTCGAGGGCTATCTCCTGCGTTCGGTCCTGCGCGGCGTGATCGCGCAGCGTCTGGTCCGGCAGCTATGCGAACGCTGCAAATCAGGACGGACGCTTGGCCCTGCCGATTTCGCCGAGGATCCGCGGCTTGTCGCATTCGGGTTTCGCGCCGGTGAAACGATCCAGGAACCGTGCGGATGCGAACGCTGCGGCGGCAACGGCTATCGCGGCCGGCTCGGTGTGTTCGAGCTGCTAGAAATCTCCAACGAGTTGCGCGAACTGATCGGGGAGAAGACCGACGGGCTGAAGATCGATGCGATGGCGATCCGTGCGGGGATGACGACAATGCTCGACGACGGCATCGCCAAATGCCGCGCCGGGCTGACGTCGCCTGCCGAAATTCTCCGCGTCACGACCATGCGGTGACCACGTGCCGAATTTCCGCTACCGCGCCCTGACGCAGAACGGCGAGATCGTGAACGGCACGATCAGCGCGCCGACGGCCGCCGAGGTCGCGCGCCGGATCGAATATCTGCGGCTCTTGCCGATCGAAACCATTGAGGACAAACGAGCTTCTTCCGGTGCGGGAGGTCTCGGCCTGTTCGGCCGGCCGAGCGCCGCCGAGATCACCACGTTCACGCGCGACCTTGCACTGCTGCTCAAGGCCGGCGCCCGCCTCGACGACGCCCTTGAACTGCTGTCCGGCGATGCCGATGTCGGGCGGATGCGCCCGGTGGTGGCGAAGATCCGGGCGGCTCTCCTCGCCGGCGAGAGTTTCGCCGATGCGGTGGCAGATCATCCGGGCTTGTTTCCTCCGATGTATGGCGCCTTGGTGCGCGTCGGCGAAGTCTCGGGCACGCTCGATTCCGTGCTCGAAATGCTGGGCGCTGAGCGCGAACGTTCCGAACAGATGCGGCGGAAACTCACCGACGCGATGCAGTATCCCGCCTTTGTATTGGTCGCGGCTTCGGGCGTGATGCTGTTCTTTGTTCTGTTCGTGCTGCCGCAATTCTCGACCGTGCTTGGGGATTTCGGTACGAAGTCCGATACGGCGCTCGCCACCTTCATCCAGTTGTCGGATTTCCTGCGTGCCAATGCGACGGCAGCCATGTTGATCGCGACTGCGACCATTGCAGTCGTCTGGTGGTTGTTGCGCCAGGCGAGCGTGCGCGCTGCAATGATGAACGGGCTATCGCAGCTACCCCTCATCGGCAACATCTTTCAGTTCTATCGCGCCAGCCTGTTCTGCCGCAATCTTGGTGTCCTGCTCGGCAGCGGGGTCAATCTCACGGCGACGTTACGTATCCTGGTTGACATCATGGCGGTGACGGGCAGCGAAGCGAGCTGGACGGCCGCTGCCGACCGCGTCCGGCATGGCGGGAAGTTGTCGGAGGCGCTTGCCGTCGCCAACAGCCTGCCGCCGATGGCGGTGCGTATGCTTCGGCTCGGTGAAGAGACGGGGCAACTGCCGGTCCTGGCGGGACGTGTCGCCGAATTCTACGAAGCAAAACTGCAGCGCAGCCTTGACCGCATCGTCGGCATTGTCGGACCGCTCGCGATCATCACGATCAGCACGGTCGTCGGCGGATTGATCGTGTCGGTCATGACGGCGCTGCTGTCGGTCACGCAACTTGTCGGTTAAGAGCAAGGGTCACATCATGATTTCGCTCAAGAGTATTACTGAACTGCTCGTCACTCGCTTCATTCATCGAGCCGCCCGCGAGAGAAAACAGCACGCCTATCGCGGTCAAGAGGGCTTTACGCTGGTCGAGATGCTGGTCGTGATCGCCATCATCGGCCTGATCATGGGCCTGATCGGTCCACGTGTGCTCAATTATCTCAGCGAGTCCAAGGTCAAGGCCGCACGCATCCAGCTGCAAAGCTTCTCAAGTGCGCTTGACCTGTTCTATCTCGATGCCGGCCGGTTTCCTTCATCTGCCGAAGGTCTCGCCGCGCTGGTGCAGCGGACGCCGGGGCTCGCCGCCTGGAACGGGCCGTATCTGAAGGGCGGCAATGTCCCGAAGGATCCCTGGAATCACCCTTACGTCTATCGGTCGCCCGGCGAGCACGGTCCCTATGACATCGTCTCCTATGGCGCCGATGGCCAGGAGGGTGGCAGCGGCAATTCCGCCGACATTTCTCTCGAAAAGACGACAGCCTCCCGAGATGAATGACGTCACGCAGCGCGGTTTCACCCTGCTGGAGATGGTGTGTGTGCTCGCCATCATCGCGTTGCTGGCTGCCGTGTTGCTGCCGTTCATTCCGCGTCAGACATCGCGGTCGCGGCTGCAGGCCTATGCGTTGCAGACCGCGACGCTCCTGAAAGCGGACCGTAACGCCGCCATCAACCGCAACACCAGCATCGCGACGCTGGTCGACGCGCCAAGCCGCGTGATCCATTCCGGTTCGTCGCGATCGACGATCCGTATTCCCGAGGACGTACGGTTCGATGCGCTGTTGCCGCAAACCTGCCAGCGGCAAGCCGCGCTGTCGACCATTCGCTTCTTCGCCAATGGCAGCTCATGTGGCGGATCCATCGCGCTGACACGGTTCGACGCCGGCTATGAGATCCGCGTCAACTGGCTCACCGGAAGAGTCGAGGTTGTTTCCCGTGACACCGCCACCAACTGATCGCCCCGACGCGGGCTTCACGATCATCGAGGTGCTGGTCGCGCTGGCGGTGGTGGCCGTCTCCATCATCGCGATCGGTACCGTCATGGCCGGCAATATGCGCGGCGTGCGGGCATTGGAGCAGCACGTGGCGCTGATGCAGGCGGCGCGCACCTTGATGACGGTGGGCGTTCCGCCGCGCGCGGAATTGCAGCAGGGCACCTCGACAGGCCAGGCCGAGAGCTATCGCTGGACCATCGACGTCAGTCCGCTTGGTGACGATTGGAATGTGCCGGGTGCTAATGTGCCATGGACGGCCGAACTGGTGAGGATACGCGTCAGGTCGCCCACTGGCGCGCTATCCGATGTTCGAACCGTACGCTTGATGCCGAGGCCATCAGAATGAGCCCGGCATCGGCAACGCGGCGCGCCCATGAGCGCGGATTTACGTTGATAGAGACCATCGTCGCGCTGGCGCTGATGGGGCTATTGCTGTCGGCGCTCGCGAGCATCACCGCGCAATGGTTGCCGAACTGGAACAAGGGATTTGGCCGGATCCAGCGCAGCGAACTGGCTGGGATCGCGCTCGAGCGGATTGCCGCGGACCTGGCCGCAGCCGAATTTATTCCCGCCAACCGCGACTCGCGTCGGCCGCTGTTCGACGGATCGGAATTGTCTGTCACGTTCGTGCGGACGGCGGTGGGGCCGAACGCGGGGCCAGGGCTCGACGTGGTGCGTCTCGGTGAAACCAAAGATCGCGGCGAATTCGTCACGGTCCGCTCGCGGACGCGCTTCACGCCGTTGCCCGTTGGGCTGTCGCTGTCGGAACAAACGCATCTCGGCGATCCGGTGGTGCTGCTGCAAGCGCCCTTTCGACTGTCATTCGCCTATGCCGGTCCCGACCATGTCTGGAAAAGCACGTGGCGAAACGCGGACCGGCTGCCGGCAATGATCAAGCTGACGGTGCGTGATGCTGCGAGCCAGCGCGTGCTGTCGGTCTCGACGATCGCGCCAGTCCATGTGCAATTGCCGAGTGACTGCACGAAGCCGGACGGCAAATGCAACGATAACAACGCGCAAGGCGCTACTGAACCGGGGGGACGCGATGACAGCGATCGGCGCACGTAAACCCTCAGGCGAACGCGGCTTCGTCATCGTTGCCGTGCTTTGGATCCTGGCGGCGCTGTCATCGCTCGCGATGGTCTTCGCCGCCTATTTATCGGCATCCACGCGGGCGATCGCCGTCAACGAGACAGCGCTGCAGACCGAAGCCTTGGTATCCGCGAGTCTCGAACTGACGGCCTACCAACTGGCGCTGGCGGACGAACGTACCAAGCCTCCCCACGGAGCCTTCCAATTCCGCATGGATGATGCGAGCGTCCAGGTCGCTTTCATTTCCGAGGCCGCCCGCATCGATCTGAACTTCGCTCCCAAGGAAATGTTGGCCGGCCTGTTTGCCACGCTGGGCGCCCGCAAGGACGCGGCCCTTGAATATGCGGATCGGGTCGTCGGCTGGCGAACCCGTCCCGTTCTCGGTAGCGCGAACGAGGAGGAGGCGCGTTACAATTCTGCCGGCTACTCGCCGCGGCAGGCTCCGTTTGTCCATGTCAATGAATTGGCGCTGGTCGTCGGCCTCCCGGCTGCGCTGGTGGAGCGTGCACTGCCTTTCGTGACTGTGTTTAATGGATCTCCCGATGTCGATCCGGCGATCGCGGCGCCGGAGGTCATCCAGGCGATGCCTGACAAACCTGCGAACAAGCCCAATTCGTTCGGAAATAGTTCGGCCTCGCTGAACCGGCCCCTGCCGGCGTCGCCGTCCGATTCGGGGAAGAACGATGCGTCGACCGCGACGAGTCCTTGTTATCGCGTCGAGACCACGATCCGTTTCCGCAATGGCCGCCGCAGCACTTCGGAGGTCGTGATCGCCATGGGCGACAAGGTCGACCCCTATCGCGTGTTGTCCTGGCAGGATGACATTGCACCGCGAAACGCCGTTTCACGTCGCGGGAGCACATGATGGCGATGATCGCGCAGGGCAGGGAGTGGTTCGAGCAATGGATCGCGGCGGTCGCGGGTGCGGTTGACGGCATGACGGACAGGCTGGTGCGTCAGCGCCGCATCCAGCTTGACGAGAATGCTGACGGCGCCTTCACCGCCAGCATGACCGCATCGAAAGACAATCTGGCTCCGACGGTTCTCTCCTTCCGGATCCGGCACGGCGCGCCGGAGCCGACGTTGCCGGCGCAGTGGAGTGCGGCCTTCAAGGGCAGCCGTGTCGAGGTGCAGTTGCCGGCCGATCATGTCATGACCCGTCTGCTCGACTTCCCAACGCGGGCGGCTGATTTTCTCGATGGCATGATTCGCTCTCAGGTCGACCGCCTGACGCCGTGGGCGGCAGGCGAAGCGGTGTTCGGCTGGAGTTCGCCGGTCCCGGTGGCTGACGATCGGATCGAAGTAGCCTTCAGTGCGACCTCGGCGTCGAAAGTCGATCCGTTGGTGCAGTTGGTGGACAGGTTGGGCGCTGCTTCCGTTGCCATCCATGCGCCGGCAGCGGGCGGCAGCGGCAGGCCGGTCCGGGTGAAGCTGCTCGACAAGCGGCTGCGCAGCATGGCGGGACCGAACGTGTCGCGCCTGTTGCGCGTCGCCCTGATCTCCACGGCCGTCGCCGCCGCTGCGTCATTGTTCCTCAGCATCTATCTCGGCGGCTCGCTGCAATCTGAACAGGACGATATCCAGCGGCAGATTTCGCAACGCCGCGCGGCATTGCGGGTTGACGCCAATGGCGTGGCGTCCGGCATCGGTCTCTTGGCAAAGCGCAAGCAGACGACGCCATCGAGCGTGATGGTGCTGGAAGCGCTTTCGCGCGTGCTGCCCGACACGACCTATGTGACCGAGCTGCGCATCGAAGGCGACAAGGTGCAGGTCGTCGGCATGACCCAGGACGCCCCCGCGCTCATCCGCCTGATGGAACAGTCGCCGCAATTCACCCGCGCCACATTCTTCGCACCGACCACCCGCGCGGCGAACGAGTCGGGCGAGCGCTTTCACGTCGAGGCCAATATATCAGCGTATTTTGGATCCGGCTCATGAACGCATCAGCCCGGTCATTGAAGGCAATCGGCACCTCGCCGTTCGTGGCGGCCGCGACCTATATCGGGCTGCTGATCCTGCTGCTGTTCGTGGCCATATCGTCGCTATCCGATCTGATCGGTCAGCGCAACGAACTCGCCTCGTTGTCGGCGATGCTGGCGCAGTTGGAGGGCCGCACGTCCAGAGCAGGCGGGGCGCCCGGTGAGACGATGCCAGCTGGATCGGCCTATCTCGAAGGCGCCACCGTCACGGTTGCCGGCGCGACGCTGTTGCAGCGCGTGGCGGGTTCGGTGACCAAATTCGGCGGCAATGTATTGTCGACCCAGCTCGATGTTCCCAATACACCTGCGAAGGCCGGCTTCATCAGCATGGTCGCGAGTTTTGAAATCGAGCAACAACAGTTGCAACAGGTGCTTTACGATCTTGAGGCCGGCATGCCGTTCTTGTTCATCGACCAGCTCGTCGTGCAGACCATCCTCGATGGGGCGAACACGAACACGGGCGAACGCCTGGGCAAGCTGCGCGTGCTGCTGGGTGTCTCCGGACAGTGGCGAGGGGCCAAGTAATGCGTTTGCCAGTCATCGTCATGTGCTGGGCGCTGTCAGTCCAATCCGTCGCCGCCGCGGCGCCTGACGCTGCTGGCGATGCATTGGATGCCGGACTATTGGATGACATGCGGCTCGGCGGGCCTGTCCTGACATCGCCACCGCCTTCCGAACCGGTCACGACAATGCGCGCGGTTCCACCACTGCCGGCACCGGTCCGGCCACTCAGTGCCAATCCGTTGTGGGGCATTCCGCTGACGCAACTATCCAACACACGCGAGCGTCCGGTGTTCTCGCCGTCACGCCGGCCGCCGCCCGTCGCTGTCGCCGAGCCTGTCGTCACCGAGCCGCCTCCGCCGCCGCGGAAGAAGGAAGTCGAACCTCCGCAACTGTCGCTTGTTGGCACCATTGCCGGAGACGACGAAGGCTTCGGCATCTTCCTGGATCAATCGAGCAATGCTGCGCTGCGGCTGAAAGTCGGCGAAGATTTTCAGGGCTGGAAGCTGAGTGCGATTCGCGGGCGGGAAGTCACCATGGAAAAGGACGAGCAGGGCGCTGTGCTCACACTGCCGCCGCCGGGGGGCGAGGGTGGTGGCGAGGTTCATCTCGTCCCGGTGAGCACGATCAGAACGCCATTGGTGACACGACGTTAGCTAATTCAGAACCATCGCTGGAAAGCCGGCGTGAGCAGCAGGCCGAGGGCCAGAAACGGGCCGAATGGCATCGATGTCTGGCGCTTCATCTGGCGTCCGGCGAGTTGCAGACCGCCTGCTGTCGCGAGCGCGGTCAAGGTGGCAATCAACAGCAACGTTGGAATGCCGGTGACGCCGATCCAGGTCGCGGCGGCTGCGAGAAACTTGACATCGCCAAGCCCGAGCCCCTCGGTTTGTCGTAGAAAAAAATAGAGGCGTCGCAACAACAAGAAGACAACAGCAACCGCGGCTGCTTCGCCGAGCGCCTCGAAGCCATCTGTCAGGTTCCCGAAGACAATGGCTTGGACAACGCCAAGGACGGCAATCGTAAGATTCAACCCATCCGGAATGATGCCGTGACGAAGGTCGATCAGTGCCAACGCGCAGCACACCGCGCTAAGGACGGCGTAGAATCCAAGGAACTGCACAGCTTCACTGTCGATTGGCATGAGAGCTACGATGAATGACGAAGTGTGTGAGTGCTTACCAGAATTTCCTTCGGCGCTCAGAAGCTCAATTTCCGAGCAGCCGGCACAAGTACGGAGCGGCCTTTCGGGAATGTGATCGTCGAAAAAACTCTTCACAGCAGAAAACCGCAACGTGCAATCAGTCTGTCACAAAACCGCATAGGAAGCTGACAATATTTCCCGTCGCTGCGAGCGATAGCTGATGCGTGAATGACGGTGAATGAGATGCGAGTGGCGACATGCCTTGCCTTGCTGGTGACGTTGATCGGTGTGCGTTCCGCAGACGCCGGTGTCCTTGATGAAGGCGCCGATCGCTATCGGCCTTACATGATTGAAGGCATTGGCAGCGCGCTGGCGGGCGCGCGAGCGCTGCGCGAAAAGGCTGCAGCGGGGGATCTCGCGGGCGCGAAGAAAGCCTGGATATCGGCTCGCGCCGGCTGGGAGCGCTCCGAAGTCTTCACGACCGGCTTCGTACCCGAGCTTGACGCGAAGATTGACGCCTGGCCGAACGCCGACAGCGGGTTCCATGCCATCGAAGCGAAATTGTTCGGCGCCGGCCAGACCGACGTCGACAAGGATGCTGCCGTTTTGGTCGAAGATCTGAATAATCTGCACGTCAAGCTCAAGGATATGCAGCTCACGCCGCAGGGATTGCTGGATGGTACGGCGCGCCTCGCTTACGAAGTCGGGGAAAGCAAGGCCGATGGCGGCGAATCCCGCATCAGCGGCACCTCGCTCGACGACATGCGCAACAACATCGCCGGCATCGACTTCGCCTACCACACGATTTTCTCCGCGGCGCTCAACACGGCGGACGGCAAGCTCGATGAAATGGTGACGAATCGGATCGAGCTGCTTGAAGCGATTGTTGCGGCGCCCGACCTGCCGCATGTCGATATCCCGCGGTTGCGCCGCGCCAGCGAGGAACTGGTGGTGGCGCTGCAGACTGCTTCGGCAAAGCTTGGACTGCAACGGCCGACGCTGGAGGCCCAGGTGCGATGAATTCGCCTTGGTTGCGGCTGACGGCGCTTGCGTCCGGTCTGCTTGTCGTCGCGTCGCTTGGACGCGCGCTGGCTTTTCCCGTCGACGGCAATCAGACTGTCCTGCCGGCAAAAACCGAGCTGAACGAGGATGCGCTCGACAAGCCGCGCGAGGTGTTCCAATCGGAACGCGCCGGCGCGAAATCGTATATGGTGAATCTCGGCGACCTCGCGTTCAATTCGCCGTCGATCCTGGGCGAGGTGGCACGGCAAGCCGGCGTGAGCTGCGGCACCTGTCATGTCAACGGCGTCGGAAACGCCAAGTTCTTCATGCCGAAGATGTCGACGCGGCCGGGAAACTTCGACGTCACCGGCCCCGTTTTCAATCCGAAGGCGAACAATCTCGTGCTCGATCCGGTGAGGATCCCGAGCCTGCGCGGTGCGCGCTATCTCGCGCCGTACGGCAGCGACGGGCGATCGGCTTCGCTGCGCGACTTCATCCGCAACGTCATCGTGAATGAGTTCGCCGGGCCCGAACCGTCGCCTGCGATCATCGACGCCATCGTCGCCTATGTTCAGGACATCGACTTCCTGCCCAATCCGAGCCTCGGTCCCGGTGGCCGGCTGGTTGGCGATGTCAGCGAGTCCGAACGTCGCGGCGAAGCCTTGTTCTCCAAACCATTTCCGCATGATCCCGGCTTGAGCTGCGCCGGTTGTCATGTCCCGTCGGCTGCCTTTGTCGACCACCAACAACATGACGTTGGCTCCGGCGGTCTGTTCAAGACGCCGACCCTGCGCAACGCGGATTTCAACGCACCCTATTTTCACGACGGCCGCTTCGACAGCTTTGATCAGGTCGTCGATCATTTCGACCGCGCATTCGATCTTGGCCTGTCGGCGCAGGACAAGCGCGACCTCGTGGCCTATCTCACGGCGGTTGGTGATGGCGTGCAACCCTATGAGCGCGATGGCGCGGGTGCGACGCTTAAGGAAATCAATGACTTCAACATGGTACTCGCGACCGCAATTCCTTCGGGCGACAAGGCCATCGTTGCGCTTGCCGTCGACACCATCGGCGAGGAGCTGCGTGAGCTCACTGAGCGATATCCCGATCGAAAGAACACCAGCGTGTCGGGCGGCGAGCAGCAGCGGGTTTCGGCGCGCAACAGTCTCAAGGAACTCGTCCTCATGCTGCGGCGAATCGACATCGCCGTAAGCGAAGGGCGCAATGCCGACGCCGCGACTGAGTTCAGGAACTATCGCTATCTCATGGCCGCGGCTGTCCCTGCGCTGCTGGCAGGCGCCGAGCCATGGTCGCTGTTCAATCAGGATGTGCATGATCAGCACTACGCGGCGCTGCGCCAGGTGATGCAGTCGAAACATCTGTCTCACTAGGTCGCTGCTGCGTTGCGCGAATTTGTCTCCGCAGAAATTCTCGCGCGATAGCATCGCGCATCACTTCCAAAACTCCTGAGCCTTTGTCGCGCGATGCGAATGCATCGCGGCATTGGACGCTACGCAGAAAATTTTTGAGCGAGTCAAAATTTCTCGCGCGCTTTCACAGCAACGATAAGCGTGCGTCATGTTGCCGCATTAGACGATGTGTCGCCAACCACAACCTTTGGAGTCGATAATGACTTTCAATCATAAGAAGAACTGGCGAACCACTACGGCACTTTGCGTCATCTCAACAGTCGCTGTCGCAACAGCCGCTTATGCAGCACATTATCCCGGCGGACGAAGTGATTGGGACAAGCGCTCGCATCACAATAATTTCGCCCATGACAAGCAGGGCAACGATCACGACGGGAACGGTCACCACGGCGACAACGGTCACGACAACAATGGCCACCACGGTGACAAGGACAATGATCCGGCTGACAAAGTGAAGACCGCATCGCCGATCAAGCATGTCATCGTCCTGATCGGCGAAAACCGCGGGCTCGATCACACGTTCGGAGTGTACAAGCCGAAGGGCGGGGGACAGACAATCTCCAACCTGCTGTCGAAGGGTATCGTCAACGAGGACGGCTCGCCCGGACCGAACTTTGCGCAAGCCCAGCAATACTCGGTCGCCGCGCAGTCCTCTTTCTATATTGGTGCGCCGACGATCGCGAAGTCGCCCTACAGTGCGACCAACACGATGCCGCAGCCGAACACGGCCGGAACGCCCACCGCGCAGAGCGACACCGGTGCTCCGTTCAAAACAATCGCCGAAGCCAGCGTCGAGAAGGACATGGATTCGAGCGATCTGGATATCCTCACGACCGGCTTCAGCGGCCTGCCGACTGGCGCTCTTGATACCCGCGTTCCCGGCGCTGGTCACTTGACCGGACCGTTCGCGCTGCAGGGTGAGCAGATCAGCGACGACGACTACACCGGTGACACCACGCATCGGTTCTATCAGGACTGGCAGCAGGAGGATTGCAGCGCGGCCAGCGTGACCAAAGCCAACAACTCCGGTTGCCTCAATGATCTGTTTCCGTTCGTGATGGCGACCTACTCGGCGTCCAACAAGAGCATGGCCAACTCGATGGGCTTCTATAATGCCCAGCAGGGGCAGGCTCCGATCCTGAAGATGCTGGCTGACCGCTTCACCTTGGGCGACAACTTCCACCAGTCGTTCCATGGCGGCACCGGCGCCAACCACTTCATGCTGGGCACCGGTGACGCTGGCTTCTGGAGCGACGGCAAGGGCAACCCGACCACGCCTCCCGCGAACCTGATTGCCAACCCGAATCCGGTCTCCGGAACGGTGAACCGTTACACGGTGGATGGCAACTTCAGCGACTGCTCTGATGTGGCGCACCCCGGCGTCAAGCCGATCGTGACCTATCTGAACAATCTGCCGTATGCAGCCGAGCCGAACTGCAAGCCCAACCACTACTACATGCTCAACAACACCAATCCGGGCTATCTGCCGAACGGTGCACTGGCGGGCGGAAACAACATGCCGCCGTCGTCGGTGCGGACCATCGGCGATGCCCTGATGGAGAAGAAGATCTCGTGGGCCTTCTACGGTGGTGCGTATAATGACGCCGTGGCGCTTTCGAACGCCGCGGTTGCCGCCAATCCGAACAATCCGGATATCAATGCGGCGGCGCTCGCCGATCCGGCTCACGCGCTCGGTGTGGCCTACTGCCAGATCTGCAATCCGTTCCAGTATGCGACGTCGATCATGGCCAACCCGACCGTGCGTCAGGCTCACATCAAGGACACTGCCGATCTGATTACGGCGATCCAGGACAACAAGTTGCCTTCGGTGTCGTTCGGCAAGCCGGACGGTCTGCTAGACGGCCACCCGCAAAGCTCGAAGGTCGATCTGTTCGAGGCCTATGTGCTGAATGTCTTGAACGCGCTGGACAACAATCCGGAGCTCAAGTCGGAGACCGCGGTGTTCATCACCTGGGACGAAGCCGGCGGCTACTGGGACTCGGGCTACATCCAGTCGATCGATTTCTTCGGTGATGGACCGCGTATGCCGATCCTCATCCTGTCGCCCTATTCGACCGGCGGCAAGATCTACCACAACTACGGTGACCACGTTTCGCTGCTGAAGTTCATCGAACGTAACTGGAGTCTGCAGCCGCTGACGAACCGCAGCCGCGACAACCTGCCGAACCCGACATATTCGCGGAACAACGAGTATGTGCCGACCAACAGCCCCGCGCTTGCTGACATGTTCGATGCGTTCGATTTCAGCAAGCCGGTTGCACTGTCCTATACCGAGTAGCTGAGCAGCGTTCCAAGAACGACTGGTCTGAAGATGGTGCCGATCGAGCCAATGGTTCGGTCGGCGCCACCGCATTTTTTGTGCCGCCGAGGTTTTGCCGATGGATCGAGATCGGATGCTGGGGAGCAAGAGGCTGCGAGCATGCCTGCTTGCCTTGGTCGGTTCGGCGCTTGCCGGCACCTCGGCCGCAGCGCAGCAGTTTTCCGCGGACCTTGTCGCGAGGCAAGGTGAGAAGGTCGTGCGTGTGGGAAGCCTGCGCGTGTCCGAAAGCAAGGTGAGGATCGAGACAACCGATTTCGCCGATGGCTTCTTTCTGATCGATGGGGCGGAGCCTGCGGCCGCTTTCGTGCGCCCGCGCGCGAAGGTGTTCATGGACGCAAGGCAGTCAAGTCCGTTGACACAAATGTTTGTCCCGGTCGATCCCGATGAACCCTGTCGGCAATGGTGGGCGATGGCATCGCTGGCGGCGCCGGTGGAGCCCGATAATTGGCATTGCGAGCGCGACGGAGAGGGAACTGTCGGAGATCGTAAGGCGGACGTCTATCGGATCGTTGCGGCTCCCGGCGGCGGCTTTGTCGGATGGATCGACCGCGAACGCAAGTTTCCGTTGCAGATCAAGACCGGGGACGGAACGATGATCGCGATCGAGCACATCCGCGACGAGCTGCAGCCGGCGCAAGCGTTCGAAATTTCCTCTGGCGCGCGCAAATTCGATCCGCGGGCGTTGATCGATCGTATCAGGCAGAGCGATGTATGGGTCGCTCCGCCCGCCTCGGAGTGAGCGATCACTGCGCTTGCTTGGTCATTGTTTGCAGCATCCGTCCAAGCGCCGCATAGTGCGACTGGTGGACGTTGGCGTTGAACAGCGACCACGGTTCGGCTTTCTTCAAGGCGACGGGGACGTCGAAGGTGGCGAGCATCGAGAACGTCTCGTATTCGGCCATGGCCTCGTCGAGATGGCCGGCTGCGACCGCAAGATCAATCCGGCGCAGGCTGAGAACCAGGTCCTTGACGGCGGTCCGCGCCGCAAGCCGCTCCTCCTGGCCCCCGACCGAAGCATACCTGATATCCGGAATATGCTCGGTCAATTCACGCAATTCAGCGCCTACGCCCGTGACGGCCAGCGACACCACGGCTGTATCCGTGGCGGGGATGGCGAGCTCCAGGACGCTCGCGAGCTCACGCACTTCCTTCATCCGAATCGCCACGCCGTCCTTGTCGAACGGGCGGTCGCCGTCGCCGACCGCAGTCAGATAGGCGACGAGATCCTGCGTGTCCTGCGACGAGAGACCGAGCTCGAAGCTGCGGTCGAAATGTCGGACCACTTCTTCATAGGTGTCGTAGCGGCCATCGTGGAAGTAGGGCGCGTTGAAATTGGCGTTGAGCAAGGTCGGTGTTTTCACCAGCCCCCCTGAGCCCACGTCATGGCGGGCCTGGTCGGTGAAGACACCCGTTGGAACGTGGCAGGTGGCGCAGTTCACTTGGGGCTGGTGCGGAAACGGCTTGAAGAACAGTTGCTCGCCGTGGCGCTCGGCGGCACTTGCCTGTGCGCTTAGCATGCCGCCGGGCGAAAGCCTGGGGTTGGGGAGAAAATCGATGTCGTTAATGTAGGCGACAAGGCCGTCCAGGATGGCATCGCTCGGTCGCGGCCCCTGAAACTCGTTGACGATGACGTTATATATAAAGTCGCGCAGCGAGGTGATGCGGCCGTCGTGCCCGTATGGCGCCAGGAAGCGCGCGCCGCGCAGGCTGGGGATCCGAACCGGATCGAGAATGCTGTTGAATGCCTTCGGATTGAACATCAGGCTGGTGGTGTCGAAGGTGCCGGGGCGCGAGGAGGCACCGGGAACGAACAGCTTCGGATTCGATGTCCCGTTGACGTGACAGGTGCCGCAGCTCATTTCCGCCTGCCGCGCCTTGCCGCCCAGGATGGAAGGCGAGTTGAATGCGAGATCGCCAAGATTGACCAGGTAGGACTTGTGCCCGCCCACGGCTTCCGAGTGGAACAGTTCGCGCGGCTTCGCCAGCGCTTCCTCGGAAAATTCCGTCCCGGTCGGCAAGACCGTCTGATCGCCGCCCAAAGGAAACGCCTCTGTCCGCAAGGGAATGAGCGCTGCAACAAGCGCGATCAGCACGATCAAAGCGCACGAAGTGGTGCGATGCGCGGCAGCCGCGCCGTTTCGGCGCGAGCGGCACGCAAGAATGTCCCTGGTCATCACGACAAAGCCCCTGCAGCAATTTAGTTGGGCGGTCTGTGAACAGCAGATGTCGCACGGATGACAGTGTCCCTGCTGGCGAGACCGCAGCTGGACTGGATAGACAGAACTTGTCGTCGGTTTGATGACGATCAGATGGCAGAGCATACCTCGATATCCGTCTAAGCATGGCGATGACGTCTCAGCGTGTGCGCGACTCCTTGCATTGTCGGAAAACAGTCATCGGATCGAAATGTGCGGCAGATAGCCTCACCTTGTTTCATTCCATCTTTGCTCTCAGGGGAGAAAACCATGCGGCTTTGGGGAGCCATTCCCGCGCTCACATTGGCTGTTGGTGCGATCGCTGTCGCGCCGGTGGCCAAGGCAGAGAATCTCGTCGACAAGATCGTCGACCAGTTCAAGCACGACAAAGGCGATGACTTCAAACATCATGACCATGGTCATGATCACGGTCACCATGACCATGACAGTCTGCTGAAGGCATACAAGCACGTCGTGATCATCTATCAGGAGAATCACAGCTTCGATAACCTCTACGGCCACTGGGGCGACGTCGGTCGTGACAACATCAACGGCGTTTCCGACGCCGATCAGCCGCACACGCTGCAGGTCCGCCAGGACGGCAAGACGGCCTACACCTGCCTGTTGCAGAATGACGTCAACCTGACCTCTCCCTCGCCGTTGCCGACGAGCTGCACCGACAATGGAAGCTCGGTCGCCAT
The DNA here is from genome assembly GCF_059512425.1 of Bradyrhizobium sp. Leo78. Taxonomy (NCBI): domain Bacteria; kingdom Pseudomonadati; phylum Pseudomonadota; class Alphaproteobacteria; order Hyphomicrobiales; family Nitrobacteraceae; genus Bradyrhizobium; species Bradyrhizobium sp. Leo78. The sequence goes on from NZ_JCAMOT010000038.1 coordinate 21,038, forward strand.
CCTCAGCGCCTTCAAGAACAAGCCGTTCGAAATCAACGACTTCATTCCGACGTCGGCAACCACCTGCCCGAAACCGATCGGCGCTTTCGCGTCTCACGGCTTCCTCAACGGCACCGGTCTGCCCGGCGGCTGCACGGAGGACATCGTGCATCGCTTCTACAGCGAGCAGTATCAGATCAATGGTGGCCGGCAGAACCGCTACATGACCGGCAGCGATGCTGCGGGTCTCGTGATGGGCTATTACGACACCAAGAAGCTGCCGATCTACCGCTATCTGCACGATCGCGGCGCGCCGAATTACGTCATCGCCGACAGCTTCTTCCAGGGCGCCTTCGGCGGTTCGTTCCTTAACCACCAGTTCCTGGTCGCGGCCGCCGCTCCGCAATTCGTCGGCGCATCCAACGACGGCAGCGCCACCGACCTGCACTCCATCGTCGACGCCAACGGCATGCCGACCAGCACGCCGCTTTACGCCCCGCTTTCCACGGTGAAGGATGCGCAACTGACCGCCAAGTGCAGCCAGGCTGGTTTGCCGGCCGGGCTCGCCTGCGGCGACTATGCCGTCAACACCACCCAGCCATTCTATCAGCCCTATTCGCCCGGCACGGCGGATGCCCGGCGCCTGCCACCGCTCAACACGCCCAACATCGGCGACAAACTGTCAGCCAAGCACGTCGACTGGGCCTGGTATTCGGGCGGCTGGTCGAACGCCAATGGTGACGTCGGCGCTTCGGGCTGGACCAACGGAAACGGCACCACCTGCACCGACCCGAACCATCTGCCCACGGCGGTCTTCCCCAATTGCGCCGACGTGGACTTCCAGTTCCACCACCAGGCGTTCAACTATTTCGCCAACTACGCGCCCGGCACGAAGGCCCGCAAGGATCATCTGAAGGATGAGGCGGAGTTCATCCAGGCGGCAAAGAACGGCAGGCTGAAGGACGTCAGCTTCATCAAGCCGATCGGTGAAGAGAACGAGCATCCTGGCTATGCCAGCGAGGCCGAAGGCAGCCAGCATCTGGTTGACCTGGTCAAGGCGATCACCGAGGGGCCGGACGGCAAGGACACCCTCATCATCATCACCTATGACGAGTTCGGTGGTCAGTGGGATCATGTCCCGCCGCCGCCCCACAATCGTCGCGGCGATGACGCGAAGGCTGCGGACCAGTGGGGACCTGGCACCCGTATCCCCGCGCTCTTGATCTCCAAGCGCTTCGAGAAGTCTGGCGTCGCCCACGAGGATTACGACACCACCTCGATCCTCAAGCTGCTCGAGAAGCGCTTTGACCTCGATCCCGTCGTGACCCGGCCGGTGCGCAACCTCGCAGTGGCGCTCAAGGCCGGCGATTCCGATCGCCACTGAGGACAGTCTGGAAGACGAGCTGGCCCGCATCCACGCCGGATGCGGGCCAGTTGATTCAAGTTTTGCCGGCGGATTCTGTCACGCCTCGCCATCCCGTAGGATGGGTAGAGCGCAGCGAAACCCATCCTACGATTAGAACCGCGCGTCGGTGTCGTCCCGGGCTTGACCCCGGACGACGAGGGGAAGAGATCACGTTTTCAAACGTAAAATAGCTCTCCGCCGTCATCGTCCGGCTCGAGCGAGCATCAGCTCGCTCAGCCTGCGGGTCATCGCGGCAAGATCGAGCGGCTTCTCCCATAGCTGGATGGCTTCAAATTCCGGGTCGATCGCGCTCCTGTCATAGCCGGTCGTGAAGACGAATGGGATGCCGCGCGACCGCAACGCATGTGCGACCGGGAATATCGACGCATTTCTGAGATTGACGTCGAGCACTGCGCCGTCGACCGCCCGAACTCCAGTCAGGATGGCCAGCGCATCCTCGACATCGCCGAACGGCCCCTCGATCTCGGCGCCGAGCGCCCGGCACGCCCGCGCGATATCGTCGGCGAGGAAATATTCGTCTTCGACGACGAGGATGCTGCGTCCGGTCAGGACGCCGCGTTCGCGAAGAAGGACAGGTGCTGCCATCATACCTCGAACCTCCTTCGCCGCCCGAATCCTATTGAAGTTAGGAACATGAGGCGAAGCCGCGCCTTGTCGTAAACACTCCAGAGTACGACGGGTTCCATGGTCAACCGCGACATTATCGTCATCGGGGGCTCTGCCGGCGCGACGGCGCCGCTGAAGGACATTTTGAGCAAGCTGCCGGCCAACCTGCCCGCCGCGCTGTTCATTGTACTGCACATCCCGGCCCAGGGGATTGGAGTCCTCTCGACCGTGGCAAGCGCGGCCGCCAAGCTGCCGGTTCGCCAAGCGGAAAACGGCATGCTCATCGAGCATGGCAATATCTATCTCGCACCGCCGGACCATCATCTGCTGGTGTTCAGGGATCATATGATGTTGGGCCGCGGCCCGCGTGAGAATATGGTGCGCCCGGCGATCGATCCCTTGTTTCGATCCGCGGCGCTGCACTATGGATCCCGGGTGATCGGCGTTGTTCTCAGCGGATTTCTGTCCGATGGAGCGGCCGGCCTGAATGCGATCAAGCGCTGTGGCGGCTTCGCGCTGGTACAGGACCCCAAAGACGCGATTTCCGACGAGATGCCCCTGCGCGCGCTCGAGGCGACGACCGTCGACCTCTGCGTGCCCGGCGCACGGATCGGTGACGTGCTGTCCGACCTGGTTCGGGAGGCGCCGGGTGCCGCGCGACCGATCCCGCCGGAGATCCGGCTGGAAGTCGAGATCGCCGCAGGCGAGCGCATCGGCAGCGATAGCCTGCTCCCGATTGCTGATCCGGCGTCGCTGACTTGCCCGAGCTGCGGCGGCGTACTTTCCGAGCTCAAGGACAGTCATCCGCTGCGTTTCCGCTGCCAAGTCGGCCATGCCTTCACCGTCGACGTGCTGGCCAAGGAGCAGGAAGGCCGGGTTGACGAAGCCTTGCGGGTGGCGCTGCGGATCATCGAGGAGCGCGCCGAACTGGTTCACCGCATGGCGCTTGATGGCCGCCAGAGCGGCCGGGCCGCGGTAGCCCAAATGTACGAGGCGCGGGCGGCGGAATATCGCGAATATGCCGACATGATCCGGCGCGTCGTGCTAAAGTCGCTGGACCCGCGGCCTTCCAAAGCTTAGGCGGTGCCAATGGTCATATCGCTTGCCGAGCGTGCCGAAGAGCTCAGGGCGGAGCGGCGTGTTCTGCTCAAGGCCGACGGCGATATCGAGGAAGGCTTGAAACGGCTCCAGAACCAGCAGGATCTGCTGCTCGATCTGCAGGCTGCCGGTCACGATACGACGCAGGCCGAACGCCTGGTCGTTCTGCTCGAGCAGACCCTGCTGCAATGGGAGCACCATCGCACGCTGATCGAGCAGCGCATCGCGTATCTTGAGAATGAGATCTATCCGCTGTCGATCAAGGGGACGTGAGGCGTCCAGGCTTCGTGATCAGGCGCCAAGCCCGAGCGTACGTCGCACTGCTGCAGCGCGCTCTGCCTCCGGCGACAGCTCGCTGTCAGCCGCCGTCCATCAGGGCGGTGAGTTCTTCAAGGCATTTTGTGGGTTCCGGGGCCGTCTTCGGCGGTATGCGCGTTCTCCCGACACTTTATGCGCAAGGACCTCGTGGCGCCGGGCGACCAGATCGCACTCTCGCGCGTTATTTCGCCGTAATCTCTGTTGGGATAGTGTCCAATTCTGCTATGGGCGTGGTTTGGCAAGCTGAATCAGGCCCTGACAGAACAACGAGAGCCGCCGCCCCATGAGTGAACCCGGATCGGAACCAGCGGATGGCCGGCGTCGGGCCAAGGCGCCGTTGATCATCGGCGTCGGCGCGTCCGCCAGCGCGATGAATAGTATCGAGCGTTTCTTCTCAAAACTGACGCTGAATTCCGACCAGACCATCGTGTTGGTGTTGCAGCACCGTGAGGCGTTCGACGAACGGCGGCTGCGAGAGATGCTGGAGCGTTCGGAAGGCACCAAGCTTTCCGAAATCGAGGACGGCGCCGCGATCGAAGGCAGCACGATCTATCTCTGCCCCGCCAACAGGATCGTCAGCATCCATGGCGATCGACTGGCGATCCGTGCGGCCGAGCAGGCGCCGGGCGAACGCGCTACGGTCGACAGCTTCCTGGTATCGCTCGCGGAAGACCGGGCCGAGGAGGCGATCGGCGTCGTTCTCGCCGGAACCGGCGGCGACGGGACGCTGGGTGTGGCGACCCTGAAGGACCACGGCGGGCTGGCCATCGCCGAACGTGTCGCCAGCGATCATGCCGACCCACACGCCGACAGCAACAATGCGGCCGCAATCGCCGATTTCGTGCTGCCGCCTGACGACATTCCCGAGCACATCCAGGTTTATGCCCGCCATCTGCGGCGGCTGGAGGAGAGGCAGGGATTTGACGAAATCCTCGCCGCCGCCGCCAGTTCGCTGTCGCGTATCGCCGACATCCTGCGCAACAAGACCGGTAATGATTTTCACGGCTATAAGCAGAACACCTTCCTCCGCCGGGTGCAGCGGCGCATGCAGGTGGTGCAGATCGACGAGATCGCCGCCTATGTCGATCACCTAAGGCAGGACAAGGATGAGGCGCAGCACCTGTTCAATGACCTCCTGATCGGGGTCACCGAATTCTTCCGCGACAAGCGCGAATTCGAGGTGCTGGAAACCCAGGTGATCCCGAAAATTTTCGAGAACAAGGCTGCGGGCCAGCAGGTCCGCGTCTGGGTGCTGGGTTGTGCCACCGGGGAAGAGGCCTATTCGATAGGCATCCTGCTTCGCGAGTACATGGCCAAGCTCGACTCGCCGCCGCAGGTGCAGATCTTTGCCACCGATATCGATGGGCGCGCGCTTGCCGCGGCCCGGGTCGGTCGCTATCGGACCACTATCGACGGCGACATGTCGCCGGAGCGGTTGGCGCGCTGGTTCGTCCGCGAGGGCGACACCTATTGCGTGGTGAAGGACCTGCGCGAGATGTGCATCTTCTCGCAGCATAACGTCATCAAGGACGCGCCGTTCTCGAAGCTCGATCTGGTGTCCTGCCGCAACCTCCTGATCTACCTGAACGCCGAACTGCAGAATCGGGTCATTCCCCTGTTCCACTTCGCCTTGCTGCCGGACCGCTTCCTGTTCCTCGGCAACTCCGAGAACGTAACGCGGCATCCAGAACTGTTCGCGCCGGTGGATCGTCGGGCACGCATCTTCAAGAAGCTCGAGACCGGCACCCGCCTGCCGCCGGAATTCCCGATCACGACGGCGGCCGGGCGCGCGACCGTCGAAGTCCCTCCGGTGCGATCCCTCGGTCCCGATGTCGGGCTGGAGCGCCGTGCCCACCGCATCGCCGAACGCTACGCGCCCGCCTATGTCATCACCGACGAGAATTTTCAGATCCTGCATTTCTCCGGCCGCACCGGCCGCTATATCGAGCCGACCGCGGGTGCGGCGACGCTCGACCTGCTCAGTCTCGTGCACCGCGATCTCCGGCTGGAATTACGGACCGCGCTCGGCCGGGCAGCCGAAACCAAGGAGACGGCGCATGCCGAGCAGGTGCAACTCGGCGTGAACGGCCATCGTATACTGGTCGATATCACCGTCGAGCCGATTCAGGAGGGCGCTGCCGGCCACCGCAATTTCGTCGTGCTGTTCAAGGATGGGCCGCTGCGCGTCGTCGATAGCAAGGAGAATAATCCCAATGCGCTGGTCAGGACCGAGCACGTCGAGCGGCTTGAGAACGAATTGCGGGCGACGCGCGAGCGTCTGCAGGCCACCATTGAAGAGCTCGAAAGCACCAACGAGGAACTGAAATCCTCCAACGAGGAATATCAATCGCTGAACGAGGAATTGCAGTCGGCGAACGAAGAGCTGGAGACCTCGCGCGAGGAGCTGCAGTCGGTCAACGAGGAGTTGACGACCGTCAATGGCGAGCTGGCGCACCGCGTGCAGGACCTGACGCGTGCCACCAGCGACCTGAAGAACTTCCTCGAGAGCACGCAGATCGCGACCGTGTTCCTGGACAATGACCTCAAGGTGATGAATTTCACGCCGGCGATCACCCAGGTGCTGCACCTGGTCGACACCGACGTCGGCCGGCCGATCGCACATATCAAGGCGCGGATTCCGATCGAGGAGCTCTATGACGAGGTTCGCCGCGTACTGCGCACGCTCGCCAGCGCCGAGCGCGAACTCAGCGCGCCCGACAGCGGCACGCGCTACATCGTCCGCGTCCTGCCGTACCGGAGCATCGACAATTTCATTGCCGGCGTCGTCATCACCTTCATCGACGTCACCGCGATCACGCGCGCCGAGGAACGGCAGCGGCTGCTGCTCGCCGAGCTTCAGCACCGCGTCCGCAACACGCTCGGCGTCGTCCGCTCGATTGCGCGCCGCTCGGCTGAAACCAGCTCGAGCGTCGACGAATATGCTGCGCATCTCGACGGCCGCCTGAACGCATTCGCGCGCACCCAGGCGCTGGTGACGCGCGACCCCGAAGCCGGCGTCGATCTTGAATACCTCGTCATCGAGGAGCTGCTCGGCTACAATGCCCATGAGGGCGAGCAATTGCTCGTCTCCGGCCCGCAAGTACGTTTCCAGGCAAAGCCGGCGGAGACTTTCGCGCTCGCCCTCCACGAACTTGCGACCAACGCGCTCAAATACGGCGCGCTGAGCCGGCCTTCCGGGCGCATCGAGGTCACTTGGCGGATCGACGACGCGGTCGATCCGCCGCGACTGGTTTTCGACTGGCGCGAGCGGGGCGGACCGCCCGTCACGCCGCCGCCGCGCAAGGGTTTTGGCACCGAACTGCTGGAGCGGACGCTGGCGTTCGAGTTCAAGGGGCAGACCATGATCATGTACAATGCTGGTGGCCTTCACTGTACCATTACCATTCCGTTGAGCCTGCGGACCATCCATACGCCCGCGGTGGACGGCTAAATGCATCCCCCAGCCATTGAGGGAAACCCGGCGCAGCCGGTGATCCGGCGGCTGAATGCGCTGCGGCGCTTGTCGGACGATGGGATCGCCGCGCTCGAACGGGCGATACGCGAGGGTATGCAGCACGTCGGCCCGAGCGAGGACCTGATCAGCGAGGGGGATGCGGTCCATGGCGTGCGGATCCTGCTGTCGGGCTGGCTGTGCCGCTACAAGACGCTGGAGCATGGAAGGCGCCAGATCGTCAATTTCATCCTGCCAGGCGAAACCTGCGATGCTTATGCCTATCTGCTGCCGGTGATGGATCATTCCATCGCGAGCCTGACGCCAGTGGTCTATGCCGAGGTCAAGCGCGCGCAGTTCGAAGCACTGGTGGCGCACGACAGCTCGGTCGCGGAGGCGTTCTGGTGCGAGACGCTGGTGAACAACGCGATCCAGCGCGAATGGGCGATCAATCTCGGCCGCCGGCTGGCGCTCGAGCGCGTAGCGCATCTGCTATGCGAGATCTATGAACGGCTGCGGCCGGTCGGCCTGATCGACGGCAATTCCTGCGCCTTTCCGGTGACCCAGATGGATCTGGCCGATGCGACCGGCCTCTCGGTGGTCCATCTCAACCGCACGCTGCAGGACTTGCGCAGCTCCGGCCTGATCCTGCTGCGCGAACGGACGCTGACGATCACCGACCTGGACGTGCTCAAGAGCACGGCGCTGTTCTCGCCGAACTACCTTCATCTCTATCGAGCGTGAGCGGCGTCGCTGGTATCCCATTTTAGGAACCGGGAACCGGTTCCCTTTGTTGAGTGCTCAGCTTGAGTATGCCGATCAGGCTGAATCTTCACCTCTCCCGCTTGCGGGAAAGGTCGGCGCGTTGCGCCGGGGTGAGGGCGCTCTCCACTCGGGGAGTCCCAATGCGGAGGCACCCCCACCCCAGCCCTCCCCCGCAAGCGGGAGAGCGAGTGCAGCTTCGCCGGGGCTATCTTTCGACCCGATCGGCGATTGCACTTGAGGTCCGCGGCGGCCGGCTGGCCGGCGGTCCGCTCGAAAGGATACCATCATGGAGATCACGACATTCAAGGACATGTACCTTGCCGAATTGCAGGAACTTGTCAGCGTCGAGCAGCAGCTTGGCGAGGCGTTGCTGCGCATGGCCAAAGTGGCCTCGCATCCTTCACTAAGGGCTGCGCTCGAGCGGCACCAGCGGGAAACCATCATGCAGGAGGAGCGGCTGCGGTCGATCCTGGAGAAGCACGATGCCGCCGCCGAGCAACATACGGATCAGGCCATGCAGGCGCTGATCCGTGAGACCGAGAAGATGTGCGTAATCCTGAAGGATGGTTACCTTCGCGACGCCGGTCTGATCGCCTCGGCACAGAAGCTCGAGCATTACGAGATCGCAGCCTATGGCAGTGTGGCCGCGCTCGCGGGCCAGCTCAACCTTCGGGAGGACCAGCGGCTGCTGCACAACGCGCTCGATGAGGAAAAGCGCGCGGACGAATTGCTGACGACGCTTGCCAAGGGTGAAATCAACCAGGACGCACTGGCGGCCTGATCGTCCGCTCCCGCGACGTTGCGCAATTGCCGCCCCGATTGGCGGGCAAATTCGAAATACCCAGATGTCAGCTCGACATTGGGCAGGGTATGGTATTGTTCGGATTTGCAATGGGCGGTGCCGATGGGCTCGGTACCGCTTGCCCAAGGAGGATGCTCCGATGCGCAACGACAAGGAAGATGCGCTCAGCCAATGGCTGCGAAACCTGCATCCCGTTCGCTCCGCCGCCACTCAACGTCCGTCGCGCCGGACCGTGCTTCAGAACATTGGAATTGCTGGTCTGTCGCTCGCCGTATCGCCGGCCTTAGCCGACGAAATGGTCAAATTGCCGTTTGCGAGCGGGCCGCGGGAACGGCCGATCACGCATGCTTTTCCGCAAAAAGGCGACATGATCCTGCAGCGGGTGCGGCCGCCGCTGCTCGAAACGCCGCTGGACGTGTTCGACCGCGGCGTCTTCACGCCGAACGACCAGTTCTACGTGCGCTGGCACTGGGCCGAGATCCCGAATTCGGTCGATGTGAACGCCTTCAGGCTTGCGGTGCGTGGGCATGTCGATCGGACGCTGTCGCTGTCGATAACGGACATCCTACGCGACCTGCCGCGGGTGGAACTTGCCGCGGTCAATCAATGCTCCGGCAATTCGCGCGGCTTCTTCTCGCCACGCGTGCCCGGCGCGCAATGGGCGAATGGCGCCATGGGCAACGCCAGATGGGCCGGCGTACGGCTGAAGGACGTGCTGGATCGCGCCGGCGTCAAGGCCGGCGCCGTTCAGGTCCGCTTCAAGGGATTGGACGAGCCAGTGGTGCCGGAGGCTCCGACCTTCAGGAAGTCGCTTGCGATCGATCATGCCCGCGACGGCGAAGTGATGATCGCCTACGCCATGAATGGCGAGCAACTGCCGTTGCTCAACGGCTTCCCGCTGCGCCTGATCGTGCCGGGATGGTACTCGACCTATTGGATCAAGATGCTCAGCGACATCGAGGTGCTCGACAAGCCGGATGACAACTACTGGATGGCCGTCGCCTATACGATTCCCGATACGCCGCACGCCAGCGTCGCGCCGGGACAGAGCGGCGTGAAGATGGTGCCGATCAACCGGATGGTGCCGCGCTCGTTCTTCACCAATATCACTGACGGCGCGTCCTTCACCGCGGGCACGCGCGTGCCCCTTCGCGGCATCGCCTTTGGTGGTGACACCGGCGTCGCCAAGGTCGAGTTTTCCAGCGACGGCGGCAAGTCATGGCAGCCGGCCAGGCTTGGCGATGATTTCGGCAAATACGGCTTTCGCCAGTGGCAGACGGATGTTGCGCTTGCCGACAAAGGCAATCACGCGCTCATGGTCCGCTGCACCAATTCCGCAGGCGAGGTCCAGCCGGACACGCCGAACTGGAACGGCAGCGGCTTCATGCGCAACGTCATCGAGACCGTGCAGGTCAAGGCAGTGTAGGAGCTGATCATGCTGAAAGGTCTCGCTGCGATCGGCTGCTTCGGAACCGCGCTGCTGTGCTCGACGCCGGCCTGGGTTCAGGATCTGCCGGTGATCAAATCGACGACGGTGGAGCTGCCGGCAGGCGATGCCTTGTTTCCCGGCGGCTCCAGCGCCGAGGCGGTCAACAACAATTGCCTCGCCTGCCATTCGCCGGACATGGTGCTGAACCAGCCGCCGCTGCCCAAGGCGGCCTGGGAAGCCGTGGTGCACAAGATGATCAACGTCTACAAGGCGCCGATCGGCGAGGCAGACGTGCCGGCGATCGTCAGCTATTTGGTGAAGACCAAGGGCAAGGATTGAGGGCACGCGGGGAGCCGCGCGCCCGGTGCGTCCCTATTGCGCGCTGGCCGGCTATTTCGCCGGCTCGAGCGCCTGCGCAATCGCATCGTCGACGTGCTCGAGCCAGATGAACTCCAGCTTGTCGCGCGCGCCTTGCGGAATGTCGTCGAAGTCGCGCCGGTTGCGCGCCGGCAGCATCACCCTGGTCAGGCCGGCGGCTGCGGCCGCGACGACCTTCTCCTTGATGCCGCCGACCGGCAGCACCAGGCCGCGGAGCGATATCTCGCCTGTCATTGCCGTGTCGTGTCTCACCGTGCGGTTGGTGAGCAGCGAGGACAGTGCGGTGAACATGGCGACGCCGGCGCTCGGACCATCTTTCGGCGTGGCGCCGGCAGGCACATGGACATGGATATCGCTTTTCTCGAACAGCGACGGATCGATCCCGAGCTGCGTGGCGCGGCTTTTCACCAGCGTCAACGCGGCTTGCGCGCTTTCACGCATGACGTCGCCGAGCTGGCCGGTGAGGATCAGCCCGCCTCTGCCGGGCACACGCGTTGCTTCAATGAAGAGAATGTCGCCGCCGACCGGCGTCCAGGCGAGCCCGGTCGCGACACCGGGCACGCTGGTGCGCAGGGCGATCTCGCCTTCGAAACGCGGCTGGCCGAGCACGGTCGCAAGATCCCGCGTGCCGAGCGTCACCTTGGCTGAGCTGCCCTCCGCGATCTGCACCGCGGCATAGCGCAGCGCCTTGCCGATTTCGCGTTCGAGCGAACGGACGCCGGCTTCCCGCGTGTAGCCTTTGATGATCGACCGCAGCGCTTCGTCTTCGATCGTGGCCTGGTCCGGCTTCAGGCCGTTGGCCTCGAGCTGGCGACGCACCAGATAGCGCCGCGCGATCTCGAGCTTCTCGTCCTCGGTGTAGCCGGGCAGGCTGATGATCTCCATTCGGTCCAGCAGCGGTCCCGGAACCGTATCGAGCATGTTCGCGGTCGCTATGAAGGCGACGCGCGACAGGTCGAAGGGGACGCCGAGATAGTTGTCGCGGAAGGTCGAATTCTGCTCGGGATCGAGCACCTCGAGCATCGCCGCCGACGGGTCGCCCTGGATGCCGCGACCCATCTTGTCGATCTCGTCCAGCATCATGACGCAGGCGCGGGAGCCGGCCTTCTTGATGCCCTGGATGATGTTGCCGGGCAGAGCGCCGATATAGGTGCGGCGGTGCCCGCGGATCTCGGCTTCGTCGTGGACGCCGCCGAGGCTGACGCGCACGAACGGCCGGTCCATGGCGCGGGCGATCGACTGCCCGAGCGAGGTCTTGCCGACGCCGGGCGGTCCGACGAAGCAGAGGATCGGCGCCTTGCCGTGCGGCGCCAGTTTGCGAACCGCGAGATATTCGATGATCCGGGCCTTGATCTTTTCCAGCCCGAAATGATCCTCATCGAGGATGCGCCGCGCTTCTCGGATATCGATCGGCTTTTCGTCCGGCAGCGCCCAGGGCAGATCGATCAGCCAGTCGAGATAGCTGCGGACCATGCCGCCTTCGGCTGCGGCTTCCGGCATCCGCTCATAGCGCCGCAGCTCCTTGCGCGCCTGGCTCTCGGCCTCGGGCGACATCTTCGCCTTGTCGATCGCCGCGCTCAATTCGGCGACCTCCTGCGCCTTGCCTTCGCCTTCGCCGAGCTGGCGCTGGATGGTGGCCATCTGCTCGCGCAGCAGCACTTCACGCTGCCGCTCGTCAAGGGCGGCCTTGGTCTTCTGGCCGATCTCGTTGCTCAGCCGCAGCACTTCGAGCCGCTCGGCGAGATAGCGCGAAACCTTGTCCATCCGGGAGGTGAGGTCGATGGTCTCGAGGATCTCCTGCTTCTCCTGCGGCTTGATGTCCATATAGGACGCCGTGAGATCGGCGAGCGCGCCGGGAGATGTCGTTGCCTGGAAGGCGCCGACCAGCTCGGGCGGCGCCTGCGGCAGGAGCTGGACCGCTTCGACGGCCTGCCTCTGCAGATTCAGAAAGCGCGCCTCGATCTCAGGCGACGTCGTCGCCGGCTCCGGGATGTGAAGCACCCGCGCCGCGGGGAATGGTGTGCCGGGCAGGAAATCCAGGATGCGGGCGCGCTGCACGCCCTGGCAGACGATGTGATGGGTTCCGTCCGGCGCGGTGATGTACCTGACGATATTGGCGATCGTGCAGACGCGGTGCAGGTCGTCAGGACCTGGATCGTCGACTTCGGCGTTTCGCTGCAGCAGGATTCCAATCGGCCGTTGTTCGCGCAGCGCCTGCTGCGCGGCGGCGATCGACTTCGCGCGGGCGATGGTGACCGGAGCGATCACGGCCGGAAACAGCACGATGTTGCGGACCGCGACGATGATCAGCGCATCCGAGGGAATCGCGACCGATTCCGTTTTCGCACCGGCTGTAGCCGAACCGGGATTTTGACTATCAGGCGACATCATGAATTCTCACACGGCTTTCGACAGGCGCAATACGACGCATCCATTCGAGGCGGTCCGGCTCACGCCATAGCGTCCGGCCGGCAGGGCAATGCGGCGTTCGAACCCGCCTTGCGGCAGCTCAAGCCGGTGGATCAGCGCATCACGGAGCTCGGCGGGCAATATCCGGTGCCCCTTGATGATCAGCACGCCGTTCTCAATGATCGCCACCACCTGATCGGGATCGACGCCGGGCAGCGCCACGAAGATCAACAATTCCCGATCGGTCTCCAACACGTCGATCGGAGGCTCCCAATTGACCTCGCGCGTGCCGCCCGGCTGCAGGCTGAACAATCTTTGATGCAGCCGTTCGGCGCGCGCGAGCGATTCGATCGCTTCAGACAGCATCCAGTTGACCGGATCTTTTGTCGGCATTTGTCGTTCCGCCTCCAGTAAAATTCTCAGAGCTCGTCGTTTGCCTCAAACCTACCCCGAAAGCGCACGGCTTGCACAGGTACAATGGAAGCCGATCACCCTTGGTCTGCCGGAACCGTTGTCGGCTGCACTCAACAGCACTCTCGCCGTCGTCCCGGGTCAAGCCCGGGACGACGTGTGGAGAGTTCTGATTCAATTGTTTGATAGCGGGGAGATGGCCCAAATCACCCTGTCATCATAGTCCCATCGTGGAGACATCCTCACACCAACCCTCTCCCGCAAGCGGGAGAGGGAGCGCAGTATCCATCGCGGCTCAAGCGGCGAGACTCTCCAACGCTGTCCAGTCGAAGTTGACGCCGTGGCCGGCGCGGCTCGGCGTCAGCGCCATGCCTTCTTCGAGCACGAGCGGATGCTCGATATAGCGATCGAGGCCAAAGCCGTGCGCCTCGAGATAGGAACGGTTCGGGCAGGCCGCGAGCAGATGCACCGTGATGTCGTGCGCGCCGTGGCTGGTGACGGGAAGATTGAAGGCTTCGGCAAGCCGCGCAATCTTCATGAAGGCGGTCACGCCGCCGCAGTTGGTCACGTCAGGTTCGGGATAGGAGACGGCGCCATTGGCGATGTAGTTCTTGAACTCCCAGAGCGTGCGCAAGTTTTCGCCGGCCGCGATCGGCACGCCGCCTGCGGCGAGGATCCGGGCGTGGCCGGCGACGTCGTCGGGAATGATCGGCTCTTCGAGCCAGGTAAGATCAAAGGGCTGCAGCGCCCGCGCCGCGCGGATGGCTTCCTCCACCGTCCATTTCATGTTGGCGTCGGCCATCAAGGGAAAGCCGTCGCCGAGATGCTTGCGCATCGCCTGCACGCGCGCGACGTCGGAACCGAGATCGGCCCGGCCCACCTTCATCTTGATGGCGCGAAAGCCCTTGCCCAGATTGTCGTCGGTCTGCTTCAGCAATGCCTCGACCGACAGATCGAGGTCGATGCCGCCGGCATAACAGGGGACGCGCTGATCGAATCCGCCGAGCAGGCGCCAGAGCGGCAGTGCGGCGCGCCGCGCCTTCAGATCCCAAAGCGCGATGTCGAGCGCCGAAAGCGCGAGCACGGTGGGGCCGCCGCGCCCGCCATAATGCAGGCCCCACCAGACGTGGTGCCACAGCGCCTCGGTATCGTCGGCCTCGCGGCCTTCGATCAGTTCGGGAACTTCACGCCGGAGAATGTCAGCGATGGCGCCCCCGTTGCGACCGACTGTGTAGGTGTAGCCTACGCCTTCGGCGCCGTCCGCATCGCGTAGGCGAACGGTGATGAGCTCGAATGCCTTGATTTCGCCATGCGTGCTGTCGGACAGCGTGACCGACAGCGGAATCCGGTAGAGTCCGGTCTCGATAGTCTTGATCCGTGCCATTGCGTTTCCACCTGTTTTTTCCGGCAGGTTAGGACGGGGGCGGCGGATGGACAATCCCCTCCGCCGCGCAGCGCGTTCCCGATGCCTGCCGTGCGATTTTGAAAGAGTCTTGGCAGGTTCGGGAAGACCGGCCGAAGCGCCGGAGCGATACTGAGGGTCCCAGGATAGAATTATTATCGTGAGGTCCGAATGCCCGAGCCGCGTCCATCTCCCGCACGTTCGGTGCTGGGATCACTCGTGCTGATCGGCGTCGTCGTTGCCGGCAGCGCGGCCGCCTTCGCCTACACCGCCGGATGGCTTTCGCCGGAGCGACTGACGCCCTGGAAGATGTTGGAGGCGCTGGCGCCGCCAAGCGGCCCGGCGCTCGGCCACCGCCGCAATCACGCCAAGGGCATCTGCTTCACCGGCGTTTTCGAATCCAACGGCAATGGCGCGGCGATCTCACGCGCCTCGGTCCTTGCCGCAGGCCAGCATCCGGCGCTGGGACGCTTCAATCTGGGCACGCCCAATCCCGATGCCGCGGATGCGTCGGTCCGCGTGCGGGGCCTGGGACTGCGGATCATGCCGCCGAATGGTCAGGAATGGCGCATGGCGATGATCAATGCGCCGGTCTTTGCTGCCTCCACGCCGGAAGGTTTTCACGAACTCCTGGTCGCAGCGGGCAGCAAGGACCCCAACGCCATGAAGGTGTTTGCCGAAGCGCATCCGGAGTTTGCGCCGTTCGGCGCATGGGCCAAGACCGCGCCCTGGACCGGCAGCTATGCGGAGGATCGCTTCAACGGCCTCAACAGCTTCGTCTTCACCGACAGTTCCGGTGCCGATCACGCGGTGCGATGGTCGTTGCTGCCACAGGCACAGGTGGTTCCGGTGACGCAGGATGACCTCAAGAAGTTTGATCCTGACTTCCTCGAGCAGGAGATCACGCAGCGCGTCCGCAGCGGCCCGCAACGTTGGACCATGACGGTGACCGTCGCCAACCCCGGTGATCCCACCGCGGATCCGACCAAGGTCTGGCCGGAGGATCGTCGCACCATCGAGATCGGCACGCTGGTCGTGTCGCGGATCGAGGCCGAGGCTGATGGTCCTTGCCGCGATATCAACTTCGATCCGACCGTGCTGCCGCCGGGCATGCGCACGTCGGACGACCCTTTCCCGGCGGCCCGCTCATCGGTCTACGCCAAGTCGTACGATCTCCGCACCGCGGAGGCCAAGGATTATCCGCGAACCGTAACGGGCCCGAAGCCATGAACGCTATCCATCACTTCTCCCCACTTCAGCGCCTGCTGCATTGGGTCATGGCCGTCTGCATCCTGACGATGCTGTTCATCGGCGTCGGCATGGTATCCACGGTCATGCCGAAATACGTGCCGCTGGTCTCGATCCACAAGACGCTCGGCAGTGTCATCCTGGTGCTGGCGCTGATCCGCCTGGTCACGCGCTTCTATTACGGCGCGCCGCCGCTGCCGGCTGATCTGCCCGAGCCGATGAAGCTCGCTGCGGAACTGTCGCATTACGCGCTCTATGCACTGATGATCGGCATGCCGCTGCTCGGCTGGGCCATGCTGTCGGCATCGGCCTATCCTGTTGAGCTGTACGGCGGCATTTATCTCCCAGCGATCCTGCCGCAGAGCGACAGCCTCCGTACGCTGTTGTGGAACGCGCATTTCTATCTGGCCTTCGCATTCTTTGCGCTGATCCTGATGCACGTCGCCGCCGCGCTGTTCCACGCGCTGGTCCGGCATGATGGCGTGTTCGAGGCGATGGCGCCGGTGCCGATCCACGACGAAGCCACGCGGGCCGAGAACCGCAGCGAGCTGGCTGCACGGCCTTAGAGCGGGATCAGCGATGCTCGCTGATCCAGCGGGCAACGAGATCGACGATGCGCGTTTCGATTCCGTAATAGCCGTGCGGCGACAAGGATCCGCAAGCGTGCCGCGACCGGTTAATTCCTCCGCTGACGAATCGGACCTGGACCTCGGGGGAATGGCCCATCGCCGCAGCGATGCGCGGCGCGTCGCCGGGCGGCGCGACGTTGCACCGGTCGCTCCTGTTAGCGACGATGAGAAGCGGCACGCGCACGTTCTCCGGTTTCGCGCTGAAAACGGTTTCGCCGCTCTTGCCGACCCTGGACACGGATTCCGTGAGAATCAGACCCGAAACGCTTCCCTGCGGCGCGCGGGTGGCGCCATTCACCGCTGCGATCGCGCCCTGGCTCGTGCCGAGCAGGAACACGGGAACGCCAGCCTGCGATCGCGCGAACTCGGCGAGTTCGACAACGATCCCGCCATACTCCGGAGAGCTGCGATCGCCCCGGAGATTGGCGTGGTTGATCGTATCGGGAATGACCACGGCATATCCGCGCTGCACCCACAACTCGCGCGAACGGACGACAAAATTGTCGCCATGCCTGATATCACCATTGCTTTCGATGTCGATATTTCCGGCGCCGCCCGGCAGCATCACGATCGCGGCAAGCGGCTTGGGCGGTGATATATACAGCAGGCGTTGACGCAGGCCGCTGTGTAATCGCAGCTCGACGACGAGCGGCGGTGCTGCTTCGCTCGCGGCCTGATCCCGACGGAATTCCTGCGTCGAGCCGATCGATGGCAACAGCATCTCGACGGCGGCTGCTGCCGCAACCAGGCCGAGAACTCGAGTGAACTTGTGTCTACGCATGTTGATGAACCATATGAGGGCGCGTCCGGCCATTTCGGGAAGCGCTTACAATAGTTGCGCTCCGCGGCCAGCGTGAGTGGATTATGGAGCCGATATCACTCGGCGGCGTGCAAAGTCGAAAACGCCTTTCGTTGCAGAAATACGCGAGACGGTTCCCGCCTCTATGTTTTGCGCGACGCAACCTGGAGTCTTCGGACATGAAGCACGTCAAAGCCTGCCTGGCCTTCGCGGCCGCTCTTTCGCTTGTTTCGACAGTTGTCCCTGCGCGCGCCGATCCGCTCAAGAACATCGTTCTGGTGCACGGGGCCTGGGTGGATGCGTCGGGCTGGAAGCCCGTGTATGAAATCCTCACCAAGGAGGGATTCCATGTCACCATGGTGCAGGAGCCGGAAACTTCATTCGCCGACGACGTGACGGCGGCGAAACGAATCCTCGATTTGCAGGACGGTCCGACGCTGCTCGTCGGCCACAGCTATGGCGGTTCGATCATCACGGAGGCGGGCGTTCATCCAAACGTGGTCGGTCTCGTCTATGTCGCCGCGCATGCGCCTGATGTCGGCGAAGATGAGGGCGAACTTGGCAAGAAGATGCCGAGCGTGCTGGCCAAGAGCGAAGGCGCGATCAAGAAGACGCCAGATCAATACACCTATCTGAACCCTGCCGATTTTCCCAAGCTCTTCGCGCCCGATCTGCCGCGCGAGCAGGCGGAGTTCGAGTCGCGCTCCCAGGTCCTGGCTGCGGCCCAGGTCTTCAGCACGCCGCTGACCGCGGCTGCCTGGAAGACCAAACCGAGCTGGGGCATCGTCGCCGAGAGCGACAAGATCATCAATCCTGATCTCGAGCGCTGGTACTACGCGCGGGCGAAGAGCCACACGACCGAGATCAAGGGCGCCAGCCACTCCGTCTACGAATCCCATCCGAAGGAAGTGGCGGCCGTAATCACCGAAGCTGCTCGCAACGCTGAAAAGTTGGCAGCCCGCTGACAAGACGGTTGCGAATGACGCATGGGCTCCGGCGGGACAGGGTTTTGACGCATGCCCGCCGGAGCGCCTCACTGATCCAGTCGGATCCGAAGCATATCGTTTCAAATGCCGGATCCAGGAGCATGGCGAATGAAGAATTGGCAACAAGGCCGGCAAGCGCGCGATGCCCGTATCGAAGCGGGCGCGAAACTGGCGAAGGGCAAGATCGTCGCAGCGAGTGATGCCACCCGCCTGATGGAAGCGGTGATCCGGCCGTGCGACCGGGTGTGCCTGGAGGGCGACAACCAGAAGCAGGCGGATCTTTTGTGCCGCGCGCTGCTTGCCGTCGACCTCGCCAAGGTGAATGGCCTGCATATGGTGCAGTCCGGCATCGTGCTGCCGGAACATCTGGACCTGTTCGACCGCGGTGTCGCAAAGAGGCTCGACTATGCCTATTCCGGACCGCAGGCGGCGCGCATCGCGCGCATGCTGTTCGGCGGCAAGATCGAGCTCGGCGCCGTTCATACCTATCTCGAATTGTTCGCGCGCTACTTCATCGACCTCACGCCGCAGGTTGCGCTGATCGCGGCCGTCAGCGCCGACCATGACGGAAACCTCTATACCGGGCCGAACACCGAGGACACGCCGACGGTGGTCGAGGCGACGGCCTTCAAGAATGGCGTCGTTATCGCCCAGGTCAACGAGATCGTCGACAAGGTGCCGCGCGTCGATATCCCGGCGGACCGGGTGCAGTTCGTGGTCGAGGCCGACAAGCCGTTCTTCGTCGAGCCGTTGTTCACGCGCGATCCCGGCGCCATTACCGAAGGGCAGATCCTGACAGCGATGTTGGCGATCAAGGCCATCTACGCGCCCTACGGCGTGCGGCGGCTGAACCACGGCATCGGCTTCTCCACAGCCGCGATCGAATTGTTGCTGCCGACCTATGGCGAGCGGCTGGGCTTGAAGGGCAAGGTCGCAAGCCATTTCGCGCTCAATCCTCATCCGGCGCTGATCCCCGCGATTGAATCGGGCTGGGTCGAGCAGATCCATTGTTTCGGCTCCGAGGTCGGCATGGACGACTATATCCGCGCACGCTCCGACGTCTTCTTCACCGGGCCTGACGGCTCGCTGCGCTCCAACCGCGCCTTCTGCCAGACCGCCGGCCTCTATGCCTGCGACATGTTCATCGGCTCGACGCTGCAGATCGACCTGCAGGGCAATTCATCGACGGTGACCACCTCGCGTATTGCGGGCTTCGGCGGTGCGCCGAATATGGGCGCCGATGCCCGCGGGCGGCGCCATCCGAGCACGCCATGGCTGCAGGCCGGCCGCGAGGCCGATCCCGACGGCTCGGCGCTGCTGCGCCGTGGCCGCAAGCTGGTGGTGCAGATCGGCGAGACCTTTGGCGAAAAGAACGTGCCGCTGTTGGTCGAGAAGCTGGACGCGCTCGCGCTCGCCGAGAAGCTCAAGCTCGAGCTCGCCCCGGTGATGATCTATGGCGACGACGTCACCCACGTCGTGACGGAGGAAGGCGTTGCCAACCTGCTGCTGTGCCGGGATGAGAACGAACGCGAACAGGCGATCCGCGGCGTCGCCGGCTATACTGATGTCGGCCGCAGAAGGGACAGGAAAATGGTGCAGCACTTGCGCGAGCGCGGCGTGATCCGCCGGCCGGAGGATCTCGGCATCGATCCGCTCGACGCCGACAGGAGCATGCTGGCGGCGCGCTCGATCAAGGATCTCGTGCGGTGGTCGGGCGGGCTCTACGCGCCGCCCTCGCAATTCCGCAACTGGTGAGGGGATAGCCGCGATGGAAGATTTGAGCTTTCACCATCAAGCCCGCGCTCGTGCCGGCGGGACCAGGCAAATGGCGATCATCGGTGTTGTAGCTTCCGGAAATCTGGAAGTGCTCGCCGAACGCGTGCTGCCTGAAACGGAATGCCGACTGGAGATCAAGACCGCGGCGGAAGGCTTTGGCGAGGTGTGGAACGCCGTGGTCGCCGACTTCGTCCAGCGCTACTCGCCGGGCGGGCTCAAGTTCTCCATCAATGACGGCGGCGCGCGGCCGGACACCGTGTCGCTGCGTCTCGCCCAGGCTGTCCGGCTGATGGCGGAGAACGAGCAATGAGCGTCGCGGATCTGGAAAAGCCGTCGCTGGAGCAGGCGAGGGCGACGAGCTTCTACGAGGCCTCGGCGCGGGCACGGATCCGGCTGCTGATCGATCCCGGAAGCTTTGTCGAAATCATCGGCCCCGAACGGCGCGAGGTCAGCCCGCATCTGAAACTGTTCGACCTTCCCGAGCAGTTCGACGACGGCATCATCATCGGCCGCGGGCGACTTGCGGAATCGCCGGTCTTCGTCGCCGCGCAGGAAGGCCGCTTCATGGGCGGCGCTTTCGGCGAGGTCCACGGCGCCAAGCTGACGGGATTGCTGCGTGCGGCGAAGGAGCTCAAGTCGATCCCGGTAGTGATCCTGTTCGACACCGGCGGCGTCCGCCTGCAGGAAGCGAATGCGGGCGAGCTTGCCATTGCCGAGATCATGCGCGCGGTGATCGAGGCGCGGACCGCCGGCGTAAAGGTGATCGGGCTGATCGGTGGCCGCTCGGGATGTTATGGCGGCGGCGGACTGATCGCGGGCTGCTGTTCGGCGCTGGCAGTGTCCGAGCAGGGACGTATCGCCGTCTCCGGTCCCGAGGTCATCGAGACCAATCGCGGCGTCGAAGAGTTCGACTCGCGCGACCGTGCCCTGGTCTGGCGCACGATGGGCGGCAAGCACCGGCGCCTGATCGGCGGCGCCGAGCTCTTCACCGACGACACGGTGCAAGCCTTCCGTGAGGCTGCCCTCGAATTGCTTGAGACCACCGCGGGCTTCGGCATCGATACGTTAAATGCCGAACAGTCCCGCCTCGAAGATCGATTGCAGCGCTTTGGCACCTGCCGGGATGCGGTCGAGATCTGGGCGGCGGAGGGTGTTGCCGACGCTGCGTCCGTTCCAGCGCTGCCGGCCGATCAGTTCATCGAACTTGCCGACAAGGTCCGGAGGATTGCCCGTGACGCTCGATAGGATTCTCGCCTCGATGTTTCCCGACGGCCACGACGTCAAGAATGACGGTGGCGTTCTGCTCGGGTTCGGCACGCTGCGATCCGGCGACCGCGCGCTGGTCATCGGAGTCGCTGATCGAACCGCGCTTGGTGTCGACGAGGCGATCAGGCTCTCGGGCGCCGTTCTTGGCGCGATCAAGCGCGGAAGCGGTCCGATCCTGGTCATCGTCGACAGTGATAGCCAGCGCATGAGCAAGCGCGACGAGCTTTTGGGACTGAACGAGTTCCTGGCTCATCTCGCCAAGTCGCTCATCCATGCGGATATCCAGGGAAGGCCCACGATCGGGTTACTGTATGGCCACTCGGCGGCGGGAGCGTTCCTCGCCACCGCGCTGGCGACCCGCGTGCTGGTGGGACTGCCGGGCGCGGACCCGGCGGTGATGGACTTGCCGTCGATGTCCAAGGTGACGAAATTGCCGATCGGGGTACTCGAGGAGAAAGCCAAGTCCACGCCGGTGTTCGCTCCCGGCCTGCAAAATCTGCTTCAGCTCGGCGCGGTGCATGTCATCTGGGACGACGAGGTCTCGCTGGCCGATCAATTGGAAAAACTGCTGCGCAACATGGGCGATGCGCGCGACCGACGCGATGCACTCGGCAAGGAGCGCGGCGGCCGTATGAAGGCCGCTGAGATCGCGGAGCGCGTGCGTGAGCTTGCCATGCAAACCGGCTGAGGGACCGATGAGGCGCCATGATCTGATCTTCGTCCGCCCCGAGAGCTGGTGTGCGGCGCTTGCGATGCGGAGCGATCTGGCGGCCGATCCGCTGATCGCGCGATGGGTCGAGAACGGCTGGCCGTTGATCGGGCGGCGTGCCACGCCTTGCGAGCAGCACGGCGTGGCGGCGGGCTTGCCATTGCCGCCCCTTGCCGGCAAGCGGCGGCTTTCCTTCCTGATGCGGGCCGAAGACGTGCTCTCGATCGCGCCCCCACCCTCGTTAGGAGCGGCGGCTCGGATGGCGCCGCCGACGTGGCGGCCGACGCTTGAACGTCTCGATGAACTCGCTTCGCGTCATTCGGTGGAAGCAAGGGTGTTCGGCGGCTTGGCCTGGCGCGTGTTGACCGGACTGGATTATCTGACCGATCACTCCGACCTCGATCTGCTGCTGCGCATTGATCGTGACACGGATGTTGCCGCTCTTGTCACCGGCATGGCCGAGATCGAGGCGCCGGCGCCGATGCGGCTCGATGGCGAACTGGTCCGCGACGACGGCGCCGCCGTGAACTGGCGGGAGCTGCATGCCGGCGCGGACCAGGTGCTGGTCAAGACCATCGGCGGCGTCGCCTTGCTCGATACGAATCTCTTCCTCGCCGGGGAGATGCTGTCATGACGCCGGCTCTGGCATGGAGCGCGCAGCACCGCGCGCCTCGTCCACAGGTGATGGCGCCATGCGCGCCCGATGCGGCGGCTATCGCGGCAAGCGCCGTCGATTGCCTGCTGCTGGAAGTGGAGACATGGCCGAAGCCCGGCCTTGTGAGCCATATCGATCGCGGCAGTCATGAGGATATGGATGCCGAGACGCTGCGCGTCAGTGCCAAGACCATCGGCCCGTATTTTGCCGCGTTGGCGGAGGCCGGTGCCGGCGGCTGGGCGATGGAGCGGCTCAGGATCATCGGTCTCGAAGCCGAGGCGGCGATGTTTGCGGCGACGTCGGGCATCAACACCCATCGCGGCGCGATCTTCGGCCTCGGTCTGTTGTGCGCGGCGGCGGGCGCAAGGAGCAGCGGGCAGGTCGATCCGGTTTTGTCGCTCGGAGCAACCGTGACGCGACTGTGGGGCGGCAGCATCCTCGGCGGGCCTGTGCTGCTCCACAGCCATGGCATGAAAGCCCGTCATCGCTTCGGTGCCGGTGGCGCGCGCGTCGAAGCGGCCAAGGGATTTCCCAGTGTCTACCACGTCGGCCTCCCGGCCTTCCACAGGGGAGCTCTCGCTGCTGCCGACGCGGAGGCCGCGCGGGTTGAAGCATGCTTTGCGCTGATCGCCGCGGTCGAGGACACCAACCTGCTGCATCGCGGCGGGCTGGACGGCCTCTTGTTTGCGCGCCGTGTGGCGCGGCAATTTCTCGGCCGGGGCGGCGTAGGTGCGCCCGATTGGCAGGAGCGCGCCCGCGCCATCCACGAGAGCTTCGTCGTCCGCCGGCTCAGCCCCGGCGGATCGGCCGATCTATTGGCCATGACCCTGTTCGTCGACGCCCACGAAAGGTCGTGTCCCTGATGTCCATGCGATCCTGCTTGCGCTGGCGCTGGTGTTCTTCGTGATGCTGGGTTGGCCATGACTCTCGCAATCCTCTGCTCGGGGCAGGGACGGCAGCACCGCGACATGTTCGCCCTGACCGGCGATGCGCCGGAGGCGGCCAGCCTGTTTGCCCATGCGGCGATGCTGCTCGGCGGCCGTGATCCGCGCGAGATCGTCCGCAGCGAGAGCGCTGAAGTGCTGCACCACAATCGCATCGGCCAGATCCTCTGCACGCTGCAGGCGCTGGCCGCAGCTTCCGTGCTGCGCGCCCAAATGCCTGACCGGCTCATCGTTGCCGGCTACAGCGTTGGCGAGGTCGCGGCCTGGGGCGTCGCAGGCCTTACGAGCATGACGGATACGCTCGACCTGGTGGCCTGCCGCGCGGAAGCGATGGACGCTGCCACGCTGCCCGGTGACGGAATGGTCTTCGTTCGCGGCCTTCCCCGCGATGCCATCGACACCTTGTGCGAGCGGCACGATGCCGCCGTCGCCATCGTCAATCCGGGCGACGCCTTCATTCTCGGCGGAAGCCGCGCAGCGTTGAAAGCGCTCGCCGATGACGCGAAAGCGATGAAGGCGGCCAGGGTCGTCGACGTACCGGTGGAAGTTGCCTCCCACACCCCGCGGCTTGCCAAGGCATCGACGGAATTCCGCGACAGACTAAGCCATGCTGCCGTGATGGTACTGCCAGCCGGAACGCGGCTCCTGAGCGGGATCGACGCTGCGCCCGTCATCGATGTCAAAGCCGGTCTCGACAAGCTGGCGGTCCAGATCTCGCAGACGGTGCAATGGGCCGATTGCCTGCAGGCCTGCATCGAGAGCGAAGCGACGGTGTTTCTGGAACTCGGGCCGGGCCGCGCGCTGAGCGAGATGGTGGCTGGCGCCTATCATGACGTCGCGACCCGATCTCTGGACGATTTCCGCACGCTGGACGGCATTCGCGCTTGGCTGACCACCCGTCTGGGTATTCGGTTCTGATTCAATCGGAACCGAATATTTTCGGTCGCCGACGCGCGGCTTCTCACGCAAAGATTATCGTCATGCCGGCATTACGACGGTTCGTCGTTGGTAGCGAACATTCGATGAGGCTTTTACATGACGTATATAATTGCAACTGACACCCGCGCATGAGGAGATCCAGCAAATGACGATTCCTGCGGCCGAGACGTTTGGTGCAACCTGGCCCTTTGCGCCGCACTATTTTGACGGGAACGGCTTTCGTATGCATTATATCGACGAGGGCGACGGCGATCCCATCATTTGTCTGCATGGTGAGCCGACCTGGGGCTATCTATATCGACACTTTATTCCGCCGCTTTCTGCGACGCACAGGGTCATCGTTCCCGATCATATGGGCTTCGGCAAAAGCGAGACTCCTCGCGATCGCGAGTATTCGCTGAAAGCCCATGTCGACAACCTTACGAACCTCATCGAAGCGATCGATCTGAGGAACATCACCCTGGTCATGCAGGATTGGGGCGGGCCGATCGGTTCGGCCTTCACGCTGCGACACCCCGACCGCGTCAAGCGCCTGTTCCTCCTCAACACATTGGCGGGCTATGGCAACGCGGAGTTCGACGCGCAGACGCCCTGGTTTCAGTTTGTCCGCAAGCATTACGAAGCCGGCACGCTTGGCGAGGTGTTGGGACATCTGGACGTCAACGTTCTCAGCATCATGAAGATCATTGGTCTTGAGAATCTGTCGGCAGTGAATTCCGATTGGCTCGCGGCCTATGGTTCGGCCTTTCCTGCAAGGGAGGACTGTATCGGAGCGATCGAGTTCCCGCTCGATGTGCTGCTCGGTCGGATTATCCCATACGTCGTTGAAGGTTTTCCTCTCGTCGACAATCTGAAGTCAAAGCCAGCAATGCTCGCCG
Source organism: Bradyrhizobium sp. Leo78 (assembly GCF_059512425.1). NCBI lineage: Bacteria > Pseudomonadati > Pseudomonadota > Alphaproteobacteria > Hyphomicrobiales > Nitrobacteraceae > Bradyrhizobium > Bradyrhizobium sp. Leo78. Next base: position 46,341 of record NZ_JCAMOT010000038.1, read on the forward strand.
TCGGTATGAAGGACAGAGCTATCTCGCCGGCGGTCCAAATCGCCGACTTCAGGGGAATATGGCCGGACCGGCCCATCATCAAGCTGCCCAATGCCGGCCACTTCAGCCAGGAGGATGCGCCCGATGTTCTCGTCGCACTGATTCAGCTCTTTGTTCAGGGCAAGGAGTAATCGTACACGCGACGCGACGGTCGACACCGCTCGCTGGCTGCTACTCGAATGCCGCGTCGAAGATCTCGATGTCGATCAGAGCGGGCTTGGTAACCAGCGTGCCACCGGGCTGACGCGACAGGCAGCGGCGGAGCGTGGGAATAACGATGTCGTTGAACTTCTGATGCGCCCAGGTCAGGTGTGCGATTGGGGTGCCCGCGGCCTCGTAGTCCAATCGCCGTTGCAGCCCATCGCTATCGAAGTAGAAGATCTGCTCCCGCGAATGCGTAACGATGGTCGGTGGAAACAGCGCGCGGAGACGCCGCCAGATCTGGCCGCCGGTGTTCCAGGGGGGCAGCTCTTCGGTCTCAATTTCAGGTTGCGCCAGCAGAAAGGGGGTCGTCAGACAGTTCCAGAGCGAGAGGCCGCAAAAATAGGCCAGGCGCAGATCGTCCCACGGCATTTCCTCGTGGTGATCCGAAAATGCTGTCTGCGGGTCGCCACACGAACGCAGGATCTCGCCTTGCAGACTTTGGATGGCGACCCAGTCGGGCTGAAACAGGCCGCATCTGTCGGGAGCGGTGAAGCCGGTGAATTGCAGCGTCTGGACCTCGGTCGAACCTTCCATGACCATGTCCTTGAGCCGCCCTGCATTGCCGATGCGGGAGAACAGCGCGCCATCGATGGAAAGGTGGACGGTGAATCTCTTCAACCGACGCCATCGTTCCAGCCCACCGCAGGCATCGAGGGCGTCATCAAGCAATGCCATTCGCAAATCCCGTCTTCGACGAGCCCCAAAATCGTACAGGGAGCATGGCCCAGCGCGGGCGAATTTGCGCGTTAGATGTTGTTAGATACCCGCAGTCAGCTCATCGAGCAGTAATTTTACGGACCTGAGATCGGCGCTGTCGAGGCCTTCACTGTATCGTGCATAGAGCGGAACGATCAGTGCATGTGCCTTTGCTGCATCGCCCTGTTCACGCCAGAGCCGTCCCAAGGTCGCGGCCGCCCGCAATTCCCATCCGAGCGCGCCTTGCTCGCGGGACAACGTGAGCGACTGCATCAGACAGGTTTCGGCCTCGTAAGGACGGGCCGAGGAAGCCAGGATGTATCCCTTGACGCGCAGCATCTCCGGCAGATCGAACGACTGCCCGGCGCTGTCGCGCTGCGCGATCGCCTCATCGATGATGCCGAGCGCCTCCTCGTATTGCCGCACCTGCACCAGGCCTTCGGCGAGCGCTGCCGCGAACACCGTGCTCAGGATCTTGTGCCGGGTCTGCCGCAATGTTCCGGCGCCCTGGCGCAGCAGTTCGATGCCGATCTTGGCTTCTCCGCGGCGGATCAACAGTTCGCCCTTCAGTCCCAGTCCCACGGCCTGATAGGGCCCGAGAAAATGCCTGGCCGCATGATTGATGAGACGTTCGATCAGCTTGTCGGCGTCCTCCCAATCGCCGACCCAGAGAAACACGTAGATCGACCATATCAGGCCGATGCCGATGGTGAGCGGCTGCTCTGTGCGCTCGGCCTCGCTGATCGCATATCTCGCCGCCGCGATGGCGCGGTCGGGACGTCCCGTCAGCCAGAGGCTTCGCGCAAGGGCTACCAGCGCAACGATCCGGTCATCATATCCGAGCCGCTGCATGTTGATCTGCAGGCGAGACGGATCATGGGTCGTGGCGCTCTCGCATTGCAAGACGGCATCGTTCTGATTCCCGATCAGGTGGTTGGCGACTCCGAGCATCCACTCCGCGGTACGGATGGCACCGGCATCGTTCAATGTCCTGGCAACCACCGCGCCGCGCTCGCCCATCGCCAGCGCGCCATGATAATCGCCGATCCGGGTCAGATAGATATGAAGCTCTCGCAGCAGCCATAGCTGCCAGTGCAGGTCGTTGTGGGACTCTGCCAGTTGCAGGCTGCGGGTGAGGGCCGCATGGACTTCTTCGGTGTTGCCTTGCGTGAACATCAAGGACACGCCAAGCGCGGCCTGAAGCTCCATCTCCTGACGCGGGTCGGCAATTTGCGGATCAAACCCCGCCAGCGCCTGTCGCGCCCAGCGATGGCATTCCGTCAGCAGCGAAAGCTGCAGGAAGAATTGGGCGGCCGCCGCGGCAAGCCCGATCCCGATCGCGCGCTCGCCCTGGTCGGAGAAGCTCCAATCCAACGCCGCGCGCACATTGGCAAGATGATCCGCATAGGGAGTGAAGCTGTCGCCCGTCGAGAATGCTGCTGCTCTCGCCGCGATGCCCGCAAGGAGATCGCGGAAATAGATCGCATGGTTGCGCGATATCCTTGTGGCTTCGCCGCCTTCCGCAAGCTTCTCTGCGGCGAAGGCGCGCATGGTGTCGAGCAGCCGATAGCGCACCGGCTGAGCCGTAGACGGCAGCGAGATCAGCGACTTTGCCACCAGGTTTGCGATCGCCTCAACCGCCTCGGCTTCGTCGGTCCCATCCTCGGAGGCTACCGCGAGGGCGGCTTCCAGCGTGAAGGTGCCGGCGAACACCGACAGCCTGCGCAGAGTGACGCTTTCGATGGGAGTCAATAGATCGTAGCTCCAGCCGAGCGCCGCGCTCAGCGTCTGATGCCTGGGCGCTGCGGTGCGTCGGCCCTGCCACAACAGCGAGAAGCGACTGTTCAGCAGCGTGGCGATGCCCTGGATTCCATAGGCGTTGACGCGACCGGCGGCGAGCTCGATCGCCAGCGCAATGCCATCGAGCTTGCGGCAGATTTCCGCCACCAGCGGCGCTTCGCCATCGCCAAGCTCGAACCCCCCGAGGCTCGCGGCGATGCGTTCGACAAACAATTGCGCCGCGGGATAGGCCAGCACGTCGGGAGCGGTGATGGCAGCGCGCTCCGGCGGGCAATCCAGCGGAAACAGCCGATGCACCTGCTCGCCTTCGGCGCGCAACGATTCACGGCTGGTTGCCAGGATGGAAACCTCAGGCGCCTCGCGGATGATGCTTTCCGCGAGCATCGCCAGGCTTTCCAAGAGATGCTCACAACTGTCGAAGATCAACAGCATCCGCTTCTCGCGCAGAAACGCCAGCATGCTGGGCACCGGATTGTCGGAGGAGACCGAAAGCCCCAATGCCGATGCCAGCGCGCTCGGCGCCAGGCGCTTGTCCCGCAGCGAGCCGAAGTCGACGAACCTGACCATTCCGGCAAAAGCGCCGAGCTGACGGTGCCCCACCGCCAGGGCAACGGTGGTCTTGCCGATGCCGCCCGGTCCGACCACCGTGACCAGGCGGTGGCGGGCGAGCTCGGCGGCAATCGTCTCGACTGTTTCGGTGCGCCCGATCATCCTGGCAATTTGCGCCGGAAGGGGAGGGCTGCCGGCCGGCGTTGCGGCAGGCTTCGTATCCGCGCGCACGATCGGCGCGGTGAAGCAATAGCCGCGACCAGGAACGTTCACGACATATCTCGCGCCGGACGCGCTGTCGCCGAGCACCTTGCGCAGCGCGCTGACGTGGAAGCGGAGGCTGCCCTCGTCGACGTTCACATCGGCCCACACCCGGGACACCAATTCCCGCTTGCCGACGACCTCGCCAGCGCGTTCGGCGAGGAAGATCAGGATGTCGAGCGCGCGGCCGCCGATATGAACGGGATTGCCGTCCTTTTCGAGCAGTCGCGCTTTCGGCAGCAGTCGGAACGGCCCGAATGCCAGTGCAGATTCGTCGCTATTGTCGCCCTGCACGCGGTACCTGCCTGCTGCGAGAGCCGTCTTTGGCCCAACTATGATTTGTGCCCGGATTAGGGCACCAGTTTGGACGGGATCCGCTCACGGGACAATGCATGGGGAGAGAAGGGGGCCGTCCCGGGGATGGGGCGGGGGATAGGACGGCCCCCGTGGGCTCGTTGCCTTGGGAAGGGCGCTGCGAGCCGATGGCGCAAGCTGGTGGCCTTGAATGCTTACGCCACGTACCATGCCGGATGGGATGGCTCGGGTCTTTCGGATCTGCACCTTCATTTCGAGTTCGCATGATCGCGGTTGCCGGATAGACGCAGATCGGCCCAGGCGGATGCGTTCGGTGCCTTACCCCCGAACCGCCAGTCTTGCGTCCGTCGATGAATCAGGGTGCTGCGAGCCGAGCTCATCCAATAGCGCCCTTGCCGCCTTCAGCGCGCGGCTGTTGAACCCCTCGGTAAAGCGGGCATAGGTCGGCGCGAGGAGCCGCCGCGCCTCGCCAGCGCGATCCTGCCCGAGCCAGAGTTTTGCGAGGCAGGTCGCCGCAACCAGCTCCATGGCGAGCGCTGATTGACGGCGGGCCATGTCAATCGATTCCTTCAGGCAGCGCTCTGCCTGCACCGCATCGGGGCTCCTTGCGGAGAGCAGAACTTCCGCCTTTGCGCGCAGCAGCTCGGGCATGCAGAACATATCCTTGTTGTGCCCGACGCGGGCGATTGCCAGATCGATCGTCTCCAGCGCCTCCTTTTCCTGCCCGATGGTGGCGAGCGCCTGCGCCAGTGCGATGCGGAAATCCGCGAGCGAGCCATATCGATGGCTGTGCATGACTTCGAGCGCGCCCCGCAGCAGCGCAATCCCGGTCTCGACCTGGCCCTGCGCCACCAGGACGACGCCTTTTGTTCCGTAGCCAATCGTCTGGTACGGCCCGAGCGCGTGCTTGCTCGCCTCCAGGATAAGTCTGTCGGCGTATTCTTCGTAGCTCTCCGTCTCCGAGTTCCAGACAAAGATCGAGAATGCCCAAAGCATCGCCATGCAGAGCTTGGCAGGATGACCGATACGCATCGTGTCGGCGATGGCCCGCCGCGCCGTGTCGACCGCCTGATCGGGATATCCCTGAAGCCACAGGATGCGAGCCAGCGTGATTCGTGCGCGACTGAGGTAGTCGTAGTTCAGGGGATCATCGACATCAGGTTCCGAGCCCGGCAATTGCAACAACGCCGACTCCACATAAGACCGGGCCAGCCGCGCGTCTCCGGCAAGATGGCAGGAGACGCCGAGCGCGATCCGCATATGCGCAAGTTTAATGCGGTCGCCGTGATCGGACGCGACGGCTTCGCCGCGCTTGGCGAGCGCCAGCGCTTCCGTGAAATTTCCTGCCCTCATCTGGAATACGTGAACCCGCTCGATCAGGCGAAGCTGGCTGGGAACGTCGCCGATCTCTTCGGCTATTCGAAGCGCTCGCGTCAGAAAAGCGTGGACCTCGTCGGTGGTCCCCTTCGTGAGCAACAGCGCCAGGCCCAGGGCGGCGTGAAGGTCGAGGTCGTATTTCAGGCTGTGATTTGCCACGTCAAGCTGTGCGATCGCGCGCTTGGCCCAGAGCTGGCACTCGGCGAACAGGGACAGTTTGAGGAAAAACGGCATGGCCGCTGCGGCCAGCGCGACGCCCGTTGCGCGGTCGCCGCGTTCGGAGAAGCACCAGGTCAGCGCCGCGCGTATGTTTCCGAACTGGTCTGCGATCGCCGCAAATCGGTTCGCTTCCGATGATGGGGCCGAGCCGCTACCGACCTCTTGCAGCAGATGCAGGAAATAGCGGGCATGCCGCCGCGCCGTCGCATCGGCATCCATGCTGGCGGCAAGCCGTTCCAGGGCATAGGCCCGTGCCGTGTCGAGCAATCTGTATCGCGTTGATGTGCCGCTCGCGCTTGCCGCAAGCATGGATTTCGCCACCAGGCTCGCAACGGCCGCGATCACCTGCCCGTCGTCGGCGTCCTCTGCGCCAGCAACCGAGCGCGCGGCTTCCAAGGTGAAGCTGCCGGCGAACACGGCCGCTCGCCGCAGCACCATGCGCTCGGGCTCCGACAGCAATTTGTAACTCCAGTCGAGCGTCGCGCGCAGGGTCTGATGCCGTGGCAGCACGGCATGCTGTCCCTCACCCAGGAGCTTGAATGCGTCGTTCAAGAGCGCGACCGTGTCCTTGATATTGGAGGCACTGGCGCGGCTGGCGGCGAGCTCGATCGCCAGTGCGATGCCATCCAGCCTGCGGCAGATCTCGCCAACCAGGCGCGCGTCCGCGTCGCTCAGCTCGATGAGATGCCCGCCGCTCGCAGCCGCGCGCTCCACAAATAGCTGGACTGCGGGAAAGGCAAGTGCCTGTGCGGCCGTCAGGCCGGCGTCATCAGGCGGGCTCAAGAGCGGCTGTAGACGGTGAACATGCTCGCCCTCGACCCGCAGCGACTCCCGGCTGGTGGCCAGGATATGGAGCTGCGGCGCCTCCGCATAGAGCCGCTCGGCCAGCGCGGCCGATGTCTCGATCACATGCTCGCAACAATCCAGTATCAGCAGCATCCGCCTGTCGCGGAGCAGGTTCACCAGACTGTCCGATGGATCACCAGCCTGGCCGAGGAGGCCGAGCGCCGAGGCGACGACATTTGGAACGAGTGCGGAATCATGGAGTGTCCCAAAGTCGAGGAAGCGGACCGCACCGGCGAACGCTTCGAGCAATTCATGGCCGACGGAGACCGCCACCGTGGTCTTGCCGACGCCGCCGGGGCCGACGACGGTGACGAAACGCTCGCTCCTCAATTTGGCCGATATGTCGCGGACGGTCTGGTCGCGTCCCACCATCCGCATCGGCCGCGCCGGCAGATTGTGGGGCGGTTCGGAGCTCGGCCCGATCGAGGACTGCTCCTGATTATTCGGATGCGAAAGCCGTCCGACGAAACAGTAGCCCTGCCCCGAAACGGTGGTCAGGTATCTCGCGCCGGCCTCGCCGTCGCCGAGCGCTTTCCGAAGGCCCGCGATCTGCACCCTGAGGCTGCCTTCATCGACGATGATGTCGGGCCACACCTTGGCCAAGAGGTCATTCTTGCTGACCACCGTGCCGGCACGCTCGACCAGGGCGATCAAAAGATCAAGCGCCCGGCCGCCGAGCTGAATCGGAGTGCCGTCCTTCTCCAGCGTTCTTTGCCCTGCATGCAGCCGAAACGGACCGAAGCAAACGGTCTCCGGCGCGGCCGAATCCCGACCGGCCTCGCGGACGGCGCGTTGCGTGCGGTCGCCCATGTTCGGGACCTCAATCAAGCAGGTGGCCGACGCTCTCCGTCCTTCACCGCATCAGCTTGATGCGCACCGGAGCAACACGTCGCGGTGCCCGTCCGAACTCCAAATGACCTGAGATCGTCGAGGGACCAATCCAGCGCATCATATTGCTTTCCGAACGCCTAGCAACCTTAGCCAAAGGTGTTACAGGATAGCCAAAGGTGTTACCCGACAGCGCTGCGTCCGACAGATCGAAATAGGAATAATATCGCGCCGCGCGGCAAAAGCATGCGCGCGCGAGCTGCCACGGCGATGATGCCGATTTTCAATCGAGTGATTGCAAGTGACTATGGGGCGGCCGGTGTCGCAATTTGCGACACGGCCTCAGGTGCTGTCACAGCGAGGCGTGACCGCCGGCGGCAATGAGATGATCCGCGCGCCATACTTCAGCCCGTGGCCGGCCGAACGGGATCTTGGTCCGGACGCTCTGGTCGATCGGCGAGGGCGATGCGCTTCGGCTGGCGGTTCGCCAGCGCGCCGGCGTTTCCCCGGTGATGCGCTTGAAGACAGTCGAGAAATGCGCCTGGGTGCAGAAGCCCACTGCCAATGCGACCTCGGCCAGGGGCGTCTCGCCGTCGGAGAGGATCGATTTCGCGCGCTCGACGCGCCGGTGCAGCAGATATTCGCGCGGGCGGAAACCTGTCGCTGCCCGGAACTGGGCCGCAAAATGCATGCGGGACAGGCCGGCGGCCTTGGCCAGATCGGCAAGACTGACGCTGCGATGATAGTTTGCGTTGACGTACTCCTCGACCCGCCTGAGCCGCCATTTCGGCAGCGCGTTGACCTTGCTCCGCGGCGTCTCGAGTCGGGCGATATGCATGGCCAGCGTTTGACCAATGCAGCGGGTGAAAGCCGGGTCCCTGGCATTGCCGCGCTCGATCAGCGCCCTGCCGAGCTGCTCGGCAAAGGAGTCCCGCAGCAGGATGAGGTCGCCGAGATCCTCGCCGGTCGCACAGGGCTCGGCCGCGGCGCGGTGCCCGTGAAGATAGTCGGCCGAGACATGGAAGTGCAGGAAGTCGTAGGGGGCGTGAAACTGCGCACCAAGCTGGGTCGAAGGCGCCGTGACGTGCAGCGTGCCCGCCGGCATGACCCCGTCGAAAATGATCTGCCGCCCCCGTGTCAGGGTGAGGCGCGTGCTCTTCAGGGCGATCGCCACCACATATCGACCGGGCGGCGTTGCCGCCTCCTCGTATCGGGAGCCGGTTTGCGAACCCGCCCAGCGCGAAATCGCGATCTCCCCGATCGCAGCCGCATCATCCTCTTTCAGGTCGCGCCACTTGTGCTCCTGGCGGAGCCCTTCGGCATCAGGATGGACGTGGTGCGATTCCGAGCCGATCGGGAGGCTGACGTGAGGGTGGCTCAGCCTCTCGTTGATAGCCTGCGTAAGCATCGCTCATCCTTTCTAGTTTCGGTCGGCATCGCCTGCGACCGAGGAACTCTGCGAATGCAACAGTTGCAATGCTGAAGAGCATATGCCCTTCGCGCTATGATGCCCGTTATAGATGCTTAGCGGGTGTTAGATATTGCAAATGGCGGCAGCGTGCTCGCCTCCGCGTCGAGGCGAATTTGCTTTAGTTCTGAGAGAGTTGGCCGCGGATAAAGCCGTGAGAGAAGTCGTTAGTATGCCCGTTCTATACCTTCGTATAGCTTTCGGGTTATCCGCCTCAACGCATGGGCCGCCAGAAAATTTGCTTCGCTTCTGAAGAAAAAATATCCGACCATATTGTAGGGATTGTCAGGCATCCCTTGCGATACCGCCGCTTGGCGTCACATCGACAATAGCGTGGTCGTCGTCATCTGTGTCTTGCGCATCCAGGCGATCGGCAAGGTGAATTGAAGCGAGCTGGAAATGCGCGATGTGACCTGATCCTGCAACTTCAATAAATCGGCCGCGCTTCCGTCGAAGCGATCCGCCCACAACTGCTCGCCGTTTTCAGCGTCGACCAGCCGCGCATTGATGCGAAGCTGGTCGGCGGAGCGAAGCACCGAACCGAGCAGCAGGTAGCGGACATTCAGCTCCTGACCGATCCGTTTGGGATCGATCCTCTGGTTTCTGTCTGTCAGTGCCGAGCCGCCGGTGATGACGACAAGAGCCGGGATGTTGACGGATAAGTCCGTCGTCAGGTTCGCGACGACGGCGTCGCCGAAATAATCCTGCGCCGGATCGCCGCTGAGATTCTCGAAGGGCAGCACGGCAATGGAGAGGCGCGGCGCCGGCATCACCACTTGCCTGCGGCTGATCCAGTCGTTGAGCGCCTTGTAGGTCGTCCAATAGCCGGTCAGGCCGCCCAATACGGTGCCCACCGCGGCGAGCCCGGCTATTCCCGTGACGATGCGCCTTGTGCGTTGATGCCAACGCGGCGCAAAGCGCCATATATGCGCGATACCCAGCGCTCGCTCCGACGAGATGTTCGAGCTGCCGGCCGTTGTTGTTGTCTCGCGGTCAAATGCTCGCCCATCGTTGAGCATGGCGATAGTCCGATCCTGAACGAATTTCCGTGCGGCGATTGTATTGAAGCCGCACCCATATCTACACGAAGGGTACGTCAGCCGATAAGGCCTCGCCAGAATGCGCAAGAACTTTTCGTTCGATCCGGAATGTCGGCCGTACTTTTTCGATATGCGCTTGCCGTCGATCCCGGACGATCGATCCTGCAGCGCCCCCGTTGCGTGCATTTCCGAAAGAGATCGGCCGCTTTCGGAAGATCGCTTCAGGAGGCGTAGTTAGAAATCATGGAATCGGCAGCGCTCCCGGGGGCGGTTCACCTCGCCGCACTGACGTCTTCCGGCGGCTCCACGTAGTACCCCGAATAAGTATCCACGAAGCAGAGGTGATCGTGGACCGCTTTAACGCCGGCGGTGTTCTCGGCGAGAACGATGGCCGCCTTGCGCGTGCTGTCGTCGAAGATGACGCCATGGAGATGAACGACGCCGTTGCGCACGGTGACCTGGAAGCCGGCGGGCCGCCAATCGGTGCCCTGAATCTGACGCAGGATACGATCGCGGATATGCTGGTCGTCAGCGGTCGGGTCGGGGATTTCTTTGGCAAGGCTCGCGACCGCCTGAAGGATGTTGGCGCGCGTGATGATGCCGACGAGCATCTTGCCGCTCATCACCGGCAGGCGCTTCACGCGCGTCTTTTCCATGATGCGCACGAGCTCGTCCAAGGGCGTCTGCTCGTCCACCGTGATCGGATCCGGCGTCATGACGTCTTCGACGTGACGCCCGCGTTCATGCACGAAATCGATCGCCGCGCGGCCGGGCCCGGCGAAGAACTGCAGCCAACCTGCGCGTCGGCGTTCGGTGCCGATCTCGCCGCGGCGAAGGAAGTCGCTCTCGGAGACGATGCCCTTGAGCATACCATCCTCGCCCATCACCGGCAGGCCGCTCAGGCGACAGCGCAGCATGATATTGGCGGCATCCATGATGGATGCATGAGGGCTGACGGTGATGACGTCCCTGGTCATGATCTGGTGGGCGCGCATGGCATCTGTCTCGAATCTAATGCGACATCAGCGTCGGCACAGTCATCGAGCGCAGCATCTCGCGCGTGACCCCGCCGAGCACGGTTTCCTTGAGGCGCGAATGCCCGTAGCCGCCCATCACCAGGAGATCGAGCGACTCGTCGGCCGCGAGCGACAGGATGCCCGGCTGGATCTCGGCATCATCCCCCCTGAGCGAGGTCAGATGGACCGCGACGCCGACATGCGCCAGGTATCGCGCGAGATGGGTCGGCGACGCCTCGCTCGGCACGTTGTCGTCTTCGTTGACGGTGATGACCGTCAGCGTCTCTGCCGCCTTGAGGAACGGCATGGCGTCATGCAAGGCGCGCGCCGCAACGCGGCTGCCATCCCAGCAGATGCCGATCCGCTTTGCCCTCAAGGCGCCCTTGAATGTGTAAGGCATGAATAGCACCGGGCCGCCGGCCTCGAACAGGGTTTTTTGGGCGAGGTTGTTGTCGAAGGTGTCGCGATCGACCTCGGGCTGCGACACGATCGTCAGGTCGTGCAGCCGCGCGGCCGCGCCGACGATCTCGACCGCCTCGCCCGGAGGCGCGCTGAGGGCGCGACAGCGGTAGGTGATGCCTGCATTCCTGGCCTGCGCCTCGAACATGCGCAACGCGCCGTCAGCGCGCTCGAACGCGCGCTGACGCTCGATCTCATAGATCGAGCCGATCGCGGCGCCACCTTCCGCCGTCATCGGTATGCTGCTTGCCTCGTAGCCTATCGCCAGCGCTTCAAGTTCGGCTTTGGACGTGGCCGCGAGCGATATCGAGCCATCGGCGACCGGACGCGTCGACAATTCCGTGGGCACCAGCACCAGAATGTTCTTGTACATGAATCTCTCCCTGATGACGGACGAAAGCCGCCTGCGGGCGCTTCCCGTCGTTGGCGAACTCACTATGTCAGCGCAGTTTCCTCCCTTTGTTGACCCACATCAAAGGGCGTTCGGTCTCCCTTCTTTATTGGTTCACGGCCAGTTTGCAGAGGCAAGGGTGGATCGACATGGGACGCGTTGCGTTGGTTACGGGCGGCGTTCGGGGCATTGGCGCCGCGATCGCCCGGGCGCTTCAATCGGAAGGTTACCGCGTGGCGGCGACCTATGCCGGCAATAACAAGGCGGCCGAGGCGTTTCACGCTGAAACAGCTATACCGGTGTTTCAATGGGACGTCGGCGATTTCACCGCCTGCGGCGCCGGCGTGAAGCGGGTGGAAGCCGCGCTCGGTCCGATCGACATTCTCGTCAACAATGCCGGCATCGTGCGCGACAGCAGCCTGCAGAAGATGACGAAGGCGCAATGGGACGCGGTGATCAATACCGACCTCAACGCCTTGTTCAACATGTGCCGATCCGTGATCGAGGGCATGCGGTCGCGCAAGTTCGGCCGCATCGTCAACATCGCCTCGATCAACGGCCAGAAGGGCCAGTTCGGACAGACCAATTATTCGGCCGCGAAGGCCGGCGAGCTTGGCTTCACGCGGGCGCTTGCGCTCGAGAGCGCGAAGGTCGGCATCACCGTCAACGCGATCTGTCCCGGCTATACCCACACCGAGATGCTGGGTGCGGTCTCGCCGGAGGTCATGAAGGATGTGATCCTGCCGCAGATTCCGGTCGGCAGGCTCGGTCGGCCCGAGGAGATCGCGCGCGGTCGTCTTTCTCGCCGCCGACGAGGCCGGCTTCATCACCGGCTCGACGCTGTCGATTAATGGCGGCCAATATATGAGCTGAGCCATCGAACACCATCACTGACGCAAGGAGAAGCAATGTCCAGCTCTGCGACACGAACTACGACCGCGACGCATGCGCATGCGGTCGTTTGGATCGATCATCTCACCGCAAAGATCTTCTCGATGGGCCTCACGGGCGTGGATTCCATCGTGGTGCCGGCGCATCTGTCCTCGACCCATCTTCACCACAAGGCCAACAGCATCGGCTCAGGCAAGGTCGAGAGTGATCCCGCTTTCCTGGTCAGCGTGGGGCAGGTGCTGCAGAATTGCACCGACGTCCTGATCATGGGGCCGGGGAACGAGAAGACCGAGCTGCTGCATCATCTGCAGGACACCTACCCGAACATCATCCTTCGCGTCGAGGCGAGTGATCACCCGACCGACAAGGAGATCATCGCCCGCGGGAAGGAATTTTTCGGCTTCGCGTGAATTTGGAGCGCGCTGCGGACCTCACTTCTCCCGCTTGAGGGAGAGGTCGCTGCGCCTTGGCGTAGCGGGTGAGGGCTCTCTCCACTCAGGGCATCCCAATGCGGAGACACCCTCACCCCAGCCCTCTCCCGCAAGCGGGAGAGGGAGTGCAGCATCCGTTGCGGATGCAATTCATCACGCTCCCGTCGAGCGCCGTCGGCGGCGCGTTGGTGGCGAGCTCGGCAGCAATCATGCCGAAGCGCGTTCGATGGCCGGTTTCGACGATCAGCATCACTGCGTTGCCGCTGACCACGCTGCTCCCGGCAAAGAGCGCGTTGCTTGCTTCAGCGGGCAGGGTGCCGCGCATGGCGCGGTGGTCTTGCTCGCCGGAAACGGGTCGCCCGTCATCAAGGCCTCGTTGACCTGCAGTTCGTGCACGTCCAGCACGATTCCGTCCGCGGGCACGAGGTCTCCGGTGCGGAGGTGAACGACGTCGCCCGGCACCAGCTCGCTGACGGGAAGGGAGACGATAGCCCCGTCGCGCACGACGTCGGCCTGGATCGCCACCGACTGCCGCAACGCTTCGGCGGTCAGTTCGGCGCGGTGCTCCTGGACGATGTCGAGCGTTAAGGACATGCCGATCACGAGCACGATGATGACGAAACTGCCGATGTCGCCGCTCATGCCTGAAATGGCCGCAGCCGCAATCAGGATTGCGACCAGTGGATTGAGAATGCGCTGAACGATCTTCTTAAGGATCGATTGGCTCTGTGACAGCTGCATCAAGTTCGGGCCGAGCCGCGCCAGCCTGTCCTTTGCGTCGGCCTGCGCAAGCCCGCTTCGCTGCGAAGACAGAGACAGCAGGAGCGTCTCGGTCGGCGTGCGCCAGAACGCCTCTGGTTTCGGTTCGGAGCGAGACAGGATACCCATGGGCGCTCGCTGCATGCGGTTCGGACCGCCCGATCCATACGGGAGGCCGTGGCAAACCAGTTTGACGCAGCTCAAACCGTCGCTGGCGGCACTAGCGTAAATGGAGTCAATGGAGGTTGCCAGGCCATGGATTCCAAAGTCGTTCCATTCGACCCGGTCAAGCCGCCATTGCAAGTCGGCGCGACGGTCCCCGCGGTACCAGCACCGTCCGAGCCGGTATCGGCGTTCGACGTGATCGATCACCTCGCCCATGCCATGATCGCCCGCTGGACTGGTGGCCTGTCTCCCGCCGCGCTTACGCTGGCGTTGCTCGACTGGCAGCTCCATTTGGGGATCTCGCCGGGCAAGCAGTTGACGCTTGCACGGGATGCTATCCGCGACGCGATGCAGTTTTTCGAGACACTCGCGAACCCGCATCCGGTCTATCGCACCTGGGGCCTGATCGCGCCGGCGCCGGCCGACCGGCGGTTTTCCGAGCCGGACTGGGAATTGCCGGCCTTCAACATGCTGGCGCAGGCGTTCCTGCTGACCGAGCAGTGGTGGCAATCGGCCACCACCGATGTCCATGGCGTGGCGCGGCAGGATGCGGCGATTGCGGATTTCGCGATCCGGCAGTGGCTGGACGTGCTGGCGCCGACGAATTTCGCGCTGACCAATCCCGAAGTGCTGCGCAAGATCATGGAGACCGGCGGCGGCAATTTCGTCGGCGGCCTGCACAATTGGCTGGAGGATTGGAAGGCGCTGGTGACCGGTCACGGGCCGGAACATAGGTTCGTCGTTGGACAGAACGTCGCTGTCACCAAGGGCAAGGTGGTCTACCGCAACGAATTGATCGAGCTGATCCAGTATTCGCCGACCACATCGCAAGTCCGGCCTGAGCCGATCCTGATCGTGCCGGCCTGGATCATGAAATATTACATCCTCGATCTGTCGCCGCACAATTCGCTGGTGCGTTTCCTGGTCGAGAGCGGCTTTACCGTGTTCATGATCTCCTGGCGCAACCCGACGCCCGAGGACCGCAACATCAGTCTCGAGGACTATCGCCGGCTCGGCGTCGATGCCGCTTTCGAGGCTATCGGCCGGATCGTCCCCGGCCAGCCCATTCACGCCACCGGCTATTGCCTCGGCGGCACGCTGTTGTCGATCGCGGCGGCGCGGCTGAGCAAGGAGAAGCCGGACTGCCTGGGCACCGTGACGCTGCTGGCCGCGCAGACCGACTTCACCGAGGCCGGCGAACTCACGCTCTTCATCAACGAAAGCCAGGTCTCGTTCCTCGAGGATATGATGTGGCAGCGCGGCGTGCTCGAGACCACGCAGATGGCCGGCGCCTTTCAGATGCTGCGTTCCAACGACCTGATCTGGTCGCGGATGATCCGTGACTACCTGATCGGAGAGCGGCAGCCGCTCAGCGACCTGATGGCATGGAATGCGGATGCAACACGCATGCCCTATCGGATGCATTCGGAATATCTCCGCCAGCTCTTCCTCGACAACGAACTTGCCGAAGGGCGTTATCGCGTCGACGGCAAGCCGATCTCGCTGTCCGATCTGCATGCGCCGATGTTCGTCGTCGGTACGCTTCGCGATCACGTCGCTCCCTGGAAATCGACCTTCAAGATCCATTTCCTCGCCGATGCCGATACGACGTTCGTGCTCACGAACGGCGGACACAATGCCGGCGTCGTCGCAGCTCCCAACGAGCCGTGGCATTCCTACCAGGTCCTGACCAAGCTGAAGGACGGGCTCTACGTCGGGCCGGATGAATGGCTGAAGGTCGCGCCAAAGCGCGAAGGCTCCTGGTGGCACGAATGGGTCGCGTTCCTGAATGCCCATTCCGGCGAACCGGTTGCGCCGCCACCCATGGGCGGCGCCGGCAAGGACGCCAACGCGCTGGAGGATGCGCCCGGCCGATACGTGCTGCAGCACTAGCGCTTTCGTCCACGATGCGGGCCCCGCGTCACCTCGCCCCGCTTGCGGGGAGAGGTCGAAATTCAAGCTGAGCTTGAATTTCGGGTGAGGGGGAGTCTCCGCGAGTCCGTCTATCACCGTCCGCCTGGAGAAAGCCCCTCACCCCGACCCTCTCCCCGTAAGAACGGGGAGAGGAGAAGGACCGTCATCGTTTCGATCTAATCCTCTGGCGCGGCCCGCCGCGGAAGACATCGCACGCTCCGCTCCAGCGTTTCCTCCGGAGTCCCCGACGCATCCACGAGCGCCCAATCGACGACGCCGGTGTCGATGCTGTCCTGAAACAGCGCCACGTCCTGGGTTGCATCGGAGGCGTCATTCCGGCGTGCGCCGATGCGTGCGAGGCGGACGGCGGTCTCGGCAACAAGGAATATCCCGAAGAAATCGACGCCGCAGGAGGCCGCAAGCGGGCGAAGCTGGTTTCGCTCGTCTTCCTTCAGGAACGCTGCGTCGACCAGCGCGGAAAATCCCTGCGCCAGCATAGCTCGCGCGCGATCGAGCATTGCGTCATAAACGCGCTCGGACGTTCCGGGCGCGTACGCCGACTCGGGGAGCTTGACCAGGGGGTCGACTCCGAAGATCTCCTTGCGGATCACGTCCGAGCGCAGCAGCACCGCGCCGGGTGCAGGCTGGACCAGTCCGGCGATGGCGCGTGCCAGCACGCTCTTGCCGGTGCCTGAGCGGCCGCCGACCGCGATCAGCGACGGCTTTCCCGGCGCGATCAGCTTGCGTGCGAGTTCGAAATACGACTGCGCATCCGACAGCACGGCGGCGCCGCCGCCTTGCGCATGCTTGGTCAGGAGCACGTTGGCTCTGATTGCCGCGCGGATGGACAGGAACAGCGGCAGCAAGGCAAGCGCGCCGGCGTTCTGCTGCCACGTGGCCTGCAGATAGGAGTTCAACAGCCGGTTCGCGGCAGCACGGTTGCCGAAATGCAAGAGGTCCATCAGCGGAAAGGCGAGGTCATAGAGCACATCCGTGGTGGCGATGACGGGGTCGAATTCGATCGCATCGAACAGGCGCGGCTTGCCATCGATCATCACGATGTTGCCGAGATGCGCGTCGCCATGGCATCGGCGCACCCTACGAGCGGCGGCGCGCTGCTTGAGAAGCACCTTGTTCTTGGTGAGCAGATCGCAGCTCAGCAGATGCAGGCGCTCGACCTCGGCGCTTGCAAGTGCGGGATGGCTGCGAAACGCTGTCGTGTTGCGCTCGATGATGCCGGGGAGCGAGGCGAGCCAGGTCTCGCCATCCGAAACCGGTGCGCTGTCGTGGGACGCGGCGATCGCCTCGGCCAGCGGTTCGGCGAGTTCTGGCGTGATCTCGCCTCGTGCCGCCAGATGGTCGAGCGTCTGGTTCTCGTCGAACCGCGCCATCTCGACCGCCCACTCGATGACGTCTCCCTTGCCGCCGATTTCGGGGCCAGCTTCGCCTTCCGTGATCGGTACCACGCCGCGATAGATTTCCGGCGCGAAACGCCGATTGATGGCGATCTCCTCCTCGCAGGCGTGCTTGCGTTTGTCGAGCGAGGAGTAATCCAGATAGGGCAGCCGCACCGCACGCTTGACCTTGTAGACGCGGTCGGGCTTCAGGAACACGATCGAGCCGTGCGTGTCGATGCGACGGGTACCATGCCCGCCGGACGGCTTGCCGAGAAAATCCAGCACGCGGTCCTGGTCGGTCGTGCCTTGATGCGAGGACGGTGGCGTCATGGCCGCAGCACCGCCGCGCCGACCAGATTGCCACTGCGCAGGTGCGCCAGCGCCTCATTGGCCTGATCCAGAGGAAAGGTGGTCGTCGTCGTCTTGATGTTCGCCTCGCGCGCCACTTTCAGAAAATCCCTGCCGTCCTGGCGTGTCAGATTGGCGACCGAGACGATCTGCCGCTCCTCCCAGAGAATATCATAGGGAAAGGACGGAATGTCCGACATGTGGATGCCGGCGCAGACCACGCGGCCGCCTTTGCGTAACGCACGCAAGGCTTGCGGCACCAAGGCGCCAACTGGCGCATAGATGATGGCGGCGTCGAGTTCGGCCGGCGGCCTGTCGCCGGAAGCGCCCGCCCAATCGGCGCCAAGCGACAGAGCGAGTTGTTGCGCCTCCGTATCGCCGTCGCGCGTGAAGGCGAAGATCTCGCGGCCTTGCCAGCGCGCGACCTGAGCGATGACGTGGCCCGCCGCGCCGAAGCCGTAGATGCCGAGGCGCTTGCCGTCGCCGGCCATCATCAGCGAGCGCCAGCCGATCAGGCCGGCGCAGAGCAGCGGCGCCAGCGCGACATCGTCGCCGTCCTCGCCGAGCGGAAAGCAATAGCGCGCATCGGCGATCAGGTGGCTCGCAAATCCGCCATCGCGGGTGTAGCCGGTGAAGCGCGGATGGTCGCAGAGATTCTCCTTGCCCTCGCGGCAATAAGGGCAGGTGCCACAGGTGAAGCCGAGCCAGGGCACGCCGACGCGCGCACCTGGCGCGAGGCCGTCAACGCCTTCGCCGAGCAGATCGACCCGGCCGACGACCTCGTGACCGGGAATGATGGGATAACGGATGTCAGGCAATTCGCCGTCGACGACATGCAGGTCGGTGCGGCAGACGCCGCAGGCGGAGATCTTGACGCGCACCTCGCCCGGTCCGGGCGACGGATCGGGCCGCTGCTCACGCACGAGCGGCGTGTTGGGGGCCTGAAGGACCATGGCGTACATCAACAACACCTCTCTGAGGCCTCAAGGGAAACGTTGGTTCCAGTCTGCCGCGCATACTCCGGGTCTCGCTTGATTTCGCTCAACGCCCGTCCTTCGGACAGGCCGTAAAGTTCCAGCGCCAGTTCGGCTTACATAGGAGGCAATCATGATCAAGCCTATGGTGCCCGTGACCACTGATCGCAATGTCGCCCGTCGCGAAGCCAATCCATTCGCGTACCTGCAGCAGGAAATCGATCACCCGTTCGAAGGCCTTTCCCGCAACTTCCCGGCCTTCGCCGCGGCCGGCAGAAGCCTGCCGAGCATGGATGTCAGCGAGACCGACAAGGCGATCGAGATCACGGCGGAACTTCCCGGTCTCGAGCAGAAGGACGTCGAGCTCAATCTCACCGACAACCTTCTCACCATTCGCGGCGAAAAGAAGAACGAGCGCGAGGAGAAGAGCAAGGATTACCACCTGGTCGAGCGAAGCTTCGGCTCGTTCGCGCGCTCCGTCGAATTGCCGCCGGGTGTGAAAGCGGAAGATATCTCCGCTGAGATCTCCAAGGGCGTCCTCAAGGTGACCGTGCGCAAGCCCGAGCCGAAGCAAAGCAAGCAGATCGAGATCAAGACGACGTCGTGATCCGGAAGGTAGGGGCGACGGAGGCGGGCTAGACGTCGTCAAACCGGCTCCGTCATTCCGGGCGATGCGCAGCTTCGAACCAGGAATCCATTTCACCACTTGCGCACGCGGCATAATGGATTGCGGGCGCGCGCGTTGCGCGCCCCGGAATGACGAGTCGCTGGAATCGCTGAACGTTGCGCTATATGCTGCAGCGCGATGATCGATGGTACAGGCGAAGTTCTTATCCTTACCGGTCCGCCAGGATCGGGAAAGACAACCACGGCAAAAATCCTTGCCCACGAGCCGGGTATGCCCAAGGTGCATCTTCATGCCGACGATTTCTGGCATTTCATCAAGCACGGTGCGATTCCGCCCTATCTGCCGGAGGCGCACGAGCAGAATCGGAGCGTGGTTCGTATCCTCGCAAACGTGGCGGAGGGATACGCCAGAAGCGGCTATTTTGTTCTCCTGGATGGCATTTTCGGGCCGTGGTTCCTGGAACACTTCCACGCACTCAGGGGCACTCTGCACTACATCGTTCTCAGGCCCCCGCTTGAGATTGCCATCCAACGCTGTCGCGCGCGCGGAGGCGATACACTGACCGATGCGGAACAGATCACGGTGATGCATCAGCAATTCTGCTCGTTGGGAGATCTCGAACGGCATGTACTCCAAACCGACGGATATGACCCGGAACTGACAGCGCGCGAGGTGAGCAGGGCGGTGCAGAGCGGAGCGTTCCGATTGCCTGGATGATGGGGTGCTGTGCTGGAACGATGATTGCCGGGCCGCGGCACTCTTCACCGTTCTCGGCGTTGTAGCGCTGGGACTTGCGCAGTCCGCATCCAACAGCAATACGGAGCAAGCATGGCTGTCGAGACGGAACTGAAATTCCGCGTCGCCGCGCGCGACCTCAAATCTCTCGCCGGCTGGCGCATTCCCGGTGGAAAAATGGGTGAGCGATCAGACAGCGATCTTGTCTCGACCTATTTCGATACCGGGAAACACAAGCTGAAGAGTCGCGGTCTGACACTGCGCGTGCGGCAAAACGGCAGCACGAACATCCAGACGATCAAGTCGGCGAACGGCGCGCAGTTTGGCCGAGGCGAATGGGAAGCGGAGATCAAGGACGACGCGCCGGACCTTCGTGAGGTCGACGACACGCCGCTCGAGCCGCTCGCCACCGGCAAGCTACGCCGTAAGCTGAAGCCTGTGTTCAAGACATCGGTTCATCGCACCATCGTTCCGGTCCGGACCCGCAGGAGTGAGATCGAACTCGCCATCGATCGGGGAAAGATCGTTGCGGGTCACCGTGCGAGCCCTATCGAGGAACTCGAACTTGAGCTGAAAAGCGGCCGGCTCGCTGACCTGTTCCGTATTGCCAGAGCGATCGAGCAACGGTTGGGAGCCGAACTCGACTTGCGATCAAAATCGGACCGCGGCTATGGCCTCGCCGAGGGCAGGGAGGAACAGGTCGTTTTCGCCGAGCCGATCGAGCTCCCCGCCGACATGACGGCGGGCGAGGCATTCCGGGTCATCGCCCGCGCGACGGTTCGTCATTTCTCTGGAAATGCGGATGCGGTCCGCAATCTTGACGCGGAAGGTGTTCATCAGATGCGGGTGGGTCTCCGCAGACTCCGCGCGGCGATCTCGCTGTTTTCGAAGGTGCTGCCTGGTGCCGGGACGGGAGCCGCCAAGCGCGAGCTGAAGTGGCTCACGGCTGAGCTCGCGCCTGCGCGCGAAATCGACGTGTTCATCAGCGAGCAGGTCGAGCCGGTCACGCACGACCGCGCGCTGAGCCGCGGCGGCAAGGCCATCAAGGACGAGTTCGACGAGAAGCGCGCCCATGCCCTTACACGGGCGAAGAGGGCGGTGAGCTCGATACGGTTCCGCAGGCTGCTGGTCGACACGCTGGAGTGGGTCGAGTCGAAGCCGCCTTCGGCGAACGAGCATATGGACGTTCCGATCGAAAAATTTGCGGCTGACGTCTTGCACCGTCGCACCAGGAAGGCGCGCAAGCAAGGCCAGCACCTTGACCGCCTGTCGCCGCGCGCGCGGCATAAGCTCCGGATCAGGATCAAGAAGATCAGGTATGCGGTGGACTTCTTTAAGTCGCTTTTTCCGGCCAAGCGCGAGCAGAAGAGACTTAAACGCCTGTCCGGCCATCTCAAGAAGATCCAGGATGCGCTTGGCGCGCTGAACGACTTTGTTGCGCATCGGAAGATGGCCATGGCAGCAGCGCTGCAGGCGCCGCGCGAGAACAGGCGCGCCCGCGCACTTGCGGCCGGCGTGGTGGTTGGCCGGGAGGACAAGGCGATCAGGCCGCTGATGAAGGTCGCCCTCAAGGAGGCGCAACGGCTGCAAGTGGCGTGAAGCCGACGGCGTCTATGTCGATTTGCCCGGCGTCGCGCGTTTGCTGCCGGCGATCTCCGCTTCCCATCCGAACACCGAGCGGCCGCCGAGCGCGGGCGATCGGTTGCGCTCTTGCGCGACGAACGCATCGAAGGATGGGCCGGTTGCGGTTCGCTCCAAGAGGCGCGCCTGACTGTCGAGGCGCTTCAATGCCTGCATCTCCTCGTCGCGGCCAAGGCTCGCCTGCTGCACGGCGGATTTCAGCACGCGGATGGTCTCGTCATAGACCTTGATCGGCACCGGATAGGGATGGCGGTCCTTGCCGCCATGGGCCAGCGAAAACCGCGCGGGATCCTTGAACCGGTAGGGCGCGCCGTGGACGACCTCGGCGACCATCGCGAGCGACTGCACGGTGCGCGCGCCGACGCCCGGCGTCAGCAGCAATTCCGGAAAATCGCGCGGGCCGCATTCGGCGGCCGCCGCCAGCGTGCCGTGCAGGCGGCGCGTGAACACGTCGCTGGCGCGGACGTCGTGATGCGCGGGCATGATCAGATGCGGCAGCTCCGGCTGCGCCTCGGGCTGCTTCGACAGCGCGGCATATTCGCGCGCGATGCCGTCGGGCCCAAGCGCGCCGAGCAGATCGAGCTGCGCCGCGCGCGATTGTTCGGCGCGATGATCGGTCAGGTTGATGATCTCGCCCTGCGCGGGACCATCGATGGCGCTGTGCGGCTCGTCGACGAAGCTCTTCAGAGTTTCGGAATGCCAGTGATAGCGGCGCGCCTGCCGCTTGTCGCCGTTCATGCCCTGCTGCACCACGGTCCACTTGCCGTCCTCGGTGACGAAGAACCCGTGCAGATAAAGCTCGAAGCCGTCCTGGACGGCGGCGCTATCGACCTTGGCCACCAGCCGGCTGGCACGCGTCAGCGCGACGCCATCGAAGCCGGTGCGTTCGCCGAGCGCGGTCAACTCGTCCGGCGTGCGGCGCGAGTTGCTGCCGCGGCCGCCGCAGACATAGATGCCAAGCTCGTCTTGCAGCGGCGCGAGCCCGCGCTTCAATGCGCCGATCACCGAGGTGGTGATTCCAGAGGAATGCCAGTCCATCCCCATCACCGCGCCGAAGGATTGGAACCAGAACGGATGGGCGAGCCGCTGCAGGAACTCCTCGCGCCCGTAATGGTGGACGATCGCCTGCGTGATGATCGCGCCGAGCGTGGACATGCGCTGGCCGAGCCACGCGGGCACGCGCCCGTTATGGAGCGGAAGATCGGCGCTACCGGTTCGTCGTGCCATGAGGCTCCTGGTGCTGAATCAGGTGGAGTATAGCAGTTCTTGCTTCACCTCTCCCATAGGGAGAGGTGATCGAAGCGTCCCTCGCGACTAGTCCCGCATCGTGCGCAACGTAATGGAATAGCGCGGCGCTTCGACCGCTGGGATGCTGTGCTCCCAGATTTGTCTCGCCTCGCCCGAGAGCAGGTAGATCGATCGGGGCTGCGCCTCCAAGGTGAAACGTTCCCACTTGTCGCCGGCCGGGCGGCGGAAGCGGAACTTGCACGGCGATCCCAGCGACAGGCCGAAGACCCGCTCGTAATGCGGCTTGTCGCGATGCCAGCCGATGCCGACGCCGGTCTCGTATTCGGTGCAGAGCGCCTGGGCGATCTCGGTCCGTGGCCCGCCGAAGGCCTCAACCTGCTCGATCAAGGGGCGGAGCCAGTCCGGGATGAAATCGGCCTCGCGCATCCGGCGCTCCGTATAGTCGTAGCGGAAGCCGAACGAGGCCACCCGCCGCTTGCCCTGATATTGGCCGAACTGGAACGGTTGCAGCGGCAGCGCAGCGATGCGCGCGATCAATTCCCGCTCGACGTCAGGCGAAATGAAATCGGCGGCATAGCGCAATCCCTCCGGCGCTGATGACGCGGAGAAATTGTCGGCAAAGAGGGCGAGCTGCTCGGTCAAGCCGGCGGTCCTTATCTCGGCCTGCAGGGGCACCACCTAAATATAGGGCGGAGCAGCGCGACATGAAGGGGCGCGGGTAGCATCGCCGGACCAGGCGCGATGGCCCTTCACGCGGGCGTGCGTTACTCCGCGGCCATCTCCTGCGCACCGCCGAGCAGTTTCACATTGAGCCGGC
Source organism: Bradyrhizobium sp. Leo78 (assembly GCF_059512425.1). Taxonomy (NCBI): domain Bacteria; kingdom Pseudomonadati; phylum Pseudomonadota; class Alphaproteobacteria; order Hyphomicrobiales; family Nitrobacteraceae; genus Bradyrhizobium; species Bradyrhizobium sp. Leo78. Next base: position 69,797 of record NZ_JCAMOT010000038.1, read on the forward strand.
CGCCGGCGAACAGCATGTCGTCGAGCGCCTCGTCGATGTCGGCCGACATCACCGACTTGCCGCCGTCGCGGGCGATGCTGGCCTGTGCGAGGCGCCGCATCAGCTCCTTGATGAAGGCGGCGCTGACGCCGTCCGTGCGCCGCACCGCTTCATCGACGGTGGTCTCCTCAAGCGGCAGGTTCTTGCCATAGAGCCGCACGAGCTTGCCGCGCCCGATCGCATCCGGCAGCGGCACCTCGATCGCCTGGTCGATGCGGCCGGGCCGGCCGGCCAGCGCGCTTTCGAGCTCCTCGGGTCGGTTGGTGGTGAGCACGAACAGGATGTCGGCATCCTCCTTCAACCCATCCATCTCGTTAAGCAGCTTGTTGAGCAGCGATTCCTCGCACGGGCCCATCAGCTCGCGGTCGGTGGCGATCAGGTCGACGTCCTCGATCACGACCATCGTCGGCTGCAGCAGCCGCGCCAGATTCATGTAGGCTTCGAGCAGCCCGATCTGTTCGGCGGTGATGATCAGTGTCGTATGTCCCGGCAGGTTGGTGGCGAGGTAGCGGATGGTGTGAGTCTTCCCGGTGCCCGGCGGTCCATAAAGCAGGATGCCCTTGCGCGTCGACTGGCCAAGCCGGCGCAACGCGTCGCGGCTGCCGACAAAGTTCAGGACGTTGCGCTCAAGCAGTCTCAGGGTCGGTTCGTGCAGGATAACGGCCTCGCGATCGACCGGCGGCAACCGGTGCACAGTTACGCCCCTTGAACGTCCGCGATACTCGGCCCCGCTGTCGAGCGAAAGAATCTTGCCGCGATAGGAGCGTGCTGTCTGCACCGCTTGCTCGAGTTCCGAAAAACAGCGCTGAACGAAGGTGTCGCCGGCCGCGCCGGTCGGCACCGCGATCTCGATTCGGATCGCGTCCTCGTTGCGGGATTCGCGATAAATGGACAGCAGCACCGCGTAGCGAAGCTCGCCGGCGCGGCACAGCCACAATCCGTTGTTAAGACATTTCACCGCCGCCGGCTCACCGACATCGACTTCATAATATTGCGGCGGAGCGATCACCGGCGCATTGCGCCCGTCGTTCATCAATCCCGCAAAAGTCAGCGTCTCGTAGCGATATTCTTCGTGAACGCCGAAGAAGTGGATCGGTGAGGAGAGCAGTCGATCCAGCGCGACCTGAACGTCCGCACGCATGTGACCCGGAAAGCCGCGCGCCCGCGTCACGAGCTGGTTGCGTGGAATGCCCGCAAAATGCCAATCGATCGCGACGTATGTGTATCTGAATTCTTCGCCCTGCAATTTTTCGGATGCATCCCTTGCCGCGAGCAGGCAGTCGCTGCAGAGGCAGGCAATCTTGTCGTCGAGTTGCACCTCCTGCACCGGCGGCGGCGCGCCGCACAGATCGCAGGGACCGCTGGTCCTTACCGCTTCGCTGGTAATCTGAAGATCATGCCCGGCTGCGTTGATGCGCTGTTGCGCTGTTTTCCATAGCGCTGCCGCGACCCGGGACGGATAGGGGCCACAGGTGGCGTTGCCCTGCTGGTCGATCTCGGCCGCGAACAGGATGGCCTCCCGCTCCGACTTGCCGAACACGGCGCGCAAAAGCTCTCTGACGAACTCTCGAGGCGTCTCGTTATCGTTGTGGAAGACAAATTGAAACGATTCGGCGCCGGTATACCCGTCGTCCATGAAATACCTCTTGCGCGCAACTTAAGATCGAAAGAACAAAAAAAGAACATCATGAAACCTGCCGTTCGTCAAGCAGGCCAAACTGGAAAATGTTGGGAGCGCTTCGCTGGAGAGCCATTCGACACATCTTCGGCAGATTGACGGCGCACAGACCGCGATACCGATTCGCCGTTGCGCGCGGCCGCGCTTGTGAACTGCCTCTCTCTGCCGCTTGATCAAATCGGCGGGCATGGTCCATAAGCGGCGCCTTGCGACCGGCGGTTCGGTTGCTTCGAAGTGGTGCAGAGGGAATTGCGTGGCAAAGATTCATCAGCAGATTGCGCAGGAGCTTGGCGTGCGCGAGCAGCAGGTCGAGGCGGCCGTCACGCTGCTCGACGGCGGCGCCACGGTGCCGTTCATTGCCCGCTATCGCAAGGAATTGACCGGCGCGCTCGATGACGCGCAATTGCGCACGCTGGAAGAACGGCTGACCTATCTGCGCGAACTCGAGGAGCGCCGCACCGCGATCCTCAATTCGATCCGCGAGCAGGGCAAGCTCGACGCCGCGCTCGAAGCGCAGATCATGGCTGCCGACAACAAGGCGCGTCTCGAGGATATCTATCTTCCCTACAAGCCGAAGCGTCGCACCAAGGCCGAGATCGCCAAGGAGGCCGGGCTCGAACCGTTGTCCGAGCTGTTGATAACGCAGCCGCAGCATGATCCGAAAGCGCAGGCGGCAGCCTTTGTCGATGCCGACAAGGGTGTGGCCGACGTGGCCGCGGCGCTGGAAGGCGCGCGCGCGATCCTGGTCGAGCGCTTCGACGAGGATGCCGATCTGATCGGCGCGCTGCGCGAGGAGGTGTGGGCGAACGCGCGCATGGTCTCGACCGTGCGCAAGGGCAAGAAGACCGAGGGCGAAAAGTTCAAGGACTATTTCGACTTCAGCGAGCCGCTGCACAAGCTGCCGTCGCACCGCATCCTGGCGCTGTTCCGCGGCGAGAAGGAGGAGATTCTCGATCTGCAGATGCAGCCGGAGGCGGAGCCGCCGGTGGCCGGCGTGCCCAGCGCCTATGAACTGAAGATCATGAAGCGTTTCGCCATTTCCGATCTCGGCCGTCCCGGCGACAAATGGCTGATCGAAACCGTGCGTTGGGCCTGGCGCACCAAGATCCAGGTGCATCTCAACATCGACCTGCGCATGCGGCTGTGGACCGCGGCGGAGACCGAAGGCGTGCGCGTGTTCGCCTCCAACCTGCGCGACCTCCTGCTGGCGGCGCCCGCCGGTGCGCGCGTGACCATGGGGCTCGATCCCGGCTATCGCACCGGCGTCAAGGTCGCCGTCGTCGATGCGACCGGCAAGGTGCTGGCGACGACAGCGGTCTATCCGCATGAGCCGCAGCGGCAATGGGACGAGGCGCTCGCGACCCTGGGCAAGCTCGCGATTCAGCATCGCGTCAACCTGATTGCGATCGGTAACGGCACGGCCTCGCGCGAGACCGACAAGCTCGCGACCGAACTGGTGAAGCGGCTGCCGGACTTGAAGATGACGAAGATCGTCGTCTCCGAGGCCGGCGCTTCCGTCTATTCGGCTTCGGCCTATGCGTCCGAGGAACTGCCCGGGCTCGACGTCACCCTGCGCGGCGCGGTGTCGATCGCGCGGCGCCTGCAGGATCCGCTCGCCGAACTCGTGAAGATCGATCCCAAGGCGATCGGCGTCGGCCAGTATCAGCACGATCTCGGCGAGAGCAAGCTCGCACGCTCGCTCGACGCCGTCGTGGAAGACTGCGTGAATGCCGTCGGCGTCGACGTCAACACCGCCTCCGTGCCGCTGCTGTCGCGGGTGTCGGGCATCGGGCCCGGCTTGGCGCAAAGCATCGTGCAGCACCGCGACTCGAACGGCCCGTTCAAGTCGCGCAAGGCGCTGAAGGAGGTGCCGCGGCTGGGGCCGAAGGCCTTCGAGCAATGCGCGGGCTTCCTGCGCATCAACGACGGCGAGGATCCGCTCGATGCCTCGGGCGTGCACCCCGAGGCCTATCCGGTGGTGCGCCGGATTCTCACGGCGACCAAGAGCGATATCAAGGCGCTGATCGGCAACAGCGAGATCATGCGCCAGTTGAAGCCGCAGTCGTTCGTGGACGAGACCTTTGGTCTGCCGACGGTCACCGACATCCTGCGCGAACTGGAAAAGCCCGGCCGCGATCCCCGTCCGGCGTTCAAGGCCGCGGTGTTCAAGGAAGGCGTCGAGGAGATCAAGGACCTCAGAGTCGGCATGATCCTCGAGGGCACCGTCACCAATGTCGCCGCCTTCGGCGCCTTCGTCGATATCGGCGTGCATCAGGACGGTCTGGTGCACATCTCGGCGATGTCCAGGACCTTCATCAAGGATCCACGCGAGGTCGTCAAACCCGGCGACATCGTCAAGGTGAAGGTGCTCGACGTCGAAGTCGCCCGCAAGCGCATCGCGCTGACGCTGCGGCTCGATGATGAGACCGGCAAGAAGGATTCGAAGGGCTCGTCGAGCGACCGTGTTCGCGGGCCGATGACGTCCTCCGCCCCGCGCAAGCAAGAACAACCCGGCAACGCCTTCGCCGACGCCTTCCGCCGCGCCAGCGAGAAGAACGGCAAGCCGTTACGCTGAGCGGAACTGCTTAGTCTGGCACGGAAGCTAACTTCCGTGTCAGAATCTGTCGCCTTTGTCAGTTGAAGTCGAAGGAGCTTTTAGCTCTCCTGATCGTTCTCCTGTTGCGACGCGATGCGTCGCTGCAATTCAACCAGGGAGGAATCGGGATGAAGAGCAAGCTCGTCAATTCCCTTATCGCGGGTGCGCTCACGACCGCGCTTGCGTTCGCGTCGCCGGCCTTCGCTCGCGGTGGCTTCGGGGGCGGCGGCGGTGGCTTCCATGGCGGCGGCATGGGCGGCGGTTTTCACGGCGGCGGCATGGGCGGAGGCTTCCGCGGCGGTGGCATGGCCGGAGGTTTCCGCGGCGGCGGCTTCGGAGGCGGGATGCACGCCATAGGCGGAGGAACGCGCTTCGGCGGCATGGGTGGAGGGACGCGTTTCGCGAGCATTGGCGGAGGACCGCGTTTTGCTACCATCGGCGGAGCACCGCGTTTTGTGGGTGGGCGGTTTGCTGGTGCGCGGTTCGCGAATGCGAATGCTGCATTCGCGCCGCGCTTCGCGAGCCCCGGTTTTCGAGGCGCAGCTTTTCGAAGCGCAGCCTTCCGGCATGGCTTCCATAACCGCTTCTTCCGCAACCGCTTCAATCGCTTTGCGTTCATCGGCGTGCCCTTCGGCTACGCTGCCTACGCTGGCTACTACGACGACTGCTGGACCCAAGTGTGGACGGGCTATGGGCTGCAGTGGGTCAACGTCTGCGGGTACGACGGTTACTACTGACTGCCGAACCACGGTGTGATGAGCGCGACGCGGCACCTTCCGGCGCAGCCTCGCCGGGTGGGCCTTGGGTGACCGTCACATTCATGTGAGCCGTCCCGCGCAACCATCGGAGTACGATGAGCGTCTCTGACAAAGCCAGCTGCGCGACGTCCTGGACTGCAGGAACGCCGCGCGTTCGTGGCCAGTCATTCGGAAGAAGACCATGACGGCAGGTCATCGCCGCATTCTCGTCGTCGAGGACGACGCGGAAACTGCCGGCCAACTCGCCGAGCAACTCACGAGCAGCGGCTATGAGGTGGATCTGGCCGCGAGCGGCAACGAAGCCCTGCGGTGCGGCACGTCTCGCGATCATGCCGTGATCACGATCGACCGCATGCTTCCCGACATCGATGGCCTCACGGTCATGCGTCAATTGCGCGACGGTGGCGTCGCTGCTCCCTTCCTGATCATCAGCGCGCTCGGCGAGGTCGATGATCGGGTCCGTGGCCTGCGCGCCGGCGGCGATGATTATCTGGTCAAGCCCTTCTCCTTTGTCGAATTGCTGGCGCGGCTGGAAGCGCTTGGCCGGCGCAGCGAGACCATCGCCAAGGACACCATCCTGCGGGTCGGCGATCTCGCCATCGACCTGATCTCGCGCACCGCCAACCGCGGCGGCAAGGCCATTCCGCTGCTTCCGCGGGAATTCCAGCTTCTGGAGTATCTGGTCCGCAACGAAAACCGCGTTGTCTCCCGCGCGATGCTGCTGCAGCACGTGTGGGATCTCCACTTCGATCCCTCGACCAATATCATCGACGTCTATGTCGGACGCGTGCGGCGCAAGGTCGACGACCAGCAGGCCTATCCGTTGATCCATACCGTCCGCGGCATGGGGTACTGTCTCCGTGCTCCTGGCTGATACCCTGAGGTCGACGACCTTCAAGCTGGCGCTGGCCGCGATCGTGACCTTTGGCGTAATCGCCGCCGCCATCTTCGCCTATGTCTATCTGTCGACCGCCTCTTTCGTGCGCAGCCGATCAGATCAGGCCATCATGGCCGAATATTCCGGCCTGCTCGGCGCTTACGAGCGATCGGGACGCAAGGAATTGATTGAACTGATCCGAAACCGGGTGGCCGACAGCAGTTCCGCAGAAAAACTGTATCTTCTGGTCGATCATGCATCCGCCGTTCTCGCCGGGAATCTCGACAAATGGCCTTCGGCGGCCACGACTGCACAGGGATGGACGGAGTTTCATGCCCCTCGTGCGCCGGATGCCGCAAGCCAATCGCGGTTTCGTGCCATGTCTGCAACGCTGCCGGGCGGCGATCGTCTGCTGGTGGGAACTGATATCAGCGACCTCGACAGCTTTGCCGCCAAGATCTGGGCGGCGGTGATTGCAATCATTTTCCTGATGTTCGTGGTTGCGGTGGTGGCGAGCATCCTGGTCACGCAGCGGACAGTGGGACGAATAGAAGAAATCAACGCCACCAGCCGGGCCATCATGCAAAGCGGCCTCGACAAGCGCATTCCGCTGCGCGGCAGCCATGACGAATGGGATCGTGTGGCGGAGAATCTGAACCTGATGCTCGACCGCATCGAGGCCTTGATGGGAGACGTCAAGCAGGTGAGCGACAATGTCGCCCATGATCTGCGGACGCCGCTCACCCGGATGCGCGGACGGCTGGAGAAGGCCTATCACGGCGAACGTATCGGCGAGAAAGATCTAGCGCTGATCGGCGACACGATCGCGGACCTCGATGCCGTCCTGGGGATGTTCTCCTCGATCACGCGGATCGCGCATATCGAGACCCAGGTGCGCAAGGGTGCGTTTCGCAACGTGAACCTGGTCGAGATCGCAAGCGAGGTCGTCGAGCTCTATGACGCCGCGGCGGAGCGCGACGGTACCGATCTCTCCATCACTGGCGACCGCGAGGTGCGGGTGACCGGCGACCGCGATCTGTTGTTCGATGCCATCGCCAACCTCGTGGACAATGCCATCAAGCACGGTCGCGCCGGAGGCAAGATCGTCGTTGCCTGCGAAAACGTCGATGAGGAGGCCGTCATTGCGATCACCGATGACGGGCCCGGAATTCCTCCTGGCGAACGCGACCACGTCTTCAAGCGGTTTTACCGGCTCGAGCAGAGCCGCTACACGCCTGGAAACGGCCTTGGACTGAGCCTCGTCGCCGCCGTGGCCCACCTCCATGGCGCCCGGATCGAGCTGCTCGATCAGTCACCGGGTGTTCAGGTCAAGCTCTGGTTCTCAGCGCCAGCGAATTAGAGCATGATGAGATTAAGGTCGAGTTGGCGCCACGTCGGAAGTTGAGCAACCGGCGACATAGGTAACAGTTCAGACCGACGACATAGGTAACACAATTCTCGTTTCGTTCAGGTCTGTT
>NZ_JCAMOT010000039.1:0-75820 GCF_059512425.1 Bradyrhizobium sp. Leo78
CTTTTTGTTGCACGGGACCCATGGGTGCAACCGGCACCCGGCTTTCCCTGCGCCCTCTGCTATCGAGGAGGGTGGAAAGTGACGCAAACCTCGGGCGCAATGCGCCGCGAGAACGCGAACTCACATCCCTCTGCTGTTTGAAATCTGAATCAGAACTCGCGGCAATGCCGTACGGTGGGCAAAGCGACTTGTCCGCCGTAGCTCAACGAGCGAAGGCGGAAGCGTGCCCACCATCACGAGCGAAGTGGTAACGGTGGGCACGGCGCTGATGCGCCTTTGCCCACCCTACGGCTCCGCACCGCTGCCTCGCGCCACAACCACTCCCTGTGGTTATGGGTCCCTGCTTTCACAGGGACGACATCGTAGGATGGGTAGAGCGCAGCGAAACCCATCATTCGTGCCGCTTGCTCCATCGCGATGGGTTTCGCTGCGCTCTACCCATCCTACGCATCATCTACGCGCTCACTCCACCGCGGCGCCCACCGGTGGCCCGCCGGGAGGTCGATGCAAGAACGTCATCGTCAGGTAGGCGCCGATCCAGGAGCCGATCGCCGCGAAGAACACGTAGACCGAGTTTTCGGTGTAACTGATCACCGCATAGGACGAGAGCACGTACCAGACGCTGCTCCAGGTTGCCGCCGGCACGCGTTTGCGTGCCACCACGGCGGACGTGAACATCACGTAGACCGCATCGGTTGCGGCCGTCGCCAGCACGACGCCGGCGGCGGTCAAGGGATCGATGGCCATTGCAACTCCTTCCCAGTTCGGGCACTGCTCTTGGGCACACAATTGAGGGAATGCCGAAGCGCGACCGGTTCAACCATGCCGAAAAAGGCAGGCGGTCGGCATCGTCAAAACAGGAGGGATCGTCAGGCAGATCTGCCTGCGCACGGCACGGCAGGGCCTGTCACACGGCCCGCTTTAGTTTCGCCGGCCGCCACCCCGGAATTGCCCGGGGCTTGGCATTCACCCGGCGTTCATGCCTCACTGTTCAAAGATAAACCGGAACCTGCGTCCAATTGTCGCTTTTTTGGTTGTCTGAACCGGTAATTGGGCACTATTAGCGCGCAGCGGAACCTCCGACATCAGCCACGGCCCATGGTCAAAGACATTACCAAGCAATTGCAGACCCTTAGCCGTCAGCGCCTGGCGCTGGTCGTGGCCGTGCTGGCGGTTGCCGGTGGCGTGGCTTACGCATCCCTGCACAACAAGGGGGCAAATGGCGGCCATTCGGAGATTTCGAGCCAATCCCGCAAAGGCCTGCAACGCTACACGCCGACCCCTGCCGAATGGGCGAGCCTCAGCCTGCAGCCGGTCTCCGAGCGTGCCTTCCGCGCCGAATACGTGACCGAGGGCAAGATCGGCATCGACGAGGATCGCTCCACCCCGGTGTTCTCGCCCTATACCGGCCGCATCACCAAGCTGCTGGCGCGGCCCGGCGACAGCGTCGTCAAGGGCCAGCCGCTGTTCGTGATCGAGGCCGCCGACACCGTGCAGGCGCAGAACGACTACATCTCGGCGATGACTAGCGTGAACAAGGCGAAGTCCGCGGTCGATCTGGCGCAGATCCAGGACAACCGTGCCAGGGACTTGTTCGAAGGCAAGGCCGTGCCGCTGAAGGATTATCAGCAGAGCCAGGCCACGCTGGTCCAGGCGCAGAACGACCTGCGTTCGGCGCAGACGACGCTGGAGGCCGCGCGCAACAAGCTGCGCATCCTGGGCTTCGGCGACGGAGATATCGATGCGCTGCGCCAGAAGGGCGGCATCAATCCGGAGATCACGATCTTCGCGCCGATCGGCGGCACGGTGGTGCAGCGCAAGGCGGGCCCCGGGCAATATGTTTCCTCGGGCGCCAGCGATCCCGTCTACGTCATCGGCGATCTCTCGACGGTCTGGCTGCTCGCCTTCGTCCGCGAGAGCGACGCCGCTAGGGTCGCGGTCGGGCAGGACCTCACATTCAGCGTGATGGCGCTGCCGGGCCGCTCGCTGACAGCGCGCATCAATTATGTCGCCGCAGCGATCGATCCGGCGACGCGCCGGCTCCTGGTCCGCGCCACCATCGACAACGCGGATGGCGCGCTGAAGCCGGAGATGTTCGCCAATGTCACGCTCTATTCGCCGGGCGACCATCCCGCGGTCGGCGTACCCAAGCAGGCGCTGATCTATGAAGGCGACCAGGTGCGCGTCTGGGTCGCGCATCCGGACAAGACGATCGAACTGCGCCAGGTGAAGCCGGGGATCACCAACGGCGATCTCGTCGAGATCGTCGGCAATCTGCGGCCAGGCGAGCAGATCGTCACCAAGGGCAGCCTGTTCATCGATCGCGCCGCCTCCGGTACCTGACATTCCCGGATTATTGAAAGCTTCGATCTGAAATGGATCGCCTCGTCGCTCTTGCAGTCAGCCGCCGCTATCTGATGGTCGGCATCTTCGCCGCCGTCATGATCGGCGGGCTGATTGCCTTCCAGCACCTCAACATCGAGGCCTATCCCGATCCGACGCCGCCGATGGTCGACGTCGTGACGCAAAGCCCGGGGCTGTCGGCGGAGGAGATCGAGCGCTACATCACAATTCCGATCGAGACCCAGGTCGCCGGGCTGAAGAACCTGCGCACGATCCGCACCATCTCGCTCTATGGCCTCTCCGACGTCAAGCTGCAGTTCTCCTTCGATTACACCTATGACGAGGCGCTGCAGCAGGTTCTGAACCGCCTCGCGCAACTGCCGCCTTTGCCCGGCAATGTGCAGCCGACGATCTCACCGCTCAGCCCGATCGGCGAGATCTTTCGGTACCGGCTGGTCGGCCCGCCCAACTACAGCGTCCTCGATCTGAAGACATTGCAGGATTGGGTGCTGCAACGCCGCTTCCGCGCCGTGCCCGGCGTGATCGACGTCACCGGCTGGGGCGGCAAGACCAAGACTTATGAGGTGCAGGTCGATTTCAACAAGCTCGTCGCCAACGGCCTGACCTTGCCGCAGGTGTTGCAGGCGGTGAGCAACGCCAACATCAATGTCGGCGGCAACACGGTCGATATCGGCACCCAGTCCGCGGTGGTGCGCGGCGTCGGCCTGATCCGTTCGGTCGACGATCTCAACAACACCATGGTGTCGCAGTCCGGCGGCAACCCCGTGCTGGTGAGGGATATCGCGACCGTCACCATCGGCGAGAAGCCGCGGCTCGGGATTGCCGGAATCGATAATGACGATGACATCGTGCAGGGCATCGTGCTGATGCGCCGCGGCGAGCAGAGCTCACCGACGATCGCCCGCGTCGAACAACTGGTCAAATCGATCAATCACTCCTCGATCCTGCCGCCGGGGGTCAGGATCGAGCGCATCTACGACCGCAAGGACCTGATCGATCTCACCACCCATACCGTGCTGCACAACATGGTGGTCGGCATCCTCCTGATCGTGCTGCTGCAATGGATATTCCTCGGTGATCTCCGCAGCGCGCTGATCGTCGGCGCAACCATTCCCTTCGCGCTGTTCTTTGCCGTGATCATCCTGGTGCTGCGCGGCGAATCCGCCAATCTGTTGTCGGTCGGCGCGATCGACTTCGGGCTGATCGTGGATGCCACCGTCATCATGATGGAGGCGATCTTCCGCCGCCTGTCACAGACCACGCGGCTTTCTGAAGCCGAGCAGAGCCATGTCTCCGCCGAAACCATGATGGGCATCAAGACCCACGCGATCCTGTCGGCGTCCGCCGACGTATCGCGCTCGATCTTCTTTGCCGCCACCATCATCGTGGCCGCCTTCCTGCCGCTGTTCACGCTGAGCGGCGTCGAGGGCAACATCTTCGGACCGATGGCGCGGACCTATGCCTATGCGCTCGCCGGTGGTCTGCTCGCGACCTTCACGATCACGCCGGCCCTGAGCGCGATCATCCTGCCCGCGCATATCCAGGAGACCGAGACCTGGATCATGAGGCAGCTCGATCGCCTCTATTTGCCCGTCCTGAACTGGGCGGTCGCCAACCGGCGAGTGGTGATGGCCGGTGCGGCCGCCCTCGTGGTCTTGACCGCGCTGTCGGTACGATTGCTCGGGCTCGAATTCCTGCCGAAGCTGGAAGAGGGCAATCTGTGGATCCGCGCCACGCTGCCGCCGACGATCTCGCTGCAGGAAGGCAATGCCTATGTCAACGAGATGCGCCGGATGATCCGCGCCCGTCCCGAGGTGGAATCGGTGGTGTCACAGCATGGCCGTCCCGACGACGGAACCGACGCCGCCGGTCTCTTCAACGCGGAATTTTTCGCGCCGCTGAAGCCCGCAAGCGAATGGCCCGGCACGCGCGACAAGGATGAGCTTACCGCGCAGCTTTTGGCGCAGTTGCAGGACAAGTTTCCCGGCGTCGAATTCAACTTCTCGCAATATCTGCAGGACAACGTCTCCGAAGCGGTTTCGGGCGTGAAGGGCGAGAACTCGATCAAGCTTTACGGCAGCGACCTGCAGGCGTTGACCGACACGGCCAATCAGATCAAGTCGGTGCTCTCGACGGTGCAGGGGATCACCGACCTTGCCGTGTTCACCTCGCTCGGCCAGCCGACGATTCAGATCGACGTCGACCGCGCCCGCGCTGCGCGCTACGGCCTGTCGCCGGGCGACATCAATGCCACGATCAAGGTCGCAGTCGGCGGCGACAGCGCCGGCGATCTCTATGAGCCCGGCAGTGACCGCCATTTCCCGATCATCGTGCGGCTTGCCCCGGAGTACCGTAAGAGCGCCGAAGCGATCCAGAACCTGCGCATCGGCGTCGCCAACCCGAACGGCGGGATCACGCAGATCCCGCTGAGCGAAGTGGCCTCGATCAAGCTGATCTCGGGCGCCGCCTATATCTATCGCGAGCAGCAGGAACGCTATCTGCCGATCAAATTCTCGGTGCGTGAGCGCGACCTCGGCAGCGCGATCCAGGAGGCGCAGCAGAAGGTCACGGACCAGGTCAAGCTCCCGCCGGGATCGCGTGTCGAATGGGTCGGCGAGTTCGGCAATCTGCAGGACGCGATCAAGCGGCTGTCGGTTGTGGTGCCGATCAGCCTCGGTTTGATCGGGATACTGCTGTTCCTCAATTTCGGCTCGATGGTCGACACGCTGCTCGCCATGAGCGTGATCCCGATGGCGATCTTCGGCGGCGTGCTCGGGCTGCTGGTCTCCGGCATTCCCTTCAGCGTCTCGGCCGCGATCGGCTTCATCGCGCTGTTCGGCATCGCCGTGATGGACGGCATCATCATCCTGTCGCAGTTCAACCAGCTCATCGATGAAGGTTACGAGCGGATGCGGGCCGTGGTCCGCACCGGTGAATTGCAACTGCGCCCGGTGTTGATGACCTGCGTCGTCGCCGGCGTCGGGCTATTGCCGGCGGCGCTGTCGGGAGGGATCGGCTCGCAGGTGCAGAAGCCGCTTGCGGTCGTGGTCGTGACCGGCATGATGCTGGCGCCGATCGTCATCCTCGTGACGCTGCCGGTCCTGATCTCCTATTTCTCGCGGCGCGAATCTAGGAGGTGAAGCCGTAGAGCCGCGCCGGGTTGTCGACCAGGATCTTCTTGCGCGTCGCCGCGTCCGGCGCCCACACCGCGAGCTGGTTGAGGAGGCGTCCGTCGTCGATCTGGTACAGCGGAACAACATCCGTGACCTGCTTTCCGGGCGGGACCACCGTATCGGGATGCGGCCAGTCGGTGCCCCAGACGATGCGGTCGGGATTTGCCGCGATCAGGGCCTTGGCGAGCGGGATCGCGTCCTGATAGTCGGGCGCAAGCTTGGAGGCGCGGTAGGCGCCGGAGATCTTCACATAGGCCTTGCCGGACTTCACCAGTTCGACAAGGTCCGGAAAACCCGGTTGTTCCACGCCGAGCGCGGCCTGCGCGCCGCCGAAATGGTCGAAGACAACGGGCACGGGCGATGCAGCGACGAGGTCCTTGACCGCCGGGATTAGCGGCAAGTTCGTGTACACCTGCACATGCCAGCCCCGCGCCTTGACGCGATCGACCCCGGAGGTCAGGCGGGCACGGGCGACATTGGGATCGTTGATGCCGCCGGTTGCGAGGTTGAGGCGGATGCCGCGAAAACCGTCCTTCTGCATCGCATCCAGATCGCTTTCGGGCGTCTTGTCGTCGATGACAGCCACCCCCCGCGCGGTGCCGCCGCGCGCCATCATGCCGAAGCGGGTTGCGGAATTGTCGGTGCCGTAGACGCTCGGCGTCACGATCACCACGCGCTCGATCCCGAGCGCCTTGTGCAGCGCGCTCATCTCCTCGGGCGAGGCCGGTTCCGGCGTGTAGACGCGACCGGCGAAGAACGGGAATTTCTGGGGATCGCCATGGATGTGGGTGTGGCAGTCGCAGGCGCCGGCCGGCACGTCGAAATTCACCGGCGTCGAAGGCTGGGCTGCCTTGGCGTGCACGTCTCTGTTGTTCATCATTACTCCGGCCGCGATGGAGGCAAGCATCATACTGCGTCGCGTCAGCATTGGTCTTCTCCCTGCGTTTCCTCGTTTGATCGGCGCTTGCTGCGCCCCAGCGTTATCAGCCGCCGGTTGAGCGAGGTTACAGGGCGAATGTGCGGGCGGGAAGGCGGTGATGCCTATGCCGGATCACTGTCCGGACGGCGTGCGCAGCCCGTGCCAGGCGTCGCGCACCTGATGGTAATGCACCTCCGGCAGGTAATCGGGCGTATTGAGATTGAGGTTCTTGACGTCGAGCCGGCCGATGGCGCTGAGCAGGCTGTAGGAGGCGATCACGCGGTCGCGCAGTGCGCCGATCAGCCGGGCTCTGGCCGAGATCAAATCCTGTTGCGCATTGAGCACGTCGACGGTGGTGCGCTGGCCGCCTGCCGCCTCGCGCTGCACGCCCTGCAGCGCAACGTTCGCGGCACGGACTTCGGACTCGGAAGCGGAGACCGCCGTCTTGGCGCCTTCGTTGGCGACCCAGGCGCTGATCGCAGCGGTCCGCGCCTGGTTACGAACCTGGTCGAGCACCAGCCGGCTCTGCGCCGCCACTTCCTTGGCCTGCCGGGTCTGGGACGCCGCCATGCCGCCGTCATAGATCGGCTGGTTCAACTGGCCGATGATGGAAGCCTGATCGGTTCCGAATGTGCCGAGCGTCGGGTCGGAGTCGCGGCTGCGGCTCACGCTGCCCTGCACCGTGACGTTCGGCATCAGACTGCTCTCGGCGACGCGGATCGTGGTCGAGGCGACGTCGACGTCGTAGCTTGCCGCCATCACCGCTGGGTGCTCGCGGAAGGCGAGACCGATTGCGTCCTCGCGGTTGCGCGGCAGCAGGCGGTCGGTGGTTTCGGCAGGCCGCAATTGCGCGGGCGCATTGCCGATGACCTGTGCGTAGGTCGCTTGGCTGATCGCGAGACTGATCTCGGCGGCGTTGAGGTCGGCAAGCCCGCGGTTCAGTCGCGCTTCGGCCTGCGCCGTGTCGGTCGGCGTGACATCGCCGGCATTGAGGCGCTTCTGCGTGATGGCTTGCGTTTCGCGCAGAAACGCGACGTTGGCGCGCTGCGCCTCGACCAAGGACTGGTTGGCGAGCACATTGGTATAAGCGGTCACCGCGTCCAGCAGCACGCCCTGGCCGACATTGCGCAGCGCCTCGCGGCCGGATTGCACCTGCAATTCCGCCACCCGCACGCTGTTGGCGGTCTTGAAACCGTTGAACAGCGTCTGCGTCACCGTCAGGCCGATCTGCCACGGCTTCAGGTTCGCGGTCTGAACGACGTTATTTGGCAAGAGGTCGCGCACCGCCTGCAAACCGGCGGAGAGGGTCGCTGCGATCTGCGGACGATAGCCAGTCAGTGCCTGCGGCACGTTCTCGTCGGTCGCCCGCTGCCGCGCCCGCTCGGCATTCAGCGCCGGATTGGTCTGGTAGGCTTTGGCGAGTGCTTCAGGGAGGCTCTCCGCATGGACCGCCGAGGCGGCGAAATCGACACAAAGCATCACGCCAAGGCAAATGCCCGTCTGAAGCAAACGCCTTCTCACGTCGCTAACTCTAGCGGCACGTCCAACCATAATAACCCGCAAACCACCCCGACTGTCCGCCCCCGTCGACTGGGTCACATCTACTGTTTAGGGGATGGTCTCGCTACTGACAAACGGTCGCGCGACATCTGCACATCAAATCAGCGCTTGTCTGTTGCCGGTTCGTCACAGACGGTGACGACAGTGATTTAACTTACCTGTTCTTATTCACAGGCTGTCGCTTCTCGATGAAGGCGGCCATGCCTTCGGAACGGTCTTCGAGCGCGAAGGTCGAGTGGAACAGGTTGCGCTCGACGTTGAGGCCTTCCGACAGCGTGGTCTCGAAGGCGCGGTTGATGGCTTCCTTGGCCATCGCCGCTGCCGGGCGCGACATCGATGCGATCTTTTCAGCGGCGGTGAGTGCTTCGTCCATCAATCTGTCGGCGGGCACCACGCGGCTGACGAGGCCGGAGCGTTCGGCCTCGGCGGCATCCATCATCCGTCCGGTGAGGCAGAGATCCATCGCCTTCGACTTGCCGATCGCGCGCGTCAGCCGCTGCGTGCCGCCGATTCCGGGGATCGTGCCGAGCGTGATCTCGGGCTGGCCGAACTTCGCGGTATCGGCAGCGATGATGATGTCGCACATCATGGCAAGCTCACAGCCGCCGCCAAGGGCATATCCCGCCACCGCCGCAATCGTCGGCTTGCGGCATTTGGCGACGCGGTCGCCGCCGACAGCGGCGAAGTCGCTGGTGAACATGTCGATGAAGCCTTTCGGCTGCATCTCCTTGATGTCGGCGCCGGCGGCAAAGGCCTTCTCGCTGCCGGTGAGGACGATGCATCCGATGGCGTCGTCTGCCTCGAGGTCGTCGACTGCGGCTGCGATCTCGCGGAAGACGCCGAAGGACAGCGCGTTGAGCATTTTGGGACGGTTCAGCTTGATGATGCCGACCGCGCCCTTGCTCTCGACAATGATGTGTTCAAACGTCGACATGATCCACCCCGTTCTCCTGATCTGGCGGCAATGTGCCCGCTGACGGGGTGGGCTTCAAGTGGGCTCCCGGACGCGGTGTGGCGCTATTTGCGCCGCGCGTCCGGGCACAAGGGGACGTCAGGCCATGAACATGCGGGCGGCAGACGCCATGGTCAGCAACGCGCCCGCGGCGATGAAGATCTTGCCGATCAGGGAAGTCCGGTCCCAGGTGGTGTCGTCGGCGCTGGCGACCGGCGCCGCCGTCGGCGCCTGGGCGGTCGTCATCGCGACCGCCGGGGCGGGCTGCTGCGGCTGTGGCTGCGCGGCGGGCTGATTCTGCTGCTGGCTCTCCTGCATCGCGCGATCGACTTCGTTGAGCTGGTCGGAGGCGACGACGTCGGCATCACCGGGCGCCTTTGCCTCGTCGGGCTTATCGGATGCGGCGAGCAGCGTGTTGGCCTTCGCCGACATCGCACTCGCATTATCGGCAGGAACGTTGGGGGTCAGTTCGGCCTTGGCATTGGCGACCAATGCCGGAAGCGACACGGCTGCGGCGTCGGCGGTCTCGGCGCTATCCGGTTTCTTGGCCTCGGACGACTTGGATTCGGAGGACTTGGAAGCGGACGATTTCGACTCGGTCTTGGCCGATGTGTCGCGCTTTGCGTGACGCGTAGTCTGTTTCTTAACACTTGCCGCACTATCGGAGTCCGAGGCAGTCGTGCCGCCCGAACCTGCCGCCTCGACCGGGGACGGCGCGGCGACGCATGCAAACAGCCCTGCGGCCACAAGCACCGCCAGAAGCCCGCTGGCTTTGGTGATCATCTGACAATCTCCCCATTTTGCCCGCCCCTGAGGGGCGAAATGAGACCCCGAGGCGTGTCCGCAGCGGGGCAGAAAAAGGGAATCTTCGGGTTTTGCCGGGCCAAAACGGGGCGGCACTGTTGCGCCAAAACGGCTGCTTTCGGGCACGGCGTCGATTTTCCTCCAGGTAAAATTCTGCGCTCACGCCCCGACCGGTGCGAGCTCCAGCAATCGATGTTAAGAGCGCTGTGGATCTCGAACGGCCCGCTCGACTTGCGCTGGTCCGGATTTGAGATTCTGTCGCCCGGGCGCTGTTTCACGATTTTGTGATCAGTTCGCTGCCGGTGTAACAAATTGAAGGGTCGACCGAATTGCGTTGTGGGAGCGCACGTGCGCGAGCGTGAGGACGAATGGACCGGCCTGATGCGGTCGGCCATTTCAGGCGACAGCACGGCGTATCATCGCCTCCTGAAGGCGATCACGCCGGTCCTGCGGGCGGCCGCGCGCCGCGGTTTGGCGCGCGCGGGGCAACCGATCGATCAATCCGAGGATATCGTGCAAGACATTCTGCTGGCGGTGCATTCGAAGCGACACACGTGGGACGTAAACGCCCCGTTTGCGCCCTGGTTGTTCGCAATAGCCCGCAACAAGCTGATCGATGCGCTACGACGCCGGGGCAAGCGGGTGTTCGTCAACATCGACGATTTTGCCGAGACCTTGCCCGGCGAGGCGCAGGAGGAGAAGGCCTCCGCGAGCGAAATCGCTGCGCATCTGAACGCATTGCCGGCGCGGCAGCGCGAGGTGCTGCAGTCCATCGCCGTCGACAGCGCTTCGATCAAGGATACGGCAGCAAAATTCTCGATGAGCGAGGGCGCCGTGCGGGTGGCGTTGCATCGCGGGCTCGCCAATCTGACGGCGAAACTGCGGGAGAATTGAACATGGAGACCGATCAGCTCATTCGCACGATCGCCGCCGACAACACCCAGCGTGCACAGCCGGTGGGTTTTGTCCTGATGCTGGCGTTGCTCGCCGCCGCACCGATTTCTTTGCTGATGTTCTTCACCGAGCTCGGCGTCAGGCCCGATGTCATGACCGCGATGCACAACCCGTTCTTCGGTCTGAAGTTCGCCGTGACGCTGGCGCTCGCCGCTTCTGCGATCGCCGTCAGCCTGCATCTATCGCGGCCCGAGGCTTCGCTGCGTGGCTTTGGCTGGTGGTTGCTGGTTCCGGCCGGGCTGCTCGTGGCCGGTATCAGCGGCGAGATGATGATGCCGCAGCGCGCGCCGATGATGACGCGACTGGTCGGCAACAATTCGCGGGCCTGCCTGATCTCGATTCCCTTGCTGTCGCTGCCGCTGCTCGCGGCCGCTTTGTTCGGCCTGCGCCATGGCGCGCCGGCGCGCCCGGCAGTCGCCGGCGCGATCGCGGGCCTGCTGGCAGCGGGACTTGCGGCCACGCTTTACGCATCGCATTGCGCCGATGATTCACCGCTGTTCGTGGCGACCTGGTACACGATCGGGACCACGCTGGTCGCCGCCATCGGCGCCCTGATCGGCTCGAAGGTGCTTCGATATTGATTGCGGTCCCTCCACGTCGTCATTGCGAGCGCAGCGAAGCAATCCATCTCTCCACTTGCGGAGGCATGGATTGCTTCGTCGCTATCGCTCCTCGCAATGACGAGTGTGAATGCTATGCCGCGGGCGCGGACTGCTGCATGCGGTGGAAGCGCAAGACCTGCTGTGCGGTCGATGGCCGGAGCCGTTCGTAGGTCTCCATGCAGGCCAGGAGATCCGTCGGCTCGCCGCCTGACAATTCGTCGCGCAGGTTGATGATCGAGCGCACGGTCGACCACGAGAAGCCTGCGACCTTGGCCAGGATCATCACGCCTTCGGCGCGGGTTTCGATCATCATGTTCTCGGCAACGGCCAGACTCACATTGGCAAGAGCTGCAATCGAGGCATTGGTCTCATCGAACTTGCCGGCGTCGGCAAACGCTGCCACCTGGAATTCGTCGAGGCGGCCATCCTCATACAGCGACTTCACCAGCGCATGGGCGATCGCCGTGTCGCGCGTGACCGCCGCGGGCGCGGAGCGAGCGCGCCGCGTCGCCTCGCGCACCGCGCTCGGCACCTCCTTGGCCTGCTGCGGGTTGGCGGCTTCGAGCCGGTGCCGCACCGTGTCCGATGCCTTCGCCAGCAGTTTCAGATAGAGATGCCGCGGCATGCTCGGGCGGAGCCCGATGCAGGTCGCAAGGTCGTCATCGCCTTCGGCGCGGCTGATCAGCCGCGTGAAGCCGCGTTCGGTGAATTCGGCGCCGGGATTGTTGACGGTGCTCTGGATCACCTCGTCGTTACCGCGCAACACCAGCACGTCAGTGACGGCACCGCTCAGCGTCTTGCGCGCCGCGATCGCCAGCAGATGCGCCTGGCTCTTGTTGCGCGCGGTTTCGATCAGGGTGTTATCGTCGAGCCGGCTCGATTGCGTCAGCACGGGACCGGCGACCTCGATCATGTCGTCGAAGGCAAGCGTCCGGACGGTCAACGGCGGGGCAGTATCGATCGGCGCCAGCCGGTTGGACAATAACGCCTTCGCCGAGGTTTCGATGTGAAGCAGCAGGCACTGGAACACATCGTCGAACAGCGCGATCTGCTGGTCCGAATAGTCCACCGCGCCGTTGACGAAGAGATCGGTCACGCGGCGCAGGGTCTCGACCCGGCGCGCCACCGTTCCATGCGCGAGCGTTGCCTGCAACTCGTCAAGCAAGTTCTCGGGGGCGATTGCGGGTTTCAAATTCATGACTGTGACTCTGTCCTGGAGTATTGGCGATGCCACCGCGTCGGATTCTCCGACGGTGGAAGCGAATTCGTTTGGTCATGCACTGGCGATGCGATTGCGTCCTCGTGCCTTGGCCGCGTAAAGCGCGCTGTCGGCGCGCGCGAGAAATGTGTCCGGGCCCTCCTTGGGCCGCAGCGTTGCAATGCCGGCGGAAATCGTCACCTGCATGCCCGGCGAGAACGCGCTCCAGTCGAGCTCGGCGATGATGACCCGCAGCCGCTCCAGCGCGCGCGAGGCGCCATCTTCGTTCAACTCGGGCAGTATCAGCAGGAACTCTTCGCCGCCGTAGCGGCCGAAGCGGTCGATGCTGCGGATGTTGGCGAACATGGAGATCGCGAAGGTTCTCAGCACTTCGTCGCCGGTCGGATGGCCATAGACGTCGTTGACGCGCTTGAACCAGTCGAGATCGATCAGTGCGACAGAGCAGGGTGCGCCAGTGCGCTCGGAGCGGACGATCTCCTCGTCCAGCGTCCGCATGATGCTGCGCCGGTTGAATGCGCCGGTCAGCTCGTCAAGCTCGGCGAGCTCCTCGATGCGCTTGTAGGCTTCTTTCAGCTTCTGCCCGTTCTGGTACAGCGATTGCTGCATCGAGCTGGACAGGATGCCCAAGAACATGCAGCGCCCGATGGTGAGCGCAAAGACCAGCACGGTGGCGAGCCGCTCCAGGATCCTGCCGTGCGGCATCGAGATCGGCTTGTCGGTCAGAAGGAACAGTGCGGCGAGGCCGAGCACCGTCACGGTCCAGATCAGGGCGGTCTGTCGCGCCGAGGTCCTGAGCGCGCCGAAGCCGAACACCACGAACAGGTTGCACAGGAACAGCACGCCGACTTGCGGCGCGATGTAGGTGAATGCGAGCTGGTTCGCCATGTGGAGGGCCGACTGCGGCGCGACCAGATAGTGATCCTTGAAGCGGTCGTGGAAGCCGAGTTCGGAAAGCAGCACGTAGACGGCGCACAAGCCCAAGCCGCAAAGCGCGTAGGCCATGCCCAACACCATCGGGATCGTGCCGGCGCTCGCATAGACCAGGAGCACGAGGGCGTCGAAAACATAGCAGACGCCGACCATCGCCTGGATCTGACGCCGACGTCTGGCGCGGCGCAACAGCTTCGTGGCAGCCAGCCGTGAGCCGCGGCCATTCAATCCGCCCGCAACCGGGTTCAGAAATGAGGACGCTGCGATGCCCATGCGCTCGCCATCGAGAGGAAAACTCGCAAAATCTACGGGGAAAAGCCTTTAGGTTTGGTATCTTTCGACCCCGAATCCGGTCCGTAGAGTCCCGCCATCTCCCTTGTTTTCGCAGGTGAAAATCGGGGGAACCTTGACTAGGCAATCGCGGCGGACGAGTGCCGGGCTCGACGGGTGGGAATTGGCGGGAGGACTGCCTTAAGTGCCGACTCTTGCTAAGGTCGCGAGCAGTCGACATGGTCTTGGGAGGCTTTTCCCTACTATGATACCTATCTGGGGGGCGAGGGAGTGCGGAATTCACACGGAATTCGGGGTTTGTAGGATAGTTCACACATGCGTTCCGCACATTGCGGTAATGTGAAGAATTCTGCTCTCTCCATCGAACCAGCCCCCACCCGCTCTCGACCAATCTTGCGAGACGGCCATTGAGCGCGACACAGGCGGCTTCAGACGAGGTTCTGATCGCCCGGATCGCTCAAGGCGACCGGCTCGCCATGCAGGTGCTGTACGGGCGGCACCACGTCAGAGTGTACCGTTTCGGACTCCGGCTTGTGCGGGACGAACAGGTCGCGGAAGACCTCATCAGCGAGGTGTTTCTCGATGTCTGGCGCCAGGCCGGCAAATTCGAAGGACGATCTGCCGTCTCAACCTGGCTGTTGGCGATCACCCGGTTCAAGGCCCTGTCTGCGCTGCGGCGCAGGAAGGACGCTGAACTGGATGAAGACGCCGCGAACGCGATCGAGGATGCGTCCGACGATCCGGAAGTGGCGGTGCAGAAGAAGGATACGGGTGAAGCGTTGCGCAAGTGTCTAACGGCACTTTCGCTGGAGCACCGGGAGATTGTCGATCTGGTCTACTACCACGAGAAGTCCGTGGAGGAAGTCGCCGAGATCGTTGGTATTCCGGAGAACACCGTGAAGACGCGCCTGTTCTATGCGCGGAAGAAATTGGCCGAACTGCTCAAGGCAGCCGGCATAGAGCGAGGTTGGCCATGATGGCGGCGAGAAGGAAGATGCTGGAAGAGCCCAGCGACGTCGAATTGCTGCTGCCTTGGCATGCCACGGGCACGTTGAACGCGCGCGATGCGCGACGTGTCGAGGAGGCGCTGGCCAGCGATGCGGAACTCGCCGGGCAATATGCCGTGATCCGCGAGGAATTTGCCGAGACCATCCGCCTCAACGAGAGTTTGGGCGCGCCGTCGATGCGCGCCATGCAGAAACTGTTCGCCGAGATCGACCAGGAGCCGGTGCGCACACGGCCGACTTCGGTGAGCCTTTCCAGGCGAATCTCGCAGTTCTTTGCAAGCCTGTCGCCGCGGACGCTGGCGTGGTCGGCGGGCGTTGGTGCGGTCGTGCTGCTGCTGCAGGCCGGCGTGATTGGCGCGGTGCTGATGATGAAGAGCCAGGGCAGTTCGTTCCAGACGGCGTCGCTCACGCTGGAGCAGCGGGCGGCTGCGCTCGAGTCCGCCGCTCCGATCACCCGCAACCTCGGTGTGACGAGCCCGCCGCGCGCGCTAGTTCGTTTCGCGCCGGACGCCCGCATTTCCGACATCACGGCGCTGCTCGACAATTACCAAGCCTCGATCATTGGCGGGGCCCGCGACGGCATGTTCCGGATCCAGTTCGGCAACAGCGCGATGAGCAAGACCGACGTCGCCGCGCTGCTCGGCAGGCTGCAGAAGGAAAAGATCGTCAGCCTCGCGGTGGAGACGCCGTAAGGCGCAAGCGGTCATAGATTTTCCCACGACGCGCTAGCGCGAGATGCCATGACCCGTGAACGCTCGAAATGGCGGATCGAGATGGCGTTGGTGCTGATTTCGGCGCTGTTCATCGGTTCCACAGGTCCGGCCGCGGCGCAGAGCATCATGCGCACGCCGGAAATCCGCGTCGCCCCACGGGTGCCGAGCGTCAGCACGAATGTCGGGCCGCGGGTCAATACCAATATCGGCGGGCCGGCGGTTGCGCGGACCCCCTCGCGGATCAGCGTCACCACCATGCCCCGCATTGGTGTGCAGTCGACGCTGCCCTCCGCGCGCTATTCGCCCAACCTCCACCGCGCCTGCGACGCTGCCTATCGCGGTAGCGACGGCGAGTGCCTCGACCGTCCCGTCGTCTCCACTGCGGATGGCGGCAGTGGCGGCAAGGCGGCCGGCAGGAAGGCCAAGGGCGGATCGCGCAACAACGCGCCGCGAACCGCGGTTGATTTCCGCGCGGTGCCCAACGAACTCGTGGCCGAAATCGATGGTGCGCTGACCGACGCGCAGATCGAGGAGCTGGCGCGGCGTCATGGCCTGGCGCGGGCGGAGATACGGAACGTCCCGCTGCTCGGCTCCACCATCGGCCTGTTCCGCATCACCGATCGCCGCCCGGTGGACGTGGTGCGCCGGGCGCTGGCCGGCGACGGCCGCGTGCGCTCCGTGCAGCTCAACTTCCGCTACCTGTTGCAGGACCAGAAGACGGCACCGACCGAGGGCGACCCGGCGCAATACGCGCTGGCGCAGCTTCGCCTGCCGCAGGCGCACACACTCGTCCGCGGCATGAACGTGACCATCGCCGTGATCGATTCCGGCATCGATGCCGGCCATCCGGAACTGGCGAATACGGTTGCCGACACATTCGATGCGATCGGCAGCAATGAAGGGCCGCATGCGCACGGCACCGGCATCGCGGGGGTGATCGCCGCCCATGCCAGGCTGATGGGGAGCGCGCCGGAGGTGCGCATTCTCGCGATCCGCGCGTTCGGCGCGACCGCGAACGGGGCGCAGAGCTCGTCCTATGTGATCCTGAAGGGACTGGATCATGCGGCGCTGCACGGCGCGCAGATCATCAATATGAGCTTTGCCGGCCCCAAGGATCCGCTGATCGAGCGGGCGGTCGCCGCGAGTGCAGCGCGCGGCATCGTGCTGGTCGCAGCCGCCGGTAATGCCGGGGCGAAATCGGCGCCGCTCTATCCCGCCGCGAACCCGAACGTGATCGCGGTCAGCGGCACCGATGCGCAGGAGAAACTGTTCTCCGCCTCGAACCGGGGCAACTACATCGCGCTCGCCGCGCCCGGCGCCGATATCTTCCTGCCGGCGCCGGATGGCAAATACCAGATCACCTCGGGCACGTCGTTTTCCGCCGCCTTCGTCAGCGGCATTGCGGCCCTGGTGCTGGAGCGCAATCCTGCGCTGAAACCGAACGAGGTGCGCTCGATCCTGACCGGCACGGCGCGCGATCTCGGCGTCCCCGGACGTGACGATCTGTTTGGGGCAGGGCAAGCCGATGCATTCGCGGCGGTGTCCGCCGTCGCGCCAGTTCCGCTCGCCTCTGGCAAGCACGCACCGGCTGCGCCCGCACAGGATAACACTTCTGTGAGCCGGGCGATGGAACAGTCGGCACCGGCCATGGCAGCGGACAAATCGGCCGAAAATGACGTGAAAAGCCCGGCCGCGCAGTGAGTTTTCCCCGCCTTCTGGCCGCAGGCCGTCGCCGCGGAAGGTTAAAAAAATCGAACCGGGATTTTGAACGTCGGGCAGGGTGTCGCGACCAATAAAGTGTGGGAGCGATCCATTCCTCCCCATTAGCTATATCAGGCGCGAGCGCCCATCCACCCCAAGCGCCCATATGGCTTGACCCGTCCGGTTGTCCCCCCGGACGGGTCTTCATTTTTGTGGACAGCGTGGACAACGCTTTCTGGTTGCGCCGTCAGTCATGCTGGCGTCGCGTCGACCGTCTAAGAGCCGCAAACCCAATAATCCGGTATTCCTGCGGACTTCTCTGCGTGCCCCGAGTCGTTTACGAAAAGGTGTTAGACTTTCTTTACCTTTTCCACAGAATATCCCAATCATGTTTTGATTCGGTTCGGTTGCGTCTTGCGTCCGTTTCTCTCCTTACGGGCTGTCTTAATGACAAATCGAACTGACGCGGCCAGAGGCCGCGAGATCGTGGCGCGCTGGTGCGCGCTGGCGGAAGCACGGCTGGAACACCTCACCGAACTGTTCGAATCCGGGCGCTGGCGCCGCTATCACAGCGAGGTGTCCTTCCTCGAGAACGTCCAGGAAGCCAAGCAGGCGGTCGAGACCTGGCGCGAGCTGTTGCGGCGCGAGGCCTCGCTGGACAATTCGCCGATCGACATCTCCTGGCTCGGCCGTGGCCACGTGACGCCGCTGCCGACCCCGGTGCGGTTGCAGCAGCGACCGGTCGAACGGCCGGCACCAGTGGCGCCGCCGGAGCCGCCGACCGAGATTGTCGCGCTCATGCAGGCCGTGGAAGAGGACGCGCCGACACCGGAAGAGGCGCCGCTGCCGCTGCTCGACCTCGCCGCCATCCAGGCTCGCTATCCGCTGCTGCGCAACACGCTCTAGAAGTTATTTTTATCTCCGCACCGCGTTGCCGCCGAGCACGAGCTGCGCATATTGCTGCGCGCCGGCAACCGATAGATCGGTCGTGATCACCCGCGCATGGTCGAGCCCGACCACGGCGCCGCGCGGCGTTTCCGAGATCATGTTGTTGTGGACCAGCGCGATCCCGGCGCCCGGCACCACCGAGACGCCGATACCGGCGAACGCCTTGCGGATCACGTTGCCGGTAATGGCGACGTCGCGCAGATATTTGCCCCAGCCGGCAACGATGCCGAAGGAGGGCGCGTTCTCGATCACATTGCCGGTGACCGCGGTATCCGCCTCGACATAGATGCCGATGCCGGCATCATCGTCCGGCGCGGTCCCGATCGGCCGCTTCGGGATCAGGTTGCGGATGATGTTGCCCTGGACCGCCGCGATGCGGCCGCCCTCATTGAAATTGCACACGGAGACACCGACGGCGGCGCCGTCGACCGTGTTGTTGGCGATGACGGCGCCCTCGAACGAGAATTCCGAATAGAGCGCGACCTCGCGGACATCGCTGACGCTGTTGTCTGATATATGGATGTTCGACGCCGAATTGCCGCGCACGGCCGAATAATCGCAGTTCTTGATGCGGTTGCCGCGCACGATCACATTGCCGGACCGGAAGGCGTTGATGGCGTTGCCATACTGGCCGGAGCCGCCGGGGCCGGCCTTGATGTCCTCGATGCGGTTGTCCGCGACGATCGTGCCGTCGTCGCCGATGGCGGTACGCAGGATCTCGATGCCGTTGTCGTTGGTGCCCGAGATCGTGTTGCGCGACACCATCAGGCCCAGCGCGTCGAACGACACGATAGCGGTGGTCGCAATGTCGGTGAAGATGTTGCCGCTGACGTCGCCCGACACCTGCTCGAACCAGATGCCGTTGCCGCCGCTGCCTTTGATCTCGCATCCGGTGATGCGGACATCGCGCGCCGTGACGCAATGCACGAGGCCGCGCCGCGTCGGCAGCGGCACATTGCCGCCGTCCAGCGTGAGGCCGGAGAGGCCGATGCCGTCGGCGCCTTCACCAAGAAACATCGACAGCCCGCCGTTGAAGACGAGTTTGGTCGCGCCGCGCACGCCAATGAGCTGCGAGCCGCGCTGCAGGCGGAGCAGGCCGGTGCGATAGACTCCGGGCGGCAGCGCCAGCGGTGCTTGCGCGCGTGCGGCCTCATCGATCGCGCGCTGCAGGACTTTGGTCTGGTCGTCGGGACTGCCGGGGCGGACGCCATACTGGGTAGCGTCGCGGCCGAGCGTGGAGGTGAGCGGCGCCGCGCGCGCAGCGTCCGCCGACAGCGCCAGCGCGCCGGCGGCGCCCGCTGCGGAAGCTCCGATGAGATGGCGGCGATTGACGTTCATGATGCGTGGCCCCACGACGCCGCAAATCGTAGCGCAGATCGGCAGTCGCGCGTGGCGGACGCGAGGGCGCGCGCGGGTGATTGTTGGGGGTAGGGTTAATCGCGGGTGGAGATATGCGCTGGGCGCCGCGCCAGCTTCACCATTTCCGTCAGCAGCGCCTCGCCGGCATCGACGAGATCTTCCAGCGTGATGCGCTCGGTTCCCTTGCGCAGCGATGTGCCGTGGCGCGGGATCAGCGGCACATGCACGAATGCGGCGAGCCGCAGGCTGTCGGTCTTCTCCACGGCTTCGATCGCACGCCAGCTTAGGTAGTTGCAGAGATAGCTGCCGGCGTCGCGAGAGGCGCGCGCGTCGATGCCGGTCGCGAGCGCGGCGCGCAGCAGTCTTGCGGTATGCGGTCCGAACATTGTCGCGTCGGCGCCGCCAACGATCGAGCTCTTGCGCGCACGGCGGCGGCCGGCATCGGCGACCAGCGTGGTGACGGCATTGCGGACGCGGGTCTCGATCCGTAAGTGCGCGGTGCGGCTGGCAAGCCCGAACATCAGAAGCGCCCGCGGACGGACGCGCGCGATCAGTTCCGGCAATTCGCGATCGACGGTGTCGTAGGCGACGTGGAAGATGTGGCTCGTCAGCCTGACATCATCGAAGGCGGGACGGCGAAGCTGCGTCAGCCGCTTCACCAGCGGCATGGTCGGATTGAACGGCGCCCCGGGAAACGGACCGAAGCCGGTGATAAGTACGGAGAGCTTTTCGCTCATCGCAACAGTTCCGCGATCTGCTCGGCCGCCACGGCCGGCGAGATGCGGCCGTCAGCAACCTCGGCCTCCGTCTTCTTCACCTTGGCGCGGATCGCAGGGTCGGAGCGCAGGCGCGCCATGATCCGCTGCTCCAGCATTGACCACATCCATTTCACCTGCTGCTCGCGCCGTCGCGCCGCGAACTCGCTGGAGGCGTTCATCGCGGTGCGATGCTCGACGATCTTCTGCCAGAGCTTGTCGATGCCCGCGCCGGTCAAGGCCGAATAGGTTTCGACCGGCGGGTGCCAGTGTTGCGAACGCGGTGCCAAGATATGCAGCGCGCTGCGATAGTCGGCTGCCGCGACATTGGCGCGCTTGAGATTGTCGCCGTCGGCCTTGTTGATCGCGATCATGTCGGCGAGCTCGACCAGGCCCTTCTTGATGCCCTGCAATTCGTCGCCGGCGCCGGGCAGCATCAGCGCGAGGAAGAAATCGGTCATGTCGGAGACCGCCGTCTCGGACTGGCCAATGCCGACGGTTTCTACCAGCACCACGTCAAAGCCGGCCGCCTCGCAGAGCAACATCGCCTCGCGCGTTTTCGCCGCGACGCCGCCGAGCGTGCCGGAGGAAGGCGAGGGGCGGATATAGGCCTGCTCGGACGCCGAGAGCCGCGCCATCCGCGTCTTGTCGCCGAGGATCGAGCCGCCGGTGCGCGCCGACGACGGATCGACCGCCAGCACCGCGACCTTGTGCCCGTGCTCGATCAGGTACATGCCGAGCGCATCGATCGTGGTCGACTTGCCGACCCCGGGCGAGCCGGTGATGCCGACACGGAAAGCCTTGCCGGTGTCCGCGAGCAGCGCCTGCACCAGATCGCGCGCCGCCGCCTGGTGGTCGGCGCGACGGCTTTCGATCAGCGTGATCGCACGCGCCAGCGCCGCGCGGTTGCCGGCGCGCAGTTCATGAGCGAGGGCGTTGATGTCGAGCGCTTTGGTGCCGCTCATTGCTGATCGTCTTCATCCGCTTTGGGCCGCGATCCGCTAAAAACCTTTGCACCGTCCGGCGACAGATATGGCTTCAGCGTCTCCCACGGCACGAACGCGACGTATTGGCCCTCGGCGTAGGCGCCGACGGCATAGGGCGGATAGTGGAAGGTCAGGCCGGAGCTCTTGCCCGTCTCGGTCGAAGGCGCCAGCGTCACCGCGCCGATCTTGAGCAGCGTCGGCTTCAGTTCTTTGTACCACTCGGCGGTCGCGGTCTCATCGGCGCCGCGCTTCTTCTTCTCGGCGTTCAACGAGGCGATGACTGCCTCCAGCATCGCCTTCATGGTCGGTCCGTCGTCGGCGGTCTCCGTGAAGAACGGGCGGATGCTGATGCGCTTCTTGTCGGTGGAATCCCACAGGATCGTGTTGACGTCTGAATTCGGATGCGCGCCGCGGGTATTGATGTAGTCGTTGCGGACAATGCTCACGTAACGGCCACCGACAACCGAGCGGATGTTGTACTTGCGCTCGAAGGTCCAGCCGCCACGGTCGAACAGTTGCGGATCCTGCTTCCGCGTGGATGCCGCCTCCGCAGCGCTCTTGTCGACCCACTTCCTGCCTTCGGCAAGGCAGTCCGCCGCCAGCGCGGGATCGGCCTTGATCTTGTCGTGGAGATAGACGGTGGCTTCGATGCTCCTGTTCTTGACCAAAGCGTCGGGTTTGGGATCTGTGGCGAGAGCCGGCTGGATGCATATAACGCTCAATGCCAGCGCAATGCTCAATTTGTTCAGCAAGTTCAAGGCTTCGCTTCCTTGGCAATTTGTTCTGCAAAGTTCTTGAGAGGTTCGAGATCGTCCTCGACCATGCTCCAAGGCAAGTCCGCGTCGGTTCGGTGATAGGCATGCCGTAACCAGTTTCCAAGATCGGCTAAAGCCCTCCAATTGATGCGAGGCTCTTGCGCCTTCAGATCTATTGGAATGAACCGGGACGCCTCGCTGATGATTTCAAGCAATCGTTCCACAGCCAGCCGTATCGCCAGATCGTTGGCAAAGCTTTCGCGTGTATGCCCAGCGACGATACGTCGAATGTCATCGATCGCTATGAGGATATGATCGATTCGGTCGGCTGACGTCGGCCGCACGTCAAAACACTTCGACGATGTCGTCTGCAATGCGCTGCGCGAAGCGGGGGTCGAGGGACCGCCGCGTGGTAGCCTGCGCCTGCAGCCCGGTCGCATCCTCAATGATGTGCTCGACACCAATCAAATTGAGAAGTGAAAACGAAGCGTCCGGCTCGATCTCGACAAGCACGTCGATGTCGCTGTCAGGACGATTGTCGCCGCGTACGTGCGAGCCAAAAATGGCGAGCTTCGACACGCCCGTTGCCTTGATGGCATCGGCGTTCTTTCGTATCGCAGCAATAACCTCGTCACGCGTCATGGCACAACCTGTTGCGCAGTTCAGCCAGTCTATCAGCTACTCCGCCGCCTCGCTATGGCCGAGCCGGGCGTTGAGCTTGTGGATCAGCTCCTCGGCGGCGTCGGAGATCACAGTGCCCGGCGGGAAGATCGCTTCCGCGCCCGCCTGGTACAGCGCCTCGTAATCTTGTGGTGGCACCACGCCGCCGATGATGATCATGATGTCCTCGCGGCCGTATTTCTTCAGCGCCGCCTTCAGTTCCGGCACCGCCGTCAGATGCGCGGCGGCGAGCGAGGAGACGCCGAGGATGTGCACGTCGTTTTCCACCGCCTGCCGCGCCGCTTCGTCAGCGGTGGCAAACAGCGGCCCGATATCGACGTCGAAGCCGATATCGGCAAAGGCCGATGCGATCACCTTCTGGCCGCGATCGTGGCCGTCCTGGCCGATCTTCGCCACCAGGATGCGGGGCCGGCGGCCTTCGGCCTCCTCGAAGGCATCGATCAGCGCCTGCACCTTTTCGACCCGGTTGGACATGGCGGCTGCCTCCCGCTTGTAGACGCCGGTGATGGACTTGATCTCGGCGCGGTGGCGGCCGAACACCTTTTCCATGGCGTCCGAAATCTCGCCGACGGTCGCCTTGGCGCGCGCCGCGTCGATGGCGAGCGCCAGCAGATTGCCGTTGCCTTCGGAGGCCGAACGGCTCAGCGCCGCCAGCGCCTGCTCGACGTCCTTCTGATTGCGCTCCTGCCGCAGCCGCTTCAGCTTGTCGATCTGCAGTCGCCGCACGTTGGTATTGTCGACCTTCAAGACGTCGATCGGCGCCTCGTTCTCCGGCTTGTACTTGTTGACGCCGATCACAGCCTGCTTACCGGCGTCGATCCGCGCCTGCGTTTTCGCTGACGCTTCCTCGATCCGCAGCTTCGGCACGCCGGCTTCGATCGCCTTGGCCATGCCGCCGAGCTCTTCGACTTCCTGGATATGGCCCCAGGCCTTGGCGGCGAGATCGCGGGTCAGCCGCTCGACATAGTAGGAGCCGCCCCAGGGATCGATGATCCGGTTGGTGCCGCTTTCCTGCTGCAGGAAGAGCTGGGTGTTGCGCGCAATGCGGGCGGAGAAGTCGGTCGGCAGCGCCAGCGCTTCATCGAGCGCATTGGTGTGCAGCGACTGGGTGTGTCCCTGCGTCGCCGCCATCGCCTCGATGGTCGTGCGCATCACGTTGTTGAAGACATCCTGCGCGGTCAGCGACCAGCCCGAGGTCTGGCAGTGCGTACGCAGCGAGAGCGAGCGCGGATCCTTCGGGTTGAACGGCTTCAGCAGCTTGGCCCAGAGCAGGCGCGCGGCGCGCATCTTGGCGACTTCCATGAAGAAGTTCATGCCGATCGCCCAGAAGAAAGACAGCCGCGGCGCGAACCGGTCGACATCGAGGCCGGCGGCAAGTCCGGCGCGCAGATATTCGACGCCGTCGGCGAGCGTATAGGCGAGTTCGAGGTCCTGCGTCGCGCCGGCCTCCTGCATGTGATAGCCGGAGATCGAGATCGAGTTGAACTTCGGCATCCGCTGCGAGGTGAAAGCGAAGATGTCGGAGATGATCCGCATCGAGGGCGACGGCGGATAGATGTAGGTGTTGCGCACCATGAACTCTTTCAGAATGTCGTTCTGAATGGTGCCCGACAGTTTCTCCGGCGGCACGCCCTGTTCCTCGGCGGCCACCACGAACAGCGCGAGGATCGGCAGCACCGCGCCGTTCATGGTCATCGACACGCTCATCTGGTCGAGCGGAATGCCTGCGAACAGCGTGCGCATGTCGTAGATCGAGTCGATCGCAACGCCGGCCATGCCGACGTCGCCGGAGACGCGCGGATGATCGGAGTCGTAGCCGCGGTGGGTGGCGAGATCGAACGCGACCGAAAGGCCCTTTTGTCCGGCGGCGAGGTTGCGGCGATAGAACGCGTTGGAGTCCTCGGCCGTGGAGAAGCCGGCATATTGCCTGATGGTCCAGGGCTGGTTGACATACATGGTCGGGTAGGGGCCGCGCAGATACGGTGCGACGCCCGGCCAGGTCTCGAGGAAGTCGATGCCGGCGAGATCGGCTTCGCCATAGCTCGCCTTGACCGGGATGCCTTCGGGCGTCAGCCAGGCCTCGATCGCGTCGGTGGGAGGCGCGCTGGCGGTTGGCTTGAAAGCGATATCAGCGAAATTGGGAATGCGCGTCATTCCTTTGTTCCCTCAAACCTGCGATTCCGTTCGATCAATCGCTGTACATTCTCTTTGTAGACGGGATCATCCCGATAATCTTTCGCGAGACCGTCCACTCCCTTTCCTACCAGGGAAGCGATCCATGCGAAGGGATTTAATAGCCAATCTGCCCATTCTAGAATTCTGCCCATTCTAGAATTCGCTTCATCGCGGCATCTCGCTCAGCAACAGGCCGCCCTCAATCATGGTCCGGATGCTGGTGGCTGACGATGGTCGCCATCTTCTCCGGCCCGTAATTCTGTTGCGTGGTCTGGCTCGGCAGGTTCGCGATGCCGACCACCCAGCCGAGGCGGGATTCGGTGCCGTATTGCCGGGTCGGCACCACCATGTCGGGCCGGTCGAAGGCGCCGGTCATGATCTCGATCCGGGGACCGTCGATGAGGTGGAAGCTCAAGGGGGTGCCGCAGGCGGGGCAGAAGTCGCGCTCGGCAATTGAAGAGGAACGGAACGACGCCGGCTTACCACGGGTCCAGGTGAAATCGGTCCGCTCGATATCGGCGAAGGAGGCAAACGGCGCGCCGGAGGCCTTCTGGCACATCCGGCAATGGCAGATGCTGATCCGCGTAGGTGCCGCCGTCACCGCAAAACGGATGGCGCCGCATTGGCAGCCGCCGGTCAGAACGGGTTTTTGGCTCGACGTCATGCTCACTCCATCCGCCGATAGGCTTCCTGCAGCGTCGCCGGCGCGTCGCAGCCGGCGAAGACAAAATCGGTCACGCCGGACGCGCGCAGCGCGGCTTCCAGCTCCCCCGGCCGTCCAGCCAGATAGATATGCCTTGCGCCGGCGGCTTGAAGGGCCTTGGCAGCCGCAGCGGCCTGTTCCGCGTAGACCTTATCCGAGGAACACAGACAGGCGATTGCGGTCCCCGACGCCTTGAAGGCGGCCGCGAGCGCCGCGGGATCGGAAAATCCCTGGCTGTCGAGCGCCTCGATGCCGCCGGTCTCGAAAAAGCTCTTCGCAAAGGTAGCGCGCGCGGTGAAGTCGGCGGGCGTGCCGAGATTGGCGAGGAAGATTTTTGGACGGGCCCCGCTCGACTTCAACTTTGCGTCGGATTTGTCGCGCAGTGCCTCGAAGGGGTCAGCGAGCCGCATTGGTGACAGCGCGTCGAACTTGAATTTGGCCTCACCATAAGCTGGTAGCACAACCGGCTTTGCTTCCAGCACCGTTGCATCGGCTTCGTGCAGGTTCGGAAACTCGCTGGCGCCGGTCAGCACGTCGCGACGCTTGGCGATGTTGGCCTCGCGCGCGGCACGCGTCGCGGCGATCTTGCGCTGGATCAGGTTCTGCTGAAGCGCGGCAAAGATGCCGCCGGCGCTTTCGATCTCCTGGAACAACAACCAGGTCGCTTCGCAAAGTTCCTTCGTCAGCGTCTCGATGCCGCCGGAGCCCGCTGCCGGATCGGATACTTTTGCGAGATTGGACTCTTCTAAAAGAATGAGTTGCGTGTTGCGCGCAACGCGTCGGGCAAAGTCGTCGGGCAGGCCGAGCGCCAGCGTGTGCGGCAGCACGGTGACGGCGTTGGCACCGCCAAGCCCCGCGGCGAACGTGGCCATGGTGGCGCGCAGCATGTTCACATAGGCATCGCGCTTCGTGAGCATCCGCCAGGCGCTGTCGGCGGCTATGAACAATGGCCGTGGCGTCAGTCCGCAGGCTTGCTCGATCCGCGCCCACAGGAGCCGCAGCGCGCGGAATTTCGCCAGCGTCAGGAACTGGTCGGCATCGGCGCTGAGCCGCGCATAGATCATGCTTTGGGCATCCTCGAGCGCAACACCGGCTTGTTCGAGGGTGCGCAGATAGGCGACCCCGCTTGCCAGCACGAAGGCGAGTTCCTGCACCTCCGATCCGCCGGCATCATGGATCACGCGCCCGTCGGCGGCGGCGAAAGGCCCCTTGAAGCCGAGCGCCACCAGGCCTTTGACGGCGCCGGTCACCGCCGGCACGATCTCGCCCCAGTCATAGGGGCTAAAGCCCCAGACCGCACAGGCCGCCAGCGGATCGAGCCCGAAACGGATGTCGCAGTTGGCGGGATCAAATCCCCTGCGCTTCACATATTCCGCGACATGGATTGCGGCCATCCGCGATTGCGGGCCGATCTGAAGATCAAGGGCAATGCCGGCGTCGAGATAGATGCCGTCAAGCACCTTGTCGACGGCTTCCGCCGTCGGCTCGAGTCCGAAGCCATGGGCGCCGCTGCCGCCGGCGAAGACCAGCGCGAGGCCGGTGGCGCCATTCTCGAGATCATGCAGCGCCTGCGCATTGGCGCGGCGCGGGTCGGGATCATCGATCCGCTGCATGATTTGCCAGGGCGCAGCCTGGCCGCGGCCGGCGATCGGGCTGGCATTGGTGGCGCGGCGATAGATCGGCTCGATTTTGATCCCGTCATAGGTCTTGCCGACCAGCTTCTCGAACGGCGCGCCCTTCAGAACGCCGTCCACCAGCTTGCGCCAGTCCTCGTAAGTCGCCGGCGCGAAATCGGCCGCCAATCGCAGATCGTCAGTCGTGGTCGTCATCCGCCCTATCGTTCCTCAAGTCGTCCTCGCCGTTTGGCCGGAAATTGCCACGCCGAAGCCGCCAAGCCAAACGCTGTTTTCAGTACCGCAATCCCGTAGCCCCGGTGAAGCGCAGACGCCCACCCGGGTTGCGTGTTCCACCCTACCGGGACTACGGCTCCGGGAGCCGTACAATACCGTCGGTCGAAACCGCCGCCAGCGCATCTTTGATCGTCCGTCCCGCAATGACACGGTCGCGCGCGATCTCCGCCAGCGGCACCAGCACGAAGGCGCGCTCGAACAGACGAGGGTGCGGCAGCGTCAACTCCGGCCGGTCGATCCTGACATCGTCATAGGCGATCAGGTCGAGATCGAGCGTGCGCGGGCCGAAGCGGCGTTCGGGAGAGCGGTCGCGGCCGAACTTGGTCTCGACCTTCTGCAGACAGAACAATAGCGCGTGGGGATCGAGGCTGGTTTCAATCTCGATGCAGGCATTGACGAAGTCTGGCTGTTGCTCGTCGCCCCAGGGGCGCGTGGCATAATCCGCCGAGCGGGCCACCAGCGCGGCCTGCGTCATGCCGCAGATTTGGGGAATAGCCTTGTTGAACGTCGTGCGGACGTCGCCGAGATTGCCGCCCAATGCGATCAGCGCGCTAGCCATGCGCGGCTGATTGCCGCGTGCGCGTCAGCACCACGCCGACATCCTCGAAGATCGCGGCGATCGGCGCGTGCGGCTTGTGCACGGTGACCTTGACTGCGCTGATGCGAGGGAAGGTCGACAGCACCGCCTCCGCCACCGCGCCCGCGGCCCGCTCCAGGAGCTTGTAATTGGTATCCTTGAATGCCTCGGTTGCGGTCGCCACCACGTTTGAATAGGACACGGTGTCAGCAAGCTTGTCGGTGCGCGAGGATTCGGAGAGATCCACGGAGAGTTCGAGATCGATGACGAAGCGCTGCCCGACTTCGCTCTCGTGTTCCATTACGCCGTGACGGGCATGGATGAAGATGCCGGTGATGAAGATCGTATCGGTCATTGCTGCCCCCTGATCGCTGCCGCCACCCGTAATGCCTGCACCGTTTCCGCAACGTCGTGGGCGCGGATGATCTGCGCGCCGCCTTGCGCGGCGATGAGATGCGCCGCGATCGAGCCGCCGACGCGCCGGTCGGGCTCCGACGGCGTCACGGTGCTGATGAAGCGCTTGCGCGAGGCGCCGACGAGAAGTGGCAGGCCGAACGCGGAAAGCTCTGCAAGCCGCGCCAGCACCATCATACTCTGCTGCGGCGTCTTGCCGAAGCCGATGCCGGGATCGAGCACGATCTGGTCCGTCGAAATGCCAGTCTTGGCGGCGATGTCGAGCGAACGGGCGAAGAAGGCCGAAACATCCTTCATGATGTCGATCGAGGGATCGGCGTTGTCGCGGTTATGCATGATGATGACGGGCAGATGCCGCGCCGCGACCAGGGGCGCCATGCCGGCATCGCGCTGCAGGCCCCAGACATCGTTGGCGATGAGCGCGCCGTGATCGAGCGCCCAGGCCACGACGTCCGATTTCATGCTGTCGATCGATACGGGCACGCCGAGCGCGACGACATCCGCCAGGACGGGTTTAAGCCGCCGCAACTCGTCTTCGGCCGAGACCGGCTGGGAACCATAGGGGCGGGTGGATTCGGCGCCGATGTCGATGATATCAGCGCCATCGGCGACCATCTTGCGCGCCTGCGCCAGCGCCTGTTCGGGCGCGGCAAACCGGCCGCCGTCGGAAAAGGAATCCGGAGTGATGTTGAGCACGCCCATCACGGCCGGGTAGGGCCGGGATAGCAGCGCCGGCAGCACCGCAGTCCCGCCGGAATGGGCGTCCCCTTGCATCGCAGCAATCATGCCGGTCGATTTGCGCGTCCCGCACCGGCGAGTCAAGCCGGGAATAGCGAACAGGTTTAGTAAGTGATCTTGGGCGGCAATTTGCGTGCGCGCTCGATCAGGAGCTCGACGGATTTCTCCGAAGGCAGGACGCGGACGAGCTTACGCTTGGTGTTCACGTCCTTCATGTTCTGCGCCAGCCGCGCCGGATTGCGCAGCGCAAGTTCGCGAACGGTGGTGACGCCGGCGGCGCGGACCAACCCGACCTTTGCCTTGCCCATCCCGGGAATGCGCATGTAGTCGGAAACGTTGGCCCATTCGAGCAATTGTTGTTCGCTGATGCCGGTCTTGGCCGCGAGCGTCTTGCGTCCCTTGACGGTGCGGGCGGCCTCAAGCAGCGCGTCCGTGGTGCGAATGCCCTGAGCCTTCAATTTCGAGGCGCAATAGGCGCTCAGACCGTCGATCTCGGAAAGTGGGTATGTCATGATGTCTGGTATTGAATGGCTCAACCTGAGGGTGCGTTCAAGCAAATTGGCTGAGTCCTGGCGTCCCCGCGACGATCTCGCCCATCTGATCCGCTCCGAGTTTGTCGCGCCCGAACCGGAAAAGTTCACGCGCAATCTTCTGAACCTCATTCATGCTGAGGCCGAGCGCCATCAGCCTGGTGCCGACAGCCATCAATCCACCGCCCATCAATCGCACGAGACCTGCACTGCTGTCCGCGGCCGCGATCGCCGCTTCCGCGCCCGGAATCTGGTCGATCAGCGCTTCAACCTGGCTGGATGGCCCCTCCCGACGGAGGAAACCCAGAACGATGCCGACGGTCTTTTCGGCGACAGCGCTATCGATGCCGGCCTCGGCGGCCAGCCGTCCAACCAGTTCGTCCATCTTGCCCCGCCCTCAGCCGGCTTGCCGCCGGACCTTGCTTGGGAATTGATCTTGAGCGCCTGTGCCATGAATTACAAGCGACGAGCGCAGATGATCCCACTTTTCGTCCTCATCACAGGCGAAGTGTTGCAGTAATGCAAGAGTACATATGCTAATCGCGCTGTTCTATCGCGTTGCGTCATCGGTTTTTGAACGGCTCGCAAGCGAAAGAGACGATGAGAATGTCGCGTCCGGGTGGCAAAAAAGCGCTGGCGGCGCTTGACAGTTTTAATCGACGGGCAAGATGCAATATGATGGTTGCGTTCGGGGAAGATACCTTCCCGATACGCGCGAAGAGGCGATGCGATGGCGATTTCCGACAACAAGATTGCCGATACGGACGAAAAGATTTTTATCGGTAAGGGCGAACAAGCGGCGTGGTTGACGCTGGCGCTCGCCAATCGCCACGGACTTGTTACCGGTGCAACGGGAACTGGCAAGACCGTCACACTGCAGGTGATGGCGGAAGGATTTGCGCGCGCCGGCGTTCCGGTCTTTGCCGCCGATATCAAGGGAGATCTGTCCGGGATCGCTGAAGTCGGCGAGGCCAAGGACTTCGTTGTCAAACGCGCCAGCGAGATGGGGCTGAAATTCCAGCCGGACCAGTTCTCGACGGTGTTCTGGGATGTGTTCGGCGAGCAGGGGCATCCGGTGCGAGCGACCGTCACCGAGATGGGACCACTGTTGCTGTCACGAATGCTCGATCTGAACGACGTCCAGGAAGGTGTTCTCAACGTCGCGTTCCGCGTCGCCGACGAGAACGGGCTTGCACTGATCGACATGAAGGATCTGCGCGCGCTTCTGGATGCGATTGTGCCGTCTGGCGGCAAGAAATCCGCCGATGATGAGGACGATCCGCTGGAGCCGCTCCGCAAAGCGGCGCAGAGCTTCGGCAATGTCAGCAAGGCGACCGTCGGGACCATCCAGCGCCAGCTCCTGGTGCTGGAAAATCAGGGCGGCGCGAAATTCTTCGGCGAGCCGGCGTTGACGCTGAAGGATTTCATGAAGACCGACAGCGATGGCCGCGGCATCGTCAATATCCTCGCTGCCGACAAGTTGATGCAGAGCCCGCGGCTCTATGCAACCTTCCTGTTGTGGATGCTTTCAGAATTGTTCGAAGAACTGCCGGAGGCCGGCGACCTGCCGAAGCCGAAGCTGGTGTTCTTCTTCGACGAGGCGCATCTCTTGTTCAACGATGCGCCGAAAGCGCTGCTGGACAAGATCGAGCAGGTGGTGCGGCTGATCCGCTCGAAAGGCGTCGGCGTCTACTTCGTCACCCAGAATCCGATCGATGTGCCGGACAAGGTGCTCGCGCAATTGGGCAACCGCGTGCAGCACGCCTTGCGCGCCTTCACGCCGCGCGACCAGAAGGCGGTCGCCGCCGCCGCGCAGACGTTCCGGCCCAATCCGAAGCTCGATACCGCCCGCGTGATCATGGAACTCGGCAAGGGCGAGGCGCTGGTGTCCTTCCTCGAAGGAAGCGGTACGCCGTCGATGGTCGAGCGCGTGATGATCCGGCCGCCGTCAGCGCGGATCGGGCCGGTTACGCCGGAAGAGCGCAAGAAGATCATCGACGCAAGCCCATTCAAGGGCAAATACGATACCGCGATCGATTCCGAATCCGCTTACGAGATACTCCAGAAGCGGATCGAGGGCACGGCGGCGCCGGCGGACGGTTCGGAAGCCGGTGGAGGCGGTGGCATTCTCGGGCAGATCGGCGATATTGCCGCCACGATCTTTGGCACCAATGTCAGGCGCGGCAGGCTGTCGACCGGCCAGGTCATCGCGCGCAACGTCACCCGTTCGGTCACCAACAAGGTGATCGGCGGCATCGTGGCCGACGTCGGCAAATCGGTCGGCGGTCAGGTCGGCGGCTCGATTGGACGTGCACTGGTGCGCGGCGCACTCGGCGGGCTGTTGCGGCGGTAGGGTCTGGCTGCGACACCAGATTGTGACGAGGGACGGATTGCTTTGTCGCTCCGCTCCTCGCAATGACGAACGGGGACTGCTCTCCGCTCCAACCACCGTCATTGCGAGCGAAGCGAAGCAATCCATGTGTCCTCACGGAATGATGTGTCATCACGAAATGAAAAGGATCAACGGCTTGCTGATGTCTGGAACGAGCTTGTGCTGAGATATCCGTCACTTCGGGCACCGCTCGACATCCTGTTCTTCCTCGGCTGCATCGCGCTGACCGCCGATGTGCTCGTTCCCGAGATTTTCGGACACGGCAAGACCAAGGATTATCCGTTGTGGTATTGGGCCGGGCAGCAGGTGCTGCAGGGCAAGGATCTCTATCCCGCCGACCCGCATACCTATTTTGATTTTATCTACCCGCCGCTGCCGGCTGTGCTGCTCGCCGTGCCCAGCTATTTCGGCAAGGTTGCGCTCTATCTCGCGCTCTCCCTGCTCAACATCATCGCCTGGTGGATGTCGGCGCAGTTGTCGCACGCGATGGCGGGCTCGGGCCGCAAGCCGGGTTGGCTGTTGGAGGCGTTGCCCGGCCTCGTTACGCTCACATTTGTCTTCGATATGTTCGATCTCGGCCAGCCGAACCTGATCCTGCTGGCGATGATGCTGTATGGATTCTGGCTGTTGCGGCAGAAGCGGCCGTGGTTCGCGGGAAGCATGTTTGCGCTGGCGACCGCCATCAAGGTGTTTCCGGTAGCGGTATTGCCCTATCTGATCTGGCGCAGGCACTGGACGGCGGTTGCGAGTACGCTGGTGTTTCTTATCGTGTTCCTGTTCCTGCTGCCGGCGCCGTTCCGCGGCTTCCAGCACAACGTCACGGAATTGAAGACCTGGTATCAGGGCATGGTCGGCTCGAGCTCGGAAAAAGGCTTTGGTCAGCGCGACGAGCAGAACTGGTCCTGGGTCAACCAGTCGATCATCGCGATGACGCATCGGCTGACGCGTCCGGTGAACTACAACCAGGACGATCCATTCAAGGCGAAGCCAGCGCGGTACATGAACATCGTCGATCTCGACTTCAAGACCGCGAACCTGATCGTGCTTGCGGTCTCGCTCGCGCTTGGTCTCGGCTATATCGCGGTAATGCCGCCCGCATCGCGCCGGACCGAGAAATCCGATGCGGAGGAGATCGGCATCCTGTTCTGCCTGATGACAGTCGCCTCGCCGCTGGCGCGGCAGTACTACTTCCTGTGGCTGTTCTTCCCGATGACGGTCCTGATGCATCGCGCCGCCTATGATCCGCGGCCGGCGGTCAGGACCGGGACATGGATCCTGCTCGGCGTTGCAGGCTGCCTGCTTTTGTTGTCGCTGCCGCTGTTTCCGATCGATGTGCAGGCCTATGGTAACAATCTCGTGGCGACCATCGTGCTCGCGGGGGGATTGGTCTGGCATATGCGGCATTCGCCTGCGGCCGATGCCGCCGACGCTTTGCCTGCGGCGGCAGGCGCGCTAAAACTCGGTGACAACAGCGCCCACAGCTAGGAAATTCAGCGATGTCCAATCCAAAGCTTCAGGCGGTCCTCGACCGCATCGACGCCGATTTCGACAACAGCCTGGAGCGGCTGTTCTCGCTGCTGCGGATCAAATCGATCTCGGCCGATCCGGCCTTCGCGGCAGACTGCAAGGCGGCGGCAGAGCACCTCGCCAAGGACATCGCCACGCTCGGCTTTGCGGCTGAGGTCAGGCCGACCGCGGGCCATCCCGCCATCGTCGCCAAGGCCAATGGCGGCACGGATGGCCGGCCGCACGTTCTGTTCTACGGCCATTACGACGTGCAGCCGGTCGATCCACTTGATCTGTGGCACCGTCCGCCGTTCGAGCCTGTAGTCACCGATCATGCCGATGGCCGCAAGATCATCGTTGCGCGCGGCGCGGAGGACGACAAGGGCCAGTTGATGACCTTCATCGAAGCCTGCCGCGCCTGGAAGCAGGTCGCGGGTTCGCTGCCGGTCGACATCACCATCCTGATCGAGGGCGAGGAGGAGGTTGGCTCGAAGAACTTCGTGCCGTTCCTGGAAGCCAACAAGTCGGAGTTCAAGGCCGATTTCGCGCTGGTCTGCGATACCGGCATGTGGGATCCGAACACGCCGGCGATCACCACGTCGTTGCGCGGCCTCGTCTATGACGAGGTCAAGATCAAGGCCGCCAACCGCGACTTGCATTCCGGCGTGTTCGGCGGCGGGGCGCAGAATCCGATCCGCGTGCTGACCCGCATTCTCGGCGGCTTGTTCGACGACAATGGTCGCATCACCATTCCCGGCTTTTACGACGGGGTGAAGGACCTGCCGGCGGATGTCCTGGAGCAGTGGAAGAAGCTCAACCTGACGCCCGAGACTTTCCTGAAACCGATTGGGCTCTCCGTGCCGGCCGGCGAGAAGGATCGTCTTCTGATTGAGCAGATTTCCTCGCGCCCGACCTGCGACATCAATGGCATCGTGGGCGGCTATATCGGCGAAGGCTCGAAGACGGTGATCCCGTCGCTCGCCTCGGCCAAGGTTTCGTTCCGCCTGGTCGAAGGGCAGGATCCTGCCAAGATCCGAAAGGCGTTCCGCGATTACGTGACGGCGCGGATCCCGGCCGATTGTTCGGTTGAGTTCGGCGACCATTCCAGCGCGCCCGCTATTGCGCTCGACTGGAACATGAAGCCGCTCGCCGCCGCCAAGCGCGCATTGACGGAAGAATGGGGCAAGGAAGCGGTTCTCATGGGTTCCGGCGCATCGATCCCGATCGTCGCCGATTTCAAGCGCACGCTCGGCCTCGATTCGCTTCTGGTCGGCTTCGGGCTCGACGACGACAACATCCATTCGCCGAACGAGAAGTACGACCTCAAGAGCTTCCACAAAGGCATCCGCTCCTGGGCCCGGATTCTGGCCGCGCTCGCGGAGCAGCCAAGATAGGCGCCTCGCACGTCATGCGCGGGCTTGACCCGCGCATCCATCGAAACGGACTGTTACGGGAGGTTGATGGATTACCGGGTCGAGCCCGGCAATGACAGACCCAGAAAGCTGAAACGCCGCCCGGGATTGGGCGGCGTTTTTATTCGGTCGTGCAGAGGTTGTTAGGCTCAACCTTACACGAAAATCCCGAAAATTCAATTGCGGAAGCTCGGGTCGATGCGGTCGAGCTTGCGCAAGAGCGGCGGCCAGACCAGCGTTGTCGAGCGCAGTTCGGCGCGGTCGGGATTGGAGAGCAGCGCGGTGTTCTTGTCGATCACGGACTGCTCGACCGGGTAGACGGTCGGGCCCAGCATGCGGGTGCGCACCTGCATGGTGCAGGCCCGCTCCAGATGGTACATGCGCTCGAAGGCGGAGGCGACGGAGCGGCCGACCGTCAGCGTGCCGTGATTGCGCAACAGCATATGGTTCTTGATGCCGAGATCGCGCTGCAGCCGCGGGCGCTCGTCATGATCGAGCGCGATGCCCTCATAGTCGTGATAGGCGAGATCGTGGGTGACGAGCTGGGCGGTCTGGTTCAGCGGCAGCAGCCCTTCCGGATCGCTCGAGACGGCGGTGCCGTCAGGCGTGTGCAGATGAAGCACGCAGCCGGCGTCCTCGCGCACCTCGTGGATGGCGGAATGGATGGTGAAGCCGGCGGGGTTGATGTTGTAGTCGGTCTTCGACAGCAGATTGCCGCCCAGATCGACCTTGACCAGGCTGGAGGCCGTGATCTCCTCGAACATCAGGCCATACGGATTGATCAGGAAATGATGCTCCGGCCCCGGCACGCGCGCGGAGATGTGAGTGTCGACCAGATCGTCCCAGCCATACAGCGCCACGAGGCGGTAGCAGGCGGCGAGGTTGACGCGCTGTTGCCACTCGGCATCCGTCATATCCGAGGACACTTCCTTCAGGCGAGCTTCCGCTGGCGACATGACCGGCTTCTCCCATGTGTTGATTTGTCAATGGGAAGCGTAGCCTTGCCGCCGGCCGGCAGCAAGGCAGGTTCGGCGTGACTGA
The DNA here is from genome assembly GCF_059512425.1 of Bradyrhizobium sp. Leo78. Taxonomy (NCBI): domain Bacteria; kingdom Pseudomonadati; phylum Pseudomonadota; class Alphaproteobacteria; order Hyphomicrobiales; family Nitrobacteraceae; genus Bradyrhizobium; species Bradyrhizobium sp. Leo78. The sequence continues at coordinate 36,072 of NZ_JCAMOT010000039.1, forward strand.
TATGCCCTTGTGCGCGGGCCCTACGGCGCAGGAATCGCGAGCAGGCTCGAAATGCTTCGGCCGCGGATATCGTAGACGCGGGCGAATACGACATCATCGCGCTTGATCTCGACCAGCACGGGCGCGGTCAGGCCCTTGCAGTAGAACTCGCCGAGCGTCATGGCGAAATCGGCGGATTGGCTGTCCCAGCCGATGGTGAAGTCCGGGCCGAGCGCAACCTGCGCCGGGCGCTGCGGGCCGCAGACGGCGACCTTCCATTTGCCGTTAAGCGGCGGAATTTCCTGTCGCTCGATCAATTGCTCGCGCAGGCCATCGGAGGCCTGCTTCAGGGCTAGACCCCAGTAGTCCAGCATGAACAGGTCGTCGGCACCGCGGACCGTGCCGGCGATATGGTTGAAGTGGGTATATTGGTAAGGATGGAGCCGGATCATCTCGCTGAGCGGCAGCAGCAGGCCGAAGGTGAAGACGGCGAGCGCCACCGGCTGCCAGCTCCGACGCTTTTCGCCGAGCCAGTCCATGGTGCGGGCGAAAGCAAAGCCGGCCAGCACCGTCATCGGCGGGATCACGAAAATGAAATGGCGGATGCCGTTATAGAGCGCCGGCCGCTTCACTATTGCGATGACCAGTGGAAGCGTTGCCGCCAGCGTCAGCATCAAGAGGATGGTCTTGCGCCGCGCGGTAACGTCGGCGCGCGACAGCGACATCAGGCTCATGACAACAGCTGCGACCAGGAGGCCCAGCAGCACCTCGGGAAGCTGCAGCGCGAACAGCGTCGGCAGATAGGACCACGGCATATCCGGCACCGAGACCAGCGCGCCGTCGAACATCTCCTTCCAGGGTTTCTCGAAGAAGTGCGAGAAATAGGTCACGGCCTCGAGCGGGTGGCCCGGTTCCATGATCGACCACGGCCAGATCAGGCCCATCACCAGATAGCCGAAGATCAACCCGGGCAGCAGCACGTAGACCACATGGCCGAAGCGATGCGCCGCCTCGCGCGGGCCTTGCTTGCGAACTTCTTCAAGCAACAGCGGCACGAAACCCACCGCGGCGTAGATCAATGCCAGACCGCCGAGAACCCGGCAGCCGAGCGAAAGCCCGGCGCCAAACCCGACGATCAGGATGGTGCGCGGCGAGGGCGCCGGATACTCCTCGGCAAGACGCACAAGGCCCATCAGCAGGATCATCATCGCCACCGCGAATGGCGCATCCTTCGGGTTCATGAACATGTGGCCGTAGAAGGTCGGGCACAGCGCGAGCAACAGGAGCGCGGCAAGGCCGGCCAGGGGACCGCCCACGCGGCGGCCGAGCCGCCAGGTGACCGCGAGCCCGATCACGCCGACGACGGCGCCGAGCAGCCGGCGGGTTTCGAACAGTTCGAGCGGGATGACCTTGTGGAGCAGCGCCGCCGCCATGTCGAAACCGCCGCCATACATGTACAGATTGGCGAACGACAGCGCGCCGGTGTCCTTGAAGCCGGAACCATACATGCGCAGCAGGAGGTCGGCGTATTCGGCGTGGGTGTAATCGTCCCAACCCAGCCCGTAATCACGGAACGTGAGGCCCGCGATCAGGGCGACCGCGCTCAGCACGATGATCGCAAGATCATCGCAAGTCTTTTCCACCGAGCGCCGCGTGGGCGTTTCGATGGCAGAAGTCGTAATGGATGACATGGCTATTGGTGACCCGGCGTCCCTCGGCCCTGGTGGCGCTTTAGGGCCTCATTCCCCGGCATCCATATAGCGCAGTTCCACTAACGAGTAATTGGGAATTGTGGCGTAATTTACTGATGCGTCGCAGCAATTTGGCATCAATTCGTAGCCGGTAAATCTACGGGGGGGGCGCGTTGCCGGCCGACTGTCCTGAGAGGCGAACAGAGCGGTAATCCTGTTCAAGATCCGGATAGGAACCGTCTCCGGAATTGTTGGTTGGCGATGCACATAATATGACGGTATCGTGGAATAGGGGGCCGGCGCGTAGATTTAGCGCGGTTTTCGGGGGTGAGTTTGATGATGGTCGGGATGTTGGTCGCGGGTTTTGGCCTGCTTTTGGCGGGCCTGCTGGCGATCGGCTATGGCATTCAATACAAGGAATTCAGCGTCGGCAGCACGCTGATTCTCTCCGGTGTGTTCGGGTTCTGCACCGGCCTGATCATGTTCGGCCTCTGGCTCAATGTCCGGGAGCTGCGGAATCTCGCCCGGCGCCTGGGCACCGGGGTGCCTGAAGAGGCGTTCCGCGAAGAGCCGCACCACGAATTCCCGCTGCCACCCGTTGCGCCGCGTGCTGCGGCTGCGCCCGAGGGGGGCTTCCCGTTCAGGCGCGGTCAACCAGCGGCAGACGGTTCTGGGGACGGTGCGCCGGAGGGACCCGCGGCGGCCGGTGCGACCCCGCCGCCCTGGTATCACGAGGCTGCCGCGCGCGATCGTGCCCGCAACGAGTTGCCGCCCGTCGCTCCGCCAGGTGCGGAACCGTCGGAGGTTGGCCCGGCAGGTCCCAAGCGGCGCAACCTGATGTTCTCCTCCACGCGCAAGGAGCGTGAACGGGCCCAGCCACGCACAGGCGAGCCTTTGACGCCCGACATGCTCTCGCCGGAGCCGCGTTCGAATCCACTGGCGCCGGCCGCCGAATCGGGCGAGTCGCAGCAGGTGAACTTCGATGACAACTGGCCGAGACCGGAGCGGCAACGACCGTCCGACCTTCCGCCGCGCCGCGCGCCCCGCATGCCCTCGACCCCAGGCGAGAGCTCCAGCGCGCCGTTGGCCGACCGTCGTCCGCCGCAGCCGCAGGAGCAGCCGCCGGTGACGGTGCTGAAATCGGGCGTCGTCGACGGCATGGCCTATTCGCTCTATTCCGACGGTTCGATCGAGGCGCAGATGCCGGAAGGCATGATGCGCTTCGCCTCCATCGACGAGCTGCGGTCGCATCTCGAGCAGCGTTCGTCATAGATCGGGAAATACTTGCAATCGCGCGTCTTGAAAAATATAGCCGCGTCGTTCTTGCTAGATTCCCGGTAATCCGCTCATATTTGGCAAGTAATGCGGGGCTCCGCTGATGTATTGGCGTAGCCCGATATTGTCTGCGGTCCTGCCCCTTTGCCAACGTCCAAGCCTCAAGAGAAGGTTGCGCGATGACCGATGCCACCGGCAAAAGCCCTGTCGAACTGACCGCCAACATCGTATCGGCCTATCTCAGCAACAATCCGACCCAGGCCTCGGAGATTCCCAACCTGATCAGCCAGGTGCATGCCGCGCTGATGCGGGTTGCCAGCGGACGGACCGAGGCGCCGCTCGAGCCGGCCAAGCCCGCGGTGTCCGTGAAGAAATCGGTTACATCAGAATATTTGGTCTGCCTGGAAGACGGTAAGCGATTCAAGTCGCTGAAGCGTCACCTGCGCACGCAGTACAACATGACGCCGGAACAATACCGGGAGAAATGGGGATTGCCGGCCGACTATCCGATGGTCGCGCCGAACTATGCGGTGGCGCGCTCACAACTTGCCAAGAAGATGGGTCTCGGTCAGCAGCAGCGGAAGCGGAAGTAACGTTCCGATTCGCGTGAAGAAAGCCTGTCAAAAATGAAGGGCTAGGAAGCGGCAGTCGCGAGCGTCTCGCGTGCGTCCGAGCGGATACGCTCGATCATCGAGCGAAATCCGTTGGAGCGCTGCGGCGTCAGGTGATCGCGGAACCCGAACTCATCGAAGATCGCGGCCGCATCCGTCGCCAGGATTTCCTTGGGCGTGCGGTCCGAATACAGCGTGAGCAGGATCGCGATCAGGCCGCGCACGATATGCGCATCGCTGTCACCGAGATAATGCAGCCGCGGCTCGCCGTTGGCGGCGTGATCGATCTTCCTGGAGAGCCAGACCTGGCTCGCGCAACCCTGCACCTTGTTGGCCGCCGAATGCTCTTCTTCCGGCATCGGCGCAAGGGTGCGGCCGAGTTCGATGACGTACCGGTACCGGTCGTCCCACTCGTCGAGCAGCGAGAAATTCTCCCTGATTTCGTCGATCGTCATCGTCACCCGCGTCCCATCACTCCAATCGTTATATAGGGTCGCGGGCGGCCGAATGCGATGAAAATGCAGCCGGTTCCGGCTTATTTTGCGGTCACGGCGCGGGCGGCGGCCGCCATTCGATGGCCTGGTCGTCGGCCGTCAGGGTGTCACGGGACGCAACCAGGGAGACCTCGGCATCCTCAGGCGAGCCGATCGAGCCGGTGTGGTCCGGCGACTTCTTGTCGATGATGATCTGATAGATTTTCCTTGCACCGTCGGTGGCGCGCTGACCGATCACGGTCGCAGCCTGGCCGCCGACCTCGCAAGCCGCAGGCTGGCGCTTGCAGAACTGGCCCATGTCGCTGACAGCAGCGGTCGCCGCCTGCACGGCTTCGGCGGCGCCGATCTGCGGCAGCTTTTCCGATTCAGGTGTTTTGTCCCTTGGCAGCAGCACGAGCACGAGCCCGAGCCAGAATGCCATGCGCAGCAGGAAAAACATCTCGCGACCCCGTCATCTTCGTTTGCGGTTGATCCGCAATTCGCACGTGACTAGCAGCGGTCAATAAAACGCAAGTGTTTGCCTTGAAGTTAAATCGTCGAAAATTCGCGGAAAATGCGTGCCGAAATGCGCGGGCGCGTTGATTCGCTGTAAATTTTCGATTGATGCCGGCGAGCAGCACGAGCCCGGTCTATCCACCATTTCGAAACCATAAGGTTATCGATCGCGGAAACCTTGCGTTCACCATCCGCGCCAAATGCGCCCGCTGTGATGTGCAAAAGCCGTGCGAATGCACGGAGTCTGGCGGCTGGGCGCTGTGCCTTAGCGTTCGCTTAAGTTCACTCTGACACGGTGAGTCCAAGATGAAGGGGGCGTTCCGACTCGTCTTTGACGCAGGATCGGGAAGCGCGAAAGCCGTGAGTGTTTTGAGTATTATCCGCGATTGTCTCGATGCCCTGCTGCATCCGTCGGCGAGATATGATGCGTTGACGCGGGCGCGGCATCGCGCCTTCATGGCGCCGCGTCTGCTCGGCAGCCTGGCGGCGTTCGCTGCGTTTCCGGTCTATCTCGCGCTGCGCGGCGCGCCGACCGCGATCGAGGTTGCCGCTTTCGCGTGGCTGATCGCCCCGATCCTGTTGTCCTGGTTCCTGTCGCGCACCGGCCGCTATGAAGGCGCGCATGTGCTGTCGTCGCTGGCGCTTGCCGGCTTCGTCATGATTGTGGCGGCGGCCACCGGCGGGATCGCATCCTTTGCCGCGGTCTGGCTCATCGTCGTTCCGATCGAGGCGGCGCTGTCGGCCTCGCGCCGTGTGGTGGCATTCGCTTTTGCGCTTGCGATGTCATGTGCGGCAGCCTTGATCGTGCTCGGCCATTTCCACCTGCTGCCGCCGTCAAATCTGAGCGCGCCATTGCAGGGCGCCTTGATCGGGTTCGGCGTCGTTTCGGCGACGCTCTATGCCGCGGGCCTTGCTTTCGGCGCCGAGTCGCTCGCGCGTACCAGCGTGGCGCTGCTCTATCGCGAGGAGGAACGCTACCGTCTCCTGGCGCACAACATGTGCGACGTGCTGTCGCGCCACAGCCGTAACGGCGCGGTGCAATTCATCTCGCCGGCGGCGGAAGCGATGCTCGGCGTGGCGGCGCCGCGGCTGATGGGGCACGGCCTGTTCGATCGCGTCCATGTCGCCGATCGTCCGGCCTATCTCACTGCGTTGTCGGATGCAGCACGGGGCGGCGAGGGACGCAGCGTCGAATTCCGCCTGCGGCGGGAGGCGCCGCGCGGTTTGATGCAGTCGGCGGATTTCATCTGGGTCGAGATGCGCTGCCGGCCGCTCGATCAGGCCGCTGGCGAGGGCGAAGTCGTCGCGGTGATTCGCGACGTCACCGATCGCAAGATGCAGCAGGAGGCGCTGGAGCAGGCGCGCAACGCTGCCGAGCAGGCGGACGCGTCGAAGACGCGGTTCCTCGCCACCATGAGCCACGAATTGCGCACGCCGCTGAATGCCATCATCGGCTTCTCCGACATGATCGCCCAGGAAGACGTGCTGATGCTCGATGCGGCGCGCCGCAAGGAGTATGCGCAGCTCATCCGTGATTCCGGCCAGCATTTGTTGTCGGTGGTGAACGGCATCCTCGACATGTCCAAGATGGAAACGGGCACCTTCGAGATTGCGCCCGAGCCTTTCGCGCCGCGCCCGGCGCTGCTCAACTGCTGCAACCTGCTGGCGCTGAAGGCGCGGGAGAACGGCGTCGATCTGATCACCCGCGCGCCGGAGGATCTGCCCATGATGAACGGCGATCCGCGCGCCTTCAAGCAGATCACGCTCAATCTCGTATCCAACGCCATTAAGTTCACCGAGCGCGGCGGCAGCGTCACGGTGTCGGCTGCGGTCGAGGGATCGCGGCTGATGCTCCGCATCACCGATACCGGCGTCGGCATCGATGCTGACGATCTCAAACGGATCGGCAATCCCTTCTTCCAGGCTGGCAAGACCTATCAGCGCCGTCATGAGGGTACGGGACTTGGGCTGTCGATCGTGAAGGGCCTGATCGGCTTGCACCAGGGCGAGATGAGTGTAGAGAGCAAGCTTGGCGAAGGCACCACCGTGACGGTGACGCTGCCGCTCTCGTTTGCGCCGCCGCCAGTGCAGGAGCCTTCCGGCAAGATCGCGACGCTGAAGCCCGCGTTGCGATCGGGATTACAAGAACAAGCCCAGCAGGTGAAGAAGAGTGCCTAGAAAAGTCGCCGACGATGACGAGATGCCGCGCCGCCGCCGTCGTGGCGCGCAGGCGGTTGCGATCGAAGCCGAGGAAGAGCGCGGCCTCGTGATGCGCGTGCTGCTGCACAGTCCGAAGGACACGGTCGCCGCCGTGCTCGCGGCCGGCGCCGTCATTGCCATCGTCACCAACGCGCTGTTCCTGCAGGCCGGCCGTCATCCATCGCCGATGTTCGGTTCGGTCGTGACGCTGCCGCCGCCGGCGCCCGCCGTCACCAGCCCGCTGCCGCGTTCGCGGCCTGTCGAGGCAGCTGCGCGTCCGGTTGAATCTCAGCCGGTGGAAGCAAAACCCGCCGAGCCTGCGAAGCCTGCCGAACCAAGGGCGGAGCCGCGGGCCTCCGACTCCAAGGCTTCTGTTTCCAAGACTTCCGATTCCAAGACTCCCGATCCCAAGACTTCCGACCCGATGACCAATCTCGTGCTGAAGTCGACTTCAGCCCCGCCGGCTCCGGCAAATGTCATCCGGCCGCCTGCGCCGATCCCCTCGCGCGGCGAGACCACCCAGAGTGCGACATCGAAGCGTATCGCAGCGGTGCAGCGGGCGCTCACCGAATATGGCTACGGCCAGCTCAAGCCGACCGGCACCATCGGTTCCGACACCCAGGCCGCAATCGCCAAATTCGAGCGCGACCGCAAGCTGCCGGTGACCGGCCAGATGTCGGACCGAGTCGTGCGCGAACTCTCGGCAATGATCGGACACCCGGTCGAGTAGGCCTGCGCAACGGCTCGATGCCTCGCGGATCGCCCCCGGACCCTCTACTCCGCTGAACCGATCAGCAAGGTTGTTCAGCGCTCGCGGAAAGCCCGGACAATCTGGTCGGACAGCGGCTTGATGAAATAGGACAGCACGCTGCGATCATGGGTCTTGGCAAAGATTTCGGTCGGCATTCCCGGCAGAAGTCTCGCGTCTCCCAATCGCGCCAGCTCCTCGGGCGTGATCGCCACCCGTGCGGTGTAGAAACTCTGGCCGGTGCGCTGGTCCGATGTCACGTCTGCCGAGATGCGGCTGATCGTGCCCTGGATTTCCGGCGTGGTGCGCTGGTTGAAAGCGGAGAACCGCAGGTTCGCCGCCTGTCCGACATGGAGCTGATCGATATCTCCAGGCGAGATCTTGGCGTCCACGGTCAGAAGATCGGCCTCCGGCACGATCAGCATGACCGGCTCGGCCGGGCTGACCACGCCGCCGACCGTGTGGACACTGAGCTGGTGCACGATCCCATTCTGAGGGGCGCGGATGTCGACCCGCTTGAGCTGATCCTCCGCTGCGACCTTGCGTTCGATGAATTCTCCGATCTTGCCGTCGATCTCGCGCAGCTCCTTGGCGACCTCGCTGCTGAGGTCCTGATCGATCTGGATGATCTGCAATTCGATTTCGGTGACTTTGCCGCGCACCTGCGCCGTCGCGGCCATCGACTGCGCCAGTTCGCCCTTGAGGCGCGCGGCTTCGCGCTCGAGAACCGTCAGCCGGCTCATCTGGATCAGGTTCTTCTCCCAGAGTGTCCGTACGCCCGTAAGCTCGCGCTGGATCAGCTCGATCTCCTCCGCCTTGGCCTCCTGCAGGGCGGCGTAGCCACGGATTTCATCTTCGAGCTGCGCGATGCGCTGGCGAAGCTGCGACTTCTGCCCCCGGCGCGCTGTGGCTCTCAGCTCCAACAATCGGCGTTCGCTATCGAGCGCCGTGACGAACTCCGGCGAGGGGCGATCGAGCAGCTCGGGCGGGACCACGACCCGGTCGGCGCCATCGCGCTCGCTGCTGAGGCGGGCCTTGCGGGCGCGCATCTCATCCAAGCCTTTGGCGTAGATGGCAAGGCCGGCCCGCAGCGCGGTCTCATCGAGTCGCACCAGGGTGTCTCCGGCGCGAACATGATCGCCTTCGCGGACCAGCAATTCTCCAACGATGCCGCCGGTCAGATGCTGGACTTTCTTCACATTGGAATCGACGACAACCGATCCGGATGCAGTAACTGCGCCTGACAATTCCGTGGTGGCGGCCCAGCCGCCGATGCCGCCGGTCAGTACGAGCGCGATAACCATTCCGCCGATCAGATGGTGGCGCAGGCTGCGGTCTTCGCCGCGAAATGTGCTCTCGGTCATGTCGATGCCGCGGTTTGAGGAACGACCTTGAATGGCCCTGCGGGGGGTGGTTCTCGTCGGGTCAGCGTCGACAACACTTCGTCCTTGGGGCCAAAGGTTTGCTGCCTGCCGTTGGCCATCGTCATTACGAAGTCGACGGCGGCGAGCGCGCTCGATCGGTGCGCGACGATCACGACGATGCCGCCCCGAGCCCGAACCGCGAGGATCGCGCGGGTCAACGCCTCTTCGCCTTCGGCGTCCAGGTTCGAGTTGGGTTCATCCAGCACGACCAGGAAGGGATCCGCATACAGCGCGCGGGCGAGTGCGACGCGCTGCCTTTGGCCGGCGGAGAGGCGCGCGCCCTGTTCGCCGATCTGGGTGTTGTATCCCTCCGGCAAGCCGACGATGAGCTGATGGATGCCGGCTGCGTTTGCGGCCGCGAGCACCATTTCCATCGGCGGGTTCGGGACAAATCTCGCGATGTTCTCGGCGATGGTGCCTTCGAACAGCTCGACGTCCTGCGGCAGATATCCGATGTGATTTCCGAGCGTCTCGGAGGACCATTGCTCCAGCGCCGCGCCGTCCAGTCGGACGACACCGCGCGACGGCCGCCATGCGCCGACAAGCGCTCGGACCAACGAGGATTTTCCCGATCCGCTGGCGCCAATGATCCCGAGCGCGCTGCCCGCCTTGAGGACGAAATTGACGTCGGTGGCCAGCAGCTTTTCGGATTCCGGAGCGGTGACGGAGAGTTTTTCCGCAAGCAGCGTGCGGCTCGGCGCGGGCAGGGGCACCTGCGCCGCGGGCGCGGGGATGGCTGCCAGCAGTTTCGCCAGCCGCCGCCAGCTCTGGCGCGCCCCAACGAAACTCCTCCAGTTGGCGATCGCGAGGTCGACGGGCGCGAGCGCGCGGCCTGTCAGGATCGAGCTGGCAATGATGATTCCGCCGGATGCCTCCTGGTGGATGACGAGGTAGGCGCCCACCGCAAGGACGGCTGATTGCAGCATCATGCGCAGCATGCGTCCGACGACGCCGAAACCGCCCGAGATGTCGCCGGCGATTTTCTGCTGCCGGCGATAGGCATCGCCGAGCTCGCGCCAGCGCGCGAGCAAACGCGCGGACATCCCCATCGCAGCCAAGACTTCCGCATTGCGCCGGCTCGCCTCAGCGAGCCGGTTACGCGCGGCGGCATGGTTCGACGCTCTTTGCACCGAGCGGCGGGACAAGCGATCGGTGAGCAGCGTCAGGATCACCAGCACGAGCGCGCCGCCGAGCACGGTGCTGCCGATCAACGGGTGGAACGCAAAGCAGATCACGAGATAGATCGGCAGCCATGGCAAATCGAACAGCGCCGGCAGGCCAGCCCCTGATAGCACCGACCTGATGGTGTCGAGGTCCCGGACCGGCTGCAGCCCGTCGCCGCCGCCGCGGGTGCGGAGCGGCAGACGTATCACCAGATCATAGACGCGGTCGCTGACACGCCAGTCGATCTGGTTTCCGATCCGAAGCAGCATGCGTCCACGCGTCAGCTCCAGGATACCCTGGAAGACGAACAGCATGGCTGCAATGACGCTGAGACCGACAAGCGTGGGCACGCTGCGGCTCGGCAGCACGCGATCATAGACTTCCAGCATGAACAGCGAGCCGGTCAGGCTCAGCAGGTTGATTAGTCCGCTGAACATCGCGATTGCGATCAGCGCGGCGCGGCAGGATGCTAGCGCTATATGCAATTCCGATTCCGCGGCAGGACGGTTTGCTTGCGCGATTGGCATCACGGGGAATTGCTCCGCAGATTGCAGGTGAGGGGCGCGGTTTGAAAGCATGGATGCGGAGGCGGGGAAGAACCCGCGCCTCCGCAAGTCCAAGGGCAAGTCCACGGCTTGGTGACGGACGGGGAATGGCCCGTCCGTCATGATCGCCATCAGACCAGATACTGGTGGATCAGTTGTAGCTGACCACCCTCGACCTGTTCGCCGCCGACGTTGAAGTGGGCCTGGGTATCGATCAGGTAGACGTTCTCGCCGGCGTTGCCGAGGATGTGCGAGACGTCGATGACGCCGGACGATTCCTCGTCCTGGGTGAGGAAGTTCGCGCCGCCCGAAGTGAAGCGGCTCGGATCGTGCTCGGCGAGCTGCGTCAGCTTGTCGGTTACCGGATCGTACTGCCAGACCTTGCCGAGATGCGCATTGTTGCCGACGTCCTCGCAGAGAACAATCTTGCCGTTGGCATCGACGGTCATGTTATCGAACATCTGCTGCCCTTCGGTGCCGTTGAGCAGCAGCTTGATGGTGCCGCCCGCGGCCGGGTTGCTGGCATCGTTGAAGTCCAATGCCCACAGCCGGCTCGGAGCATTGAAGGCGTCCGTCGTCACGAAGTAGAAGCGGTTCGGATTGAGCGTGTCCCAGGCGCCGTCTTCCGGACGAAGGAAGCTGGTGACGCCGGCGGCCTCGCTTGCCGCATCGATCTGAGCGCCGGTCATGCCGCTGACGTCGCCGAGATCGATCATCGAGAAGGTTGACTTCTCGTCCGTCCCGAGCGGGGAGGCGGTGTTCGGCTCGTTGTTGTTCAACGCGCCTTCCAACTCGCTGACGTGAATGCCGAAGAAATGGCCGCCGGTCAGGCCGGCCTTCTCGACGGCGTTACCGGTCGCCTTCTTGTCGCCGACGTAGAAGTAGACCTGGCCGTTCTGGCCATCGTCGAGCGCCGCGACCACAGTCTTGTCACCGGTATGCGCATTGGCGACTACGTTCTCGAAGGACATGTTGCCGAGCCAGGCGAGCTCATAGCTATTGCCGTCCTGCGCACCGCCCACGATATGGGCGAATGCCCGCCCTTCGACGCCTGACTCTTCACCGTTGAGATAGAGCCTGCCGTTGAAGCCGAGACCGGTTTCCGTGTTGTAGAACGCGCCCTGATCGGCAAGATCGGCCGAGCACAAGCGGTTGAGCGACACCGGGCTGTTGCCGGCGTTGTGATCGACATAGCTCTTGGTCGTCGCGTCGTAGAGCCAGACATCGTGGATGAGGTCCTTGCCCGACACCGCCTGCAGCGTGGTCTTGTCGAACACCCATTCCGAGATGAACGCGCCGGTGCCGCCATGAGCGCGCGCAACGCCCAGGTTTGCGCCGATCTCGTGGTTCATCAGCACGGTGAAGGTCCCATCGCCATTGTCGAATGCGCCAAGGCCGTCGGGAATACCGGCCATCTTATAGCCACCGACACTGTCGCCCGTCGTCAGCAATGATTGGGTGTAGACATAGGAATCGCTGCTGAGGAGGTAGGGCGTCTGCGAGCTTGACGGACCCTTGACCTCATCTGCGATGATAAATTGTTCGGCATGAAGGTTCGCGATCCGCGTATCCTCGATGACGAGCTTGTCGCCATTGCCGAAGCTGATCTGAACGTCGTGGCCGACCTGTCGGGCTGAGTCGATCAGCGCCCGAAAGGAGGCGACATGGAAGTCGCGGATATCGATGCGGTCGCCGAGATCGAGATGCTCGATCGTGTCGACGCCCATGCCCTTGCGGAACAGAAACTTGTCATTGCCGTCACCGCCACTGAGTTCGTCTTTGCCGGCGCCACCAAGCAGCAGATCCCGTCCGGGGCCGCCGAACAGGCGGTCATTACCTTCGCCGCCAATCAGGGCATCGTTGCCCTTTCCACCGAACAGCGTGTCGTTGCCTTTGCCTCCGTCGATCAGATCGTCGCCCCGAAGGCCGAAGATGATGTCATTGCGGTTCGACCCGAAAAGATCGTCGTCGCTTTTCGTTCCGAACAGCTTCTTCCCGCCGTGGTGATGCGCGTGATGGTATTGATGACGTCCTGACATTGCTTTCCCCTGGAAAATGGATCGTAGCCCGGTCCGTTAACCAATCGGCCGTGACGGTCACGCGACATCGGGATGAAGTTGCAATCGCTAGAGGCGGAAACTCGCCCATCTGCGGCAAATGATGTCGATTTTCTCGGAAAATTCGGCTTGTTTTAGTTGCGTGACAAAGAGTCGCGGAGTGCGGGCGTCTTGTGGAAAAGGTGGCAATTCGTTCGCGTCTTGGGAGGCCACGGGCTCGCCCGGTTTGGTTGAGCGCCCCGCACAAAACGAGCGGAGAGGCACTGGCGCTGATCTCGCGACCGGCTTATCGTTGTGCAATGCGATTGAAATCAAGCATCTGGGTGTCCGCATATCTGCGGCGCTGCCAGAAGGAAGGCGTGTTCGGTGCGGTGCGCCGGCGCGGCGCGGAGGAGGCGGGGGCAGTGTTCGTCAAGGTGGCGTTGCTCGACGGCAACGCCATGCTTTACACGCCTGCGCCGCAGACAGCCTATGAAGACAGCCGGCCGTTTGACCGCATCTTCGTGCCGATGACGAAGGAGCCGGTACCGGAATCATCGGTGGAGCAACGGCTTGCCAAGGAAATCCGGTTCGATCCCGATGTCTGGGTCGTCGAGACCGAGGACAAGGCCGGACGGCACTTTCTGGACCTGGCGAAGGGTTAGAGCGTTTTCGAGCGAAGTGGAGACCGGTTCGCGTGAAGAAAACGCGTCAAAACAAGAATCTGGAGCTTCGGTTCTGATTCAATCAGAACCGAAAATGCTCTAGCGTCCGGAGCTCTGCGAGCGGATCGCGGGCGCATCGCCCGGCTGACCCGCCGGGCGCCTATCGGCAGATGTGGAGCGTGCGCGATGGCGTTCGTCATCGTACAGCGAGGGGCGATATTTGGCGCGCGCGACCGCCATGGTCGAGCCGCGCCATGCAGCGAGCATGATGAGCGCCGTGCGCTCGCTCAGCCGATCGTACATTCGCGACAAGCGGAATACGTAGTGCACCGATGAACCCAACGCCGGATTGAGGAACATCAGCACCCGCTGGAACGCCGGGCTCGGCATGTTCAGCGCTCTCGCCGCGCAGGCCAGCGGCTCGCCGCCGGGATCATTCACCACCTGCTCGGCGATGCGCGACGGCAGGATCAGGGCTTCGCCGACCTCGCGCGCGAAATTCTCGATGTCTTCGGCGAAGGCCGCCATTTCCAGGATTTCGATGGCGCGCGCGGCGCGCGCTGCAGGAATCCGGGCTGATGCCTTCAGCGGCGTCTGCACGATGTTCTGCAGGATCTGGACCCGTTCGCTGGCCGTCGCGGCGAAGAACATGTCGGTGATCTCTGCGGCATCGTTGGGCCGCATTGCGAGGCTCGCTGCCATCCGAAGCTGCGCTTCGGTCGGGGGTTGGACCGGCAATGGTGGGGACGGCGGCGCAGCGATTTCAGCGGCGACGGGCAACGGCTGGTCCGGGTCAGTGCGCCGCAGGCTAAGCTTGCCGAGAAGCTCCCCCGGAGTCGCCGGATAGACCGAGAGCCGCGCCCGCACCGCCGCGCGCGTCGCATCGTCCACCTGGTCGATCAGGCGCGAGGCAAGTTCGACGAACTGCCGCTCTTCATCAGCCGAATGAGCCTTGGCCTGCACATAGAGGTCGGTGAGCACGCGCAGCAGCGTCGGACGGATGTCGACGCCCTCGCGACGAGAGAGGGTCATCAGCCCGTCGAGGCCTGGAATGACTGGAGCTGCGCTCATGGGAAGGCGTACGCGACTTTCGAGAATGCGCAAAACGTTCTGACGCCAGCCTATGTCGGCGGCTTTAAGAGCCGGTTAAGGAAAACGAGCCGTGAAGGCATCCGTTAAAATGTGAACTATTTGACGGAAGCGATCTGGCGAATAAGGCACACTCGCCGCATCGGTAATCGACCGGCGGCTCCGATTAAGAGGTCGTTAACCACGTGCGGTTCTTAATCCGGACGTCGCCTGGCAAATCATCGCCGCGCGGCAGGCAGAGAGAACAGAAATGGGCACCATCATTGAGTTTCCGGCGGATGCGGCTTCGCGGCGGCCGGGCGCAGTCATGGGTGGCGCTGCGAGCGATGGCATGGGGACTGTTCTGATCCTTCCCGTTATCCGGATTGAGCGCGTAACCGGGCAGAGCGACGGTGGACGCGGGCCGGCAGAAGGTGCAGCGCCCCGTCGCCGTCGTCGTCGGCGCACCTGACGATTGGACGTTTGAGATGCGGAAGGGGGGTCTTCCGAGCCGGAGCACGGGACGCCGTCGCGCACGCCCGGTAGTGGCGCTGCTGCTGATCGGCACGGCGCTCGGCGGCTGCAGCGGCGGTGATTTCGGCCGCACGCGCGCCGACTTCCGCAACGACGACATGCACCGCTGGCTCGGTGCGGAAGCGACCGGCAGCATCGGCATGAGGCCCTCGCAGTTCCAGCTTACCGAGAACGAGCGCCAGCTCCGCGATCTCGCCTATCCCTTGATCGAGCCGCCGCATTCGCGGCCGGCCTGGAAGAGCGTGTTCGGCGATTATCAGCCGTTGCCATCGCCATGGCGACAGAAGGTGGTGTTCGACCGCACCGCTTACGGGCGGGCGCTGATCGATGAGCCCCACCGCGCGCACACTTCCCGCTACATGCAGCTGATCGACGACGTGCGCGATGACATCACACGCTTCGATCCGTTCTTTGCCACCGCCTGGCGCGTCATCGAGCTCGACCGCAAGCGCAACGCCAGCCTCGGCATGGTGTCGGACCTGTCGCCGCGTGAGCGGGCTGACGCGATCGCGCGGATGGAGGAGAACACGCTGATCGTGCAGTGGGTCCAGCAATGCCTGGAGCGGCGGATCTCGTCCTATCGCTGGGCGCTGGAGCGGTTGGTGATCCAGGCGCCCGATAACGTCGCGGCCGATGCCGACCGCCTGATCGGCGAGCTTGCCGTGCTGACCGCCAATCCGCCAGTCGCCGCACAGCCCCCGGTCATCGGGCACGCCACCGTCGTGAAGGGCTAACGACCGCGCCACCGCACACAGACCTCATCCTGGGGAGCGGGCGTAAGCCCGCGTCTCGAAGGATGGGCCACGGGCCTCATGGTTCGAGACGGCGCTGCGCGCCTCCTCACCATGAGGGCTGGCAGTCTAGCGCTTGCCGGAAGGCCGTGCCGCGGGCGCAGGGGCGGGGAGCGGGATTTCGGCCTGCTTCGGTGCCGGCGGCCAGGCCTGCACCTTGCAGCTTGCGGCCGCGAGCGAGGCCTGGGCCTGCGGCATCAGGCCGGGCTCGGCCGCCAGCGCCTTCAGGAGGATCAGGCCGGTCGTGGTCGGGGAATCGATGATCAGTCGGTCGGCGGCGGTGACGTCCTCATCCTCCGGCAGCTCGTTGTGCTGCGCCTCGGTCATCAAATCGAGCTCGATCACCTTCTTGCCGGCGGAGCGGTCGTTGATGGCGTAATAGGCGAGCTCGTTGCGAGTGTAGAACGACACCGAGGTATAGGCCTGGCTCACCGGCACCGTCAGCTTGATCGGCCCGGTCGAGAGATCGTAGCGGCAGATCGCCATCGCGAAGGCCGGGTCCATGAACGGCATCAGCGAATTGCCGGGATCCGCTGATGGCAGTGGCGTGACCGCGTTGAGCTTTGTGATCGGCGTCAGCCGCGAATAGGCATCCTGTGAGGCGATCCGCGGCAGGGCCAGCACGCTGACGAGGTGCACCACGCCGCCCAGCAGCACGCCTGCGATGATCGTGAAGGCGAGGCGGATCATGGGCAGCCCACCGTCGAAATCGTCGGCATCGGCGCGTCGCGCTGGGTCCGCGTCGCCACCCCGACCGGCGTATCGTAGAGCCGCAGCATCAGCGCGTAACGCTCGATGCCGCCCGTCGGCAGCCAGTTGCCGGCGCGCGAGCGCGAGGCGATGCGGATCTCGAAGGTGCCATCGGATGCGCGGATGATCTCCTGGCTGGTAAAGCCGTAGCGCTGCAGCGAATTCGCCACCAGACGGCCCTTGTTGTCGAACAGCGTCAGCGTCCAGAACCGCGCCGGCGGGGTGACGCCGCTGACGACGACGTCGCAGCGTCCGTCGAGCGGTTTCTTGTTGTCGTCAGTGGTGGCGGTGAAGCCGATGCCGTCGCCGGTGCCAACAGGCAATTCGCCCGAGCGGGCGATGATCGCGCGGTTGTAGGGGTCGATGTCGGATGTGCCGTTCCGCGGCCGCGCGGTCCATGCGCCGATCTTCAGCGTGCCGATATTGGTGCCGCGCGTCGCGGCGACGTAAGTCGAGCCGAGCCCGATCCCGGCGGCAACGATCAGCGCGAGCAAGGTGATGAGGATCAGCCGCACGGCCCTACAGCTCCGAAGCGATCACTGGCCGGATCATGCTCTAGTTCTTGCGCGGCGTCGGTGGCGCCGCCTGGTCGCCGGCCGCCGTGATGTAATTCTCGGGGAACGCCAGTGCGCTGGACGACGGCTTATCCGGTTGCGCCGGCGCGTTGGACGACGTCTTGCCCAACGTCCTGGCCGCATCGTCGAGCATTTTCTCGACGCGCACCAGGATATCGGCGCCGCGCTTGGTCAGCACTGGCGGCGGCCCGGGCTTGGTCTCGAGTATCTTGGGCGCGGCATTCGCCTGCGCCGCCGGCTCCTTCGGCAGTTTCTGGCCCATGCCGATGCCGGGAATTTCCCGGACCTCGACGCCCTGATGCGCGGCGACCATGATGTCGTGCCAGGTCTGCGCCGGCAGCGAGCCGCCGGTCATGCGATTGGTCGGCGAGTAGTCGTCATTGCCGTACCAGACCGCGCAGGTGAAGTTGCCGGTGTAGCCGACGAACCAGGCGTCACGATAGGCGTTGGTGGTGCCGGTTTTGCCGGCGGTCGGAATGCCGTCGAGCGCGGCGCGGCGGGCGGTGCCTTCGCTCACCACGTGGCTCATCATCCCCGCCATGTCGGCGGCAACGGAGGCCGGGATCGCCTGCCGCGGCTGCGGACCGTCGCGGTCCCAGCGCCACACCAGATCGCCGCCGCCGGTGCGGACTTCCAGCACCGAATGCGGCGTGACGGACCGGCCCCTGTTCGGGAACGTCGCGTAGGCGACCGCATGCTCGACCACGGTGACCTCGTCGGAGCCGATCGGCAGCGACGGCGTATCCGGCAGCGGCGCCTTGAGGCCGAAACGACGGGCCACTTCGACGATCTTGGCGCGGCCGGCCTTCGGGCCTTCCTTGCCACCGAGCGCGATCGAGAGTTTCACCGGCACGACGTTGATCGAGCGCGTGATCGCCTGCGTCAGCGTCACCGAGCCGGAATAGGAGTGGCCATAGTTCTGCGGGCACCAATTGCCGATGCACACTGGGCCGTCGACGATCTTCGAGTTCGGCGTGAACCCGTTCAGGAGCGCCGTGGTGTAGACATAAGGCTTGAATGACGAGCCGGGCTGCCGGTAGGCGTCGGTGGCGCGGTTGAACTGGCTGGCGCCATAGTCGCGGCCGCCGACCATCGCGCGCACGCCGCCGTCGAGATCGGCGACGACGGTCGCCGCTTGGGTCGCGTGATAATCGCGGCCGAACTGGCGAAGCTGGTTCTCGATCGCTTCCTCAGCGGCGCGCTGTACGTTCATGTCGATGGCGGTACGGACCACGAACACGCGCTCGGTGTAGGATTTCGGGAAGGTGTCCACGAGCCTGCGCATCTCGTCGAACGCCCAGTCGAGATAGTAGTTCGGCGAATTCTCGTCGCGCCGGTCGACCGCAACCGCGGGATTGCGGCGGGCGCCGAACACCTGGCCCTCGGTCATGAAGCCGGCATCGACGAGGTTATCGAGCACGACGTTGGCGCGGGCGCGCGCCGCCGGCAGGTTGATATGCGGTGCGTATTTGGTCGGTGCCTTGAACAGGCCGGCGAGCATCGCGGCTTCCGCCAGATTGACGTCGCGCGCCGACTTGTTGAAGTAGAAATGCGCCGCGCCGTCGACGCCGAAGGTGCCGCCGCCCATATAGGCGCGGTCGAGATAGAGCTTCAGGATCTCGTTCTTGCTGAGGCGGTGCTCGAGCCAGATCGCCAGGAATGCTTCCTTGATCTTGCGCTCGATGGTGCGCTCGTTGTTCAGGAACAGGTTCTTGGCAAGCTGCTGCGTGATCGAGGAGCCGCCCTGGCGCACGCCGCCGGCCTGCGCGTTGGTGACAAGCGCGCGGGCGGTGCCGGCGATGTCGATGCCGAAATGGTCGTAAAAGCGGCGGTCCTCGGTGGCGAGGGTGGCCTTGATCAGAACGTCCGGAAAGTCTTCCAGCGGGATCGAGTCGTTATGCTTGATACCGCGGCTGCCGATCGGATTGCCGTAACGGTCGAGGAAGCTCACCGCGAGATCGGACTTCTTCAGCCAGTCGTCATCGGCGGTTTCGCGGAACGCCGGGATCGCCAGCGCCAGCAGCACAACCATGCCGCCGAGCCCCATGGTGGCGGCTTCCGACAGCGGCTCGATGAACACCCAGCGCTTCCAGCGGCCGACATAGAAGCGGTCCATGAAGGTGGAATAGCGCTCATAAAGCTCACGCAGGCCCCTGGCGGAGGAGAACAGCGTGGAGTCGATGCGCGCATCCAGGTCCAGAAAGAAGTTCCGGAGCTTGGTCGTCCACTGCGGCGGTAGGATCTGGCGCACCGGGGCCCTTGCTCGTTTAGAAACCGCTCACGTGCCCATCCATTTGGGCACCGGTCGAGCGTCTTGATTCCATGTTGCGGCAAACCCAAGGCGCTGTTCGCGCCACCTGGGAGACTCGGTTGTTGTTTCTATCTGAGCGGAGGCTATAAACCAATGGTGTTGCTTGCGATTTTAATGTCAGGCTGAACCTGTTTGTGAACTCGTTCGGCCGCCTGTAGATGGCCGGCTTGCGCGCCTGCCACTGCCGCCCCTAGATGGGGTGCGAGCCGAGTTAAACCAAATTCTTCGATGTCCATGACCGCACCACCCAAACGTGCCTCGAACCAGGAGGGATTTTTCTGGAAAACCAAGACGTTGGAGCAAATGTCCAATGTCGAATGGGAAAGCCTGTGCGACGGCTGCGGGCGCTGCTGCCTGGAGAAGCTCGAGGACGAGGACACCGGGAAAATCTACTTCACCCACGTCTCCTGCAAACTCCTGGATGCCGGGCTCTGCGCCTGCAAGGACTATCCGAACAGGTCCGACAAGGTTCCGGACTGCGTCCGGCTGACGCCGGAGAATGTACGTAGCCTCAATTGGCTGCCGCCGAGCTGCGGCTACAAACTGGTCGCGGAGGGCCGCGATCTCTATTGGTGGCATCCGCTGATTTCCGGTGACCCGAACACCGTGCACGAGGCCGGCGTCTCCGTGCGCGGCCGGGTGCAGGGAACCGAGGACGAGATCCCCGACGCCGAGCTTGAGGACCACATCGTGCGGTGGCCGGCGGTGCTTCCGAAACGGGCGCGACTGAAAAACCGGCCGAAATCGTAGCGTCTCGTCCAAGGCGCAACTCACGTCATTGGGATGACGCGGCCTTGGAATGCGCCCATGCGCTGAGCCGCCTGCCTCAACAGGAATTTGCTGCCTAGATTGAAATTCATAGAACGATTCCATTGCGGCGTTGCGCTGCAGCGAGAAATTGCGCCCGAGATGAACAAGTTCGAACGGCAGAGCCGTGAACCTGCCGACCGACAGACATTGCCTGCAGACGTAGCCGAAGAGCTGTCCCGCCTGCCGACCGAGGTGATCGACCTCGCCGACGCGCCACCCTTGGCGCCGCCGGCTCCGCTTGCCCCGGACGAAGTCCGCACCATCGTGATCAGCCTGATGCTGACGATGTTCCTGGCGGCGCTCGACCAGACCATCGTCGCGACGGCGCTGCCGACCATCGGCCGCCAGTTCGGCGACGTCTCCAACCTGTCCTGGGTAATCACGGCCTACCTCTTGGCGTCGACCGCGGTCGCGCCGGTATTCGGCACGCTGAGCGACATCTATGGCCGCCGCGCCATGATCATCACCTCGCTCAGCCTGTTCGTCGTCGGCTCGATCCTGTGTGCGGTCGCGCCCAACATGCCGATATTGATCCTGGCGCGCGGGCTGCAGGGGCTCGGCGGCGGCGGCATCATGCCGGTCGTGCAGACCGTGATCTCCGACGTGGTCAGCCCGCGCGAGCGCGGCCAGTACCAGGCCTATTTCAGCAGCGTCTGGATGGCCGGCGGCATCGCGGGGCCGGTGATCGGCGGCGTGTTCGCGGAGCACCTGCACTGGTCGATGATCTTCTGGATCAACCTGCCGCTGTCGCTTGCCGCACTGGCGCTGCTGTTGCCGAAGATGGGCAAGATCCCGGTGTTCCACCGCAGGCGCAAGGTCGACTGGCTTGGCGGCATCCTGTTGATGGCCTCCGCGGTCGTATTCATGCTGGTGTTGACCTGGGGCGGCAACCATTTTGCCTGGCTGTCGCCGGTGATCATGGCGATGATCGGCGCGTCGTTTGCACTCGCCGCCACCTTCGTGTGGCACGCGGGCAGGGCGGACGAGCCGTTCCTGCCGCTGTCGCTCCTGAGCGGAACAGTCGTTCCTTTCGCGATCGTCGCGGGCAGTTGCGCGCTTGGCGCGATCGTCGGGCTGACGGTGCACCTGCCGCTCTACTATGAGGTGGTCTATCACCTCAGCGCCAGCGAGGCCGGGCTGGCGCTGATCCCGCTTGCTGCGGTCTCGACCTGCGGTGCGGCGATTGCCGGCCGGACCATGGCGCGTGCCAAGCATTACAAGCGCGTCGCGATCGTCGGCACCTCGGTCGCCGCCCTCTGCGGCGTGGCGATGTCGATGACCACGCTGCCGCTGTGGGGGCTGCTCACGCTGATGTCGGTGTTCGCGCTCGGCCTCGGCACGACGTTTCCGGTCAGCGTGGTCTCGTTGCAGAATGCGGTGGCGCGCTCGCAGGTCGGCACCGTGACCGGTGCGATGAATTTCTTCCGCGCGCTGATGGCCTCGTTCGCGGTGGCGGCGTTCGCCGCGATCCTGCTGATGGCGCTCGGAGCCGACATCTCGCTTGCCGGCGAACATCATGGCGAGGTGAGTTCGATCCCGGTCGCCGACATGACCAACGCCTTCCGCTTCGTCTTCGGCGCCGCCGCCGTGCTGCTCGCAACGGCTGCGCTGTGCATCACCATCATGGAAGAGCGGCCGCTCGCAGGCCCGACCACGCGCCAGGTGGAAGTGGCGGAGTAGGCGGATCGGGCCTTACGTCGCGGCCCGCCCGTGCTTTCGTGGACGACGTATTCCGTCCTGAAAGCCCAAGGACGCACCGTGCGCGCGTCCTTGCTACGAATGTCTATGGGATTACAAAACCTGCCGCTTACGGTCTTGGCTGTATGAAAACGCCAAGGCGCTTGATGGCGATAGAAGAAGTAGTTCGTCCGGGACCTTCTTGGCCCCCAAACTCGCAAGCAGCGGGAATAAAAACGGATGCCAGACGGTAATAAGGAGTGTCTGGCATTCAGGGGCTGATCTCAAGCCCTTAAGTTCCACTTCAGTTCACTCCGCAATCGTTGCTCAACGCAAACAAGGGAGTGTCCAAATGTCTCGTCTTTCAGTTTTCGCCGCGGCAACTTTTCTGTCGGTGTTAGCGACAACCCCGATGGCCTTCGCCACGGAGCATCACCACGTCCGCACAGCGCCGCAGCACATGAGCCTTCCAGCGCGGGCCTACGCAGGGCCTCAGCCATTGATGCACTACCATGACACTCCAAGCTACAACGACCCCTCGAAGAATGGATGCTGCGGCTGACCTGCAATGCAAGTAGAGCATCTCTGAAGACGTGCTCGGTGCTCGACGTAATGCGCAGGCAGTGACGGCCTACGCCTTGCGGAAGTGGGCGCGCGCCATACGCTTCAGTTAGCAGGTCCGCAATCGGTCGTCAGGGTCCTTTGGAGGGTGCCGAAGCCGCGGGGTCCGCGCGACCGCGCCCTGCGAGCGTATTTGCAGTTTTTCAAATCGCTCTAAATTTATGTACCGTTCTAGAGACTCCGGCCATGCCGCGCTCCGATGAACCTGCCGACGTGATCCGAATGGAAAAGGCAGGCCGGTTTCCGAGACCGACCTACATCTCTCCGAACCGGCGCGTCTGGTTCGAGAGCGATATCATCGGGTGGCAGAACGAAATCATGGCCGGCGCCGGGGCCGCCGCAACCATCTCCGCCGCTCGAAATCCTGAGGGTGCCGCCGCAGCACGTCGGGGCGCGCTCCGATTGAAGTATCGGGACGTCCTGCAAACGAGTAAGGCCGCAGTTGGCGGCTGGTTGCGCAATCTTGCTGAACATCCATTCAAAAAAGTTCCGACACAGTTCCCGAAACTCCACGGCCAGCCGTTCGTTTTCTTGTCAGTTGTAACTAACGAGAGGAGACGAACCATGAGAAAGCTTTCTTACGTTCTCGCCGCGTTAGCAACCATCGCTGTTGCGGCCCCTACAGTCGCAAGCGCTCAGGGTTTTAGTGTTCGGATCGGCAGCGACCGAGACTACTATCGCGACCATGATTATTACGGACCCCGTGCTGGGTTCTATGGGTATGACCGTGGCTGGCATCGCGGATGGTATCATCGCTATGGCGACCGCGACGTAATCATCAGGCGTCACCACTACTGGGACGACTAACGGAAAATGGCCCCTAGCCGGGGCCATTTTTTTCGTCTGTTGATAGGTGCGATAATGAAACCGAAGCAGTCCGATGTATTTAGGGATAACGCGCAGAACTGCGCCGAGATGGCGGAGCGGGCGAAAGATAAAGCGGCGTATAAGCGCTTTAAACGCATGGACTGGCGTTAGCCAAGGAGCAAGAACGGTTGGATGGCGAGATACAACCAAACAGGTCCGTGCTAACCGAAGTCCTTGACGGAAAAACCTGACGCCATCTGCGGCGGTTTATCAGCCCGCGCCTCGGCAAGATGGCCGCGAGCACGGTCGCCAAGCGCGCGATATCGCCACACTCTCGGATGATATCGTCGCTGGCCGGTATCCCGGCAGCAAGGCGTCGGTCGCCAATGCCCGCCACATGCGCCGCGCGGCCTCGGGCCTGTTCATTTGGGCCGCTGAGGCGGGCCGCGAATATGTGACCGCGAGCCACGTTGAAATCTCTAGGCAATTTGACATGGATGCGCATTGGCCTTTGGGGGCTCGCGGCGGGTCAGATGCATTGCCAAACTGATTGGAGCGGTCGGGCATGCGAGCACCCGGGCGCTGAATGCGTCACGATCACCGCGAACAGCGGGAACTTGGCCGCCTGATCTGCTTTGAGAATGCGAGGTCGCACGGCCGTGTCGAAGGCCGCCTCACGGGTGGGGAGCATGATCGCGATCATCCGCGGATTTTCCTGGCGGGACTGGCTGTTCTCGCTCAAGTCCTTCGCCGCTGCCGTGCTGGCGCTGTACATCGCATTTCAATTGGACTTGTCGCAACCGAGCTGGAGCGTCACCACGGTCTACGTTGTATCCCAGCCGCTCGCGGGAATGGTGCTCGCCAAATCGCTCTACAGGGTGCTCGGGACGGTGATCGGTGCGGTCGTATCGCTGGTCCTGGTCGCGCTCTTCTCCAATGCGCCAGAGCTATTTTGCCTTGCGCTCGCGCTTTGGATCGGTGCGGGCACAGCCGTTTCCATTTATCTGCGCGACGCACCGCAGGCTTATGTCGGCATGCTCTCTGGCTATTCGGCCGCCATCATCGGCCTGCCGGCAGCGCTCGCTCCGGAGACCGCCTTTGACTTTGCCGTGGCGCGTTGCCTGGAAATCATCCTCGGAATCGCCTGTGCGACGCTGGTCCACCACCTCGTGTTTCCGCAACGAGCAGGCGCCGCGCTGGTTGATGCGCTGTCATCGACGCTGTCGACGATGGCGCGCTGGGCGGGAGACAGGCTGTCGGCTGAACCGGTCGAGGCCGAAATTCAGATGGACCGGCGCCGCATGGTCGCTGCCGTCGTAGGTCTGGAGCAGTTACGCGTGTTCGCCAATCTGGATACGCCGGCGGTCAGGGCGATGGACAGTCTGGTCCGCCTGTTCGAAGCGAAGCTGCTATCGCTGCTGGCGCATCTCGTCTCGGTTCATGACCGGATATTGCTGCTGCGGCAACGCGACCCGCAGCGAGTCGAGCGGCTGCGCCCGCTTCTGCAGGCGACGACGGCGCATATCGCCGCCTGGACCGGATCGGCGACGCCGGATGAATCGCGGCGGGAAGCAGGTCATGGGGCGAGAATCCAGGCCGAGATCGACGCCGCACAGCCGTCGCGGCAGGAGCTTGAAAGCACACCGAACGCCTTCCTGGTGCGCAACATCTTGCTGCGGTTGCAGGACATCATCGATATCTGGCGTGATGCGGTCTGGATCCGGACTCATATCGGCTTGGGAGTGCTGCCCCCGGAGCGCGAAGCCGCGCCGTCCTTTCAGCCCTATCGCGAGCCAGCGCTCGCGTTGACCGGCGGCGTTGTCGCTGCGTTGACGATCGTCTTGTCCAGTCTGTTCTGGATCTATTCGGCATGGCCCAATGGTGCGACCGCCGTCACCTTCGCCGGCATCATGTGCGCGATCATGGGTGCGCGTGACAACCCGGCCGCGGGCGCGGCGATGTTTTTTCGGATGACGGTTGTCGGCGCCGTCATCGCGGCGGCCTACCTGTTTGTGCTGTTGCCGACGCTCAATACGTTTGCCGCGCTGGTGGTCGCGCTTGCGCCGTTCTACCTTGTCTGTGGGTTGCTGCTCACGATACCTCAGGCCGTTCCGATGGTGATGCCCGTGATCTTCGGCGCGGGCGGCCTGATCGGCATTTCCAACCAGATGACCTATGACTTCGAGGCGTTCGCCAACAACGCGCTAGGCTATTTGGTCGGCATCGGCTTCGGCGCGGTCTCGCTGGCGTTGTTCCGTCCGTTCGGTCGAGAAGTGGCGGCCACCCGTCTGATCCACGGCTTGTTGCGCGATCTGGCCCGCGTTGCCACAGCTGCAACGCCGCAGACGCGTGCTGCGTATGAGAGCCGGACGTTCGATCGCATCAATGCGCTGTTGGCGCAGCTCGACCCTGAATCGCCGCGCTATGGCCAATCGGTGCAGAGCGGCTTTGCCGCGCTTCGCGTCGGGCTGAACATCCTTGTCCTGCGACGGGAACTGCCGCACGTGCCGGGCGATGTGGTTGATGCGATCGAGGGCGCGTTGAGCGACCTGTCCGCCGCGTTTCGGGCAACCCTGTCCGGACATGCCTCGGCGTCTCCCGCACCTCTGCTCGAACAGGCGCGTCATCGTGCGCTCTCGGCCGAGGGCGACCTGTTGGTCGTTGCCGATGCGCTCTATGGAATCCAGACCACCATCGAGCAGCATGAGGGCTTCTTCCTTGGCGACCGACGCCTTGCATCGCGGTCAGTCGGCGAGGCGGCAACCGCATGATCAAGGAGATCAACCTGGGTGGCGTCTATCTCTCTCCGTTCCTTGCCTATATGGGAGTGGCCGCGGTCATCTGGGTGCTGATGCGGCTCGTATTTGACCGGGTTGGCCTCTATCGTGTCGTCTGGCATCCGGCGCTGTTCAATACGGCGCTCTACCTCATTCTGCTCACATTGGTCGTCGGCGTGAGCATGTGAGCCATTGGTGAGCTGTTGGCATGCCGAGTCTCGGGCGTTTCGCACAATATGCGGTTACGATCGCGGTCGTCGCGGCGGCGATCGTTGCAGGATGGTGGTTGTGGCGGCTGTACGAGGACACGCCGTGGACGCGTGATGGTCGGGTGCGGGCGAACGTCGTCAACGTCGCTCCCGATGTCGCGGGTGCCGTCATCGACCTGCGCGTCAAGGACAACCAGCAGGTCAAGATCGGAGACATTCTTTTCGTCGTCGACCCGGCGCGCTATCAGCTCGCGCTCGAGGAGGCGGAGGCCACAGCCGCGGGAGCCAAGGCGACGCTTGACGAGCGGCAGGAGGAACAAGATCGCCGCGAGAAGCTCAGTGCCGCCGCGATCTCCGTCGAAGCGCTCAATCAGGCGCGAAGCGCCACGCTGGAGGCCCGCGCCGCTTCCGATCAGGCGGTGGCGCAGGTCGGCGTCGCCAAGCTCAACCTCGCACGAACCAACGTGCGGTCGCCCGTTAACGGCCATGTCACCAATCTGCTTCTCAACCGCGGCGACTATGTCACGGCCGGAAAACCGGTCCTTGCCGTCGTGGATCAGGATTCCTTCTACATCGCCGGCTATTTCGAAGAAACGAAGCTGCGCTTCATCAACCTGGGAGACGCCGTTTCGATCCGATTGCTCGGGTACGACGCGCCACTGAAGGGTCATGTCGAAAGCGTCGCCCGTGCCATCACGGATCGGGAAAACGTCATCGGCACGGATCTGATCGCCAACGTCAACCCGACCTTCAGTTGGGTCCGCCTGGCCCAGCGGATTCCCGTTCGCATCGCGATCGATTACGTGCCGGAAGGCATCACGTTGAGTGCCGGAATGACCGCGACGCTGCAGGTCACGGCGCCGGGCCCTCAACCCGATGCCGCGGTTTCGGTTTCGAGCAAATAGTTGGGGGGCTATTCCTCATCCAGGCCAGGTGATCGCCGCAGCATGAAATGACCAAACGCCGAGGCGATCGGCTTGGTCGGGTCATCCTGCCAGGCCTGCGCCTCGAAAGCGACGACGCGCCGGCCCTGCTTGACGATGGAAACCTTGGCGTGGCTGTCGAGTGCGCGGCCGGAGCGGAGATAGTTGATGGTCAGGCCAATCGGCTTCGGCGGTGCCGAAACGCCGAGCTCGCGCGTCACGCCCACGACCGCGGCGGTCTCGAGGAATGCGCCGGTCATGCCGCCATGAATGGCGGGCAGCAGTGGGTTGCCGATGATCTTCGGCGAGAAAGGCATCACCAGCGTGCCATCCTCACTGAGGCGGATGCCGAGACAGCGCGCGAACGGGCTGTTTGCGAAGGGGCCGGTGGGATCGTCACGTGCTTCGAGCACGGGCAGCTCGCCATCATGGCGCGCCTTGTCGAACAGCATGTTGGTGCGGTTGGCGCCGACCATGAAGCAGGCGGTCGCGGTGGCGACCGGATCGTCTTCGGAATCCTGGTAGGCGGTCGCGCGCACAAAGGCGATGGAGCGGGTGACGCGATAGCAGATCGAATGCGCATTGATATCGAAGCCTGGTGTGGCGGGCTTCTGGTAGTCGATGCGCAGGTCGAGCGTGGCGATCGCGCGCGTGCCGTCCAGCGCGAGCTGCACGGCCATGCCGCAGGTCTCGTCGAGCATGGCCGTGACCACGCCGCCATGCAGAACACCCGTCTGCGTGTCGCCGACGAAGACCGGCCGATAGGGCAGGCGTGACCAGGCTTCACCGGGCGCGGCGCGATCGAGCTGCAGGCCGCTGATCTGTCCATAGGTGGAGCGGCGCCGTTTGATGGCTTCCGCCAGCTCGTCGAACGGTAGTGGCGTGTGGAACGTCGATGTCTCGGACATGCCGACGTCTTAAACCACCGTAGCTCAGCTTGCGATCAGAATCGTAGGGTGGGCAAAGCGCAGCGTGCCCACCTTCTCTTGCACCGACCGTGGATGGTGGGCACGCTGCGCTTTGCCCACCCTACGGGATCTACGTGCCCGGCCTCGACACCTCGGTTTCCTTGCTGGTGATGAATTCGAGCAGAACCGGGATGCCTTCCTTGGTCTTCTGGATGCCGCGCTTGATCGCCGGCACGATGTCCTCAGGCTTGGTCACGCGCTCGCCATAGCCGCCGAAGGCGCGCGCCATCGCGGCGTAGTCGCCGGAAATGTCGGTCGAGCGGTATTTCTCGGTCGAGATCGGCATCACCTTCAATTCGATCGCCATCGAGAAATTGTTGAGCAGGATCGACATGATCGGGATGCGCTCGCGCACCGCGGTCTCGAAATCCATGCCGGTGAAGCCGATGGCCGCATCGCCCCAGACGTTGATGCAGAGCTTGTCCGGCATCGCCAGCTTTGCGCCCATCGCGAGCCCGAGCCCATAGCCGAGCTGCGTGGTCTTGCCCCAGCCGAGATAGGAGAGGGGCTCGACCGACTTCCAGAATGGCGAGAGCTGGTCGCGCGGGCTGCCGGCATCATGGGTGATGATGGTGTTGCTTATATCGACGGTGTGCTGCAGGTCCCACAGCACGCGGTATGGATTGAGCGGCGCCTCATTATGGGTGAGCTTCGGCATCCACTTCGCGAGCCACTCGTTGTTGATGGCGGCGATCTCGGCGGCGACCGCACTGGCATCGCGATCCGACGTGACGGTCTTGCCGATGTCGTCGAGCAGCGCATCGAGTACGAGCGCCGCATCGCCGACCAGGCCGACCTTGGCCTCGACATCCTTGTTCAGGTGATTGGGGTCGAGCGTCGAATGGATGATGGTCTTGCCCTTCGGCATCGCGATGCCGAAGTTTGTTTCCGTGAACGAGCAGCCGATGCCGAAGATCACGTCGGCATCAGCGAGGAATTTCGGCACCGCGCGCGGCACCGCCAGCCCGCCCGAGCCGAGCGAGAGCGGATGCGTCTCCGGAAATGACGATTTGCCGCCGAGGCTCGTGGTGACGGGAATGGCGAGTAGCTCGGCAAGGCGCTTCAGTTGCGGCCAGGCGCGGGCGTAATGCACACCCTGTCCGGCATAGATCACGGGGCGCTTGGCGTTGATCAGGAGTTCGGCCGCTTCCTTCACATGCACGGGGTCGGCGCCGTAGCGGGTGCGCAGCACCGGCGTGTAGTTCAAGGGCTCCGGCACCTCCTCGTTCCACATGTCGGCGGGGATTTCGACGATGACCGGTCCGCCGCGACCGTTCTTCAATCTGGTGAAGGCGCGGCGGAAGATGTTGCAGACCTCGGAGGCGAGAATGATCGGCTCCGACGATTTCGTGAACGCCTTCATCGCCTGGCTGGAATTGAAGTTCGGCTCGACGTTCGCCAGCCGGCGCGGATAGCCCATCGGCAGCACCAGCACGGGCACCGACTCGCCGAAGCATTGCGCCACGCCGCCCATCGCATTCTCCGAGCCGGGGCCGTGCTGCATGCAGAACGCGCCGATGCTGCGGCCGGACGTGACGCGGGAGATCGCGTCCGCCATGTGCACACCGATGCGCTCCTGCCGCACCATGATAGGGCGGATATCGGCGTTGGCGGCGTGCTCAATCAGATGATTGACGGGATAGCCGCAGAGAATCTCGATTCCCTCGCGCTTCATGATTTCCGCAATCGCCGTGCCGAGCTTCATGGCCGTGTCTCTCCCTTGGGTCGCAGTCGGTTCATCCGACCGCTTTGCAACAGAGGATCAGGAATCCGTGGGCGCGTAAAGCATGCGTCGCGCGCACCTCGGGGCTGCAGTTATGCGTTTGGCGATGCGGAGGGGCGCGATGCACGAATGGCACTTGCGAAAATACACGCGGTCGATGACGCGGCGTTCGACAACAACCCATCATTCGATGAGCTTCGAAGCGTAATCGTGGCGGAAACGTCACAGCGCGGCGCCGACAGCATCGACCTCACCGCGTTGTTATTCGCGCCGGAAGTTTTTGCATTAGGTAACGCCTCAAACATGCGTGTGCATGTTGAGGGACCAGGAGATTTGATCAGATGTTACGGGCGCGAACACTCATTCTCGGCACAGCCGCCGGCCTGATGGCCATAAGCGGCGCACAAGCAGCCGATCTTCCAGTCAAGGCGAAGGCCGTTGAATATGTGAAGGTCTGTTCGCTGTACGGCGCCGGCTTCTGGTACGTCCCGGGCACCGATACCTGCATGAAGATCGGCGGCTATCTGCGCGTCGACACGACATTCAATGGCGGTCCGCAGGGCCAGCCGGCCTGGAACGGCGATCTCGGTCAGGGCAATCGCTATCGCGATGACTTCGCGACCCGCGCGCGCATGGCGCTGACGTTCGACACGCGTACCTCCACCGAGTACGGCACGGTCCGCACCTTCATGCAGGCCGACTTCCAGTTCTCCACGCTCGGCGGCAGCACCAACAATCCGAACTCGGTCAACGGCTCGCTGCCGGTTGCCGGCGCGCAGCTCCTCGACACGCCCGGCGGCGGCTATGTCGCGGTCGAGTATATCTTCATTCAGTTTGCCGGTTTCACCTTCGGTAAGTCTGCTTCCGCCTACGCGACGCCATGGCAGGGCTTCCCGGGCAACAACTCGTCCTTCCTGATGGGCGGCCAGAACACCGACACCGGCGTCAACAACATCCAGTACACCGCGCAGTTCGGCAACGGCGTGTCGGCCAGCATCGGGCTTGACGATCCGGTGGTCTGGGATCGCACCGCGGTCTACAATCTGGCGCTGCCGCTGAACGCGACGCTGAATTCCGGCAACGCCTATGCGGGTGTCCGTTCGCCCGACGTCGTCGGCAACGTCCGTGTCGACCAGGCCTGGGGTCTGTTCCAGGTTTCGGCTGCGGCGCATGAAGTGAGCGCGTCCTACAACACCCTCAACACGGCTGGCGCTCCGGCGGGCGGCGTCGGTCTTCCGGGCGCGGCGCCGACCGCGGCATCCGAGCTTTCCGGGCATCCCGACGACTCCTGGGGCTTCGCGACGATGGTCGGCGTGAACATCAAGAACGTCCCGACCGGTCCTGGCGACGACATCAAGTTCGACGCGAGCTACGCCAAGGGCGCGACCAAATATGTGATCGCGACGTCGTCGGCCTCGCCGAGCTTTGCGATGTTCGGTGGCAGTGGCGCTTTCGGCGCGTATCAGAGCATCGGCTTCGGCGCGACGACCGACGGTGTCTACCTGCCGGTGGCGGCCGGCGGCGACGGATCGCTGCACCTGACTGAGTCCTTCGGTTTCCGCGGTGCGTTGAACCACAACTGGGATCCGTACTGGTCGACCAGCTTCTACGGCAGCTATTCGGCGGTGCGGTATGACGGCACAGCGAAAGCGTTTATTTGCGCGAACTTCACGACGCCGGCGAAGGCGGTCAGCGCGAATTACGTCTGCAACCCCGACTTCAACGTCTCGCAGCTCGGCGCGGTCACCCGCTGGACTCCAGTCAAGAACCTGACGTTCTCGGCCGAATTCCAGTGGTTCCACCTCGACCAGAAATTCCAGGGTACGGCCGTCCTTGGAGCTTCCGCCCCCAAGCCGGCTGCGACTTACGAGTTCAAGGACCAGGATACGTTCTTCCTGCAGCTTCGCGCACAGCGCAACTTCTGATCGCCTTCACCTCGCGCTTTGCGAGGAAACGGCGACGAAGCAATCCGGCGT
Organism: Bradyrhizobium sp. Leo78; assembly: GCF_059512425.1. NCBI lineage: Bacteria > Pseudomonadati > Pseudomonadota > Alphaproteobacteria > Hyphomicrobiales > Nitrobacteraceae > Bradyrhizobium > Bradyrhizobium sp. Leo78. Next base: position 67,918 of record NZ_JCAMOT010000039.1, read on the forward strand.
CTTGCTCCGGATTGCTTCGCGCCACGTGTCAGCGGGTCAGCCGTCGTAGCGGCCCGCTGATTTGCCTTGACGATCGATGTGGATGATGGAAATCATCTCGCTTCCATGCGTCGATTGAACACCGCCGCCACCAGCCTTTGAAGATATCGGCCCACCTGGCGATCGTTCCCGCTCCGCAGCTCGGCCACCATGCGCGGCTCGTCGGCCTCCTCGTAGAGAATGCCGATATAATTCCTGCGTGTTTCTCGCGTTTCTTGGGGCATGTGCTTCCTCCGCGGCAGTACCGACGCCGACTGTGCGAGGATGGCGCGCAAGGTCTGGTAAATTTTCCGTACCGTATGAATACCGGCGCAATCCGCGCATGGCCTTAATCAATCGTTCATCCTGTCCGTCAATGCGGCATCAACCAGTCGGCTTTTAGGTTGCGGCCAAGACGCAAGTCGGGAGAAACCCGCGCGAGGCGTCGGCGGGGATTTTGATGCGCCAGTTGATTTCAAGTTTTCTCAGCGACGAGCGCGGAGCAACCGCGATCGAATATTGCCTGGTAGCCTGCAGCATCAGCATCGTGATCGTCGCTGCGGTCACCAGTCTTGGCCAAGACGTCAGGGCGCTCTTTGTCCGGGTCCGCGACAACTTTCCGCAGTAAACGGAAATCACGTGCGCGCGGCGGTCAGCCGTCTTCGTTGAGCGCTCGCAGCATCGCAATCCGCGCGAACATCAGCCAACCGCCGCCGCTCTCGGCGGCGTGAATCAGATTCTCGACGGCGGTTTGCCAGCACTCGCGCTGCTGTACCGGCTCAGGCAGCTTCATGATGTAGTCGGCGGCGTGCTGGAGCGTCACCAGCTTGCGGCCGCCGCGCAGGACGATCGGCTGCTCGAAAGGCGTCGACCACGGCATGTCAGCTTGCCGCCTGCCGCGTCGCTATCATTGCATGAGACCGCCGGCTGCTTTTTCGCCTATCCGGCCTTCTTGGCCCGGGTCGGCGCGCGCACGGGCTTTTCCGCCTTCTTCGGCTCTTCCTTGGCGGCGCGCTTGCCGGCACCGGTACCGCTTCCGGCGATCGGCAACAGCATTTCGCGCTGGCCCTCGACCCGCTTCTTCGGCTTCTTGCCTTTTGCCTTGGCGGGAGCGGGTGCCTGCTGCTCATTGGCAAGGCTGCGCTTGAGCGCGTCCATCAGATTGATGACATTGCCGGTCGATTTCGGCGTGGCCTTCGCCACCGGCAGGCCGTTGCGTTTCTGGTTGATCAGCTCGATCAGCGCGGTCTCGTAGCGGTCGTCGAACTCCTCGGGATCGAAGTCGGCCGATTTCTGCTCGACGATGTGCTTGGCAAGATCGAGCATGTCCCTGGTGATCTTCACGTCCTGCACGTCGTCGAAATATTCCTTCTCGTCGCGGACCTCGTAGGGGTAGCGCAGCAGCGTTCCCATCAGGCCCTTGCCGAGCGGCTCGAGTGCGATGACATGCTCACGGTTGGTCAGCACCACACGGCCGATCGCGACCTTGTTCAGGCTGCGGATGGTCTCGCGGATCACCGCAAACGCGTCATGGCCGACCTTGCCGTCCGGGACGAGGTAATAGGGGCGGATCAGATAGCGGCTGTCGATATCCGCCTTCGGCACGAATTCATCGATCTCGATGGTGCGGGTCGATTCCAGGGCGATGTCGTCGAGCTCGTCCTTGGTGATCTCGATGTAGGTGTCGGTATCGACCTTGTAGCCCTTCATGATGTCTTCGGCGGCGACTTCCTCGCCGGTCTCGGCATCGACCTTGGCGTATTTGATGCGGTGCCCGGTCTTGCGATTGACCTGGTTGAAGGAGACCTTCTCGGTGTCTGACGTGGCCGGGTACAGCGCGACCGGACAGGTCACGAGCGACAGCCGCAAAAAACCCTTCCAGTTGGCGCGGGGGGCCATGGGGATACTCCGAAGACGCAACAGACGGGAGGCAGAGGATACCACCGCGGAACCGGGTTTCAAACATGGCCAAACGGTGAACCCGTCAATGACGGTTAACCGCTGATGGCCCGCATGGTTCTTGCGGATTTCTCGCGGCCTGATGCGACGCATTGGCCGGTCAGGGTCCCCAATATATCCGGAACATCGCTTGCCAACATGCGTTGCGTCCAGGAGGGGGCATCAGGCATTAGCCGGCAGTTACAGGCACTTAACTGCTAACTGAATGGAATGAGGTGGCGCATGGCAACGACACACCGAGATGGCCGGATTATTGAAACCCCGACCGAGGCGCGCCAGGCCGAACCAGGACCTTCTGTGGCCGCGCTGTTGTCGATTTCGACCGGGCTCGCGGTTCTGATCCTCGGCGTGATCTGGTTCGTATTCTTCCACACCTGAGAGATGGCCGGTGGTTCGGTCGATTGGCTGCTGATGCAGGTGCATCGGCCGAAGACCCCGGAAACCGAGCGACTGGTACTTCCACCGACACGTATTGCCCACAAAGTCTCTGGAAGGTGGCGCCCAGAGGAGCGTCACCAGTTTATCGAATTTGCACCGTAGAAGTCGGATCTGAAGGTTTCCACCGCAGATCCGGTATGCCCTCCCCACCAGAAAAAGTTTCGTTCCTGACGCGGGTGAAGGAGCGCAGTTTCTCCGGCGCGTTCCTGGCGGTGGCGCTGCTCGCCATGGTAGGCTGGGTCTACCTTTTGGGTTCGCTGTTCCTGAAATTGATGCTCTGGAGTTTCTCTTGATCCGCGCCGCGGGGGTGACCGCCGCAACTTTACCGTTCCTTAACTAAGACGGGGCGAGTTTGGCGCGTTGCTCCGTAGGGCCCCGGACCGGACGAACGCAGATGTTTCAGCTCTTCTTGCGATCCCGAGCGCAGAACTTCATCAAGGCCCGGCTCGGGATCGATGAAGGTTTTCGCGCGCGTTCGCCCGAGCGCGACGCCGAGACCGACCGGCTGCGGGTGGCATCCATCGTGGCCGCGATCGACAATGCGTTGCAGGCGGCGGAAAGCGAACAGAGCGGCCTGAGCCGCCGTGTCGACGATGTCCTGGCGCGCGCCGCGGTGACGCTCGGCAACGGCACCGACGAGTATCTGGAGCGCGAGCCGCTCGACAATTATCACCACGACTTGTTCGACGCCGAGATCGCCAATGGGCAGCGCCGGCTGCAGGAGCTCGCGGCGGCGATCTCGCACTTCAAGTTCATGAAGGCCGCCGTGCTGAGCCGGTTTCCGGACTACAAGACGGCTGCGAACAATTAGGGCAGGCGCCCGACCTCCGGCCGCACCGATCAAGGATAATTGGCCGATCGGTTCCGCTGAAGCCTTCACCGCGACGCATTGTCGGGCGATGATCGTGCCGCTGGGTAGTATGACGCGAAGGATAGAAGAGCGGTGTCTGCAGACAATTTGCTGGTTACGGGTTGCGCGGGGTTCATCGGCCTTCATCTGACACAACGATTGCTGGCGGCCGGCCAGCGCGTCATCGGCATTGATAATCTCAACGACTATTACGATCCGGCGCTTAAGCTCGCCCGCCTCGATCTCATCAAGGAGCATCCGAACTTCACCTTCCACCAGCTCGATCTCGCCGACCGCGCCGGGATGAAGGCGCTGTTCGAGCAGTACCGCTTTCCGGCGGTGGTCCATCTGGCGGCGCAGGCGGGCGTCAGATATTCGCTGCAGAATCCTCACGCCTATGCCGACTCCAACCTGGAGGGTTTCATCAACATCCTGGAAGGCTGTCGGCATAATGGCTGCCGGCATCTCCTGTTCGCGTCATCCTCCTCGGTCTACGGCGCCAACACCAAGCAACCGTTCTCCGTGCGCGACAATGTCGATCATCCGATCAGCCTTTATGCCGCGACCAAGAAGGCGAACGAACTGCTCGCCCATTCCTACAGCCACCTCTACCGCATCCCGATGACCGGGCTTCGCTTCTTCACGGTGTACGGCCCCTGGTATCGGCCCGACATGGCGCTCTATCTGTTTGCGCGCGCGATCAGCGAGGGCAAGCCGATCAACCTGTTCAATAACGGCAACATGCGGCGCGATTTCACCTATGTCGACGACGTCGTCGAGGCGATGATACGGCTGGTCGATCACGTGCCGCAGGGCGATCCGGACTGGTCCGGCGACGAGCCCAATCCGAGCTCGAGCACGGCGCCGTGGCGCATCTACAATATCGGCAACAACAAGCCGGAAGAATTGATGCACGTGGTGACGCTGCTGGAGAAGGGGCTTGGGCGCGAGGCCGAGAAGGTACTGCTGCCCATGCAGCCCGGCGACGTGCCCGCAACCTTTGCTGACGTCGATGACCTCGCGCGTGAGATCGGCTTTCGGCCGCAGACCCGGATCGAGGATGGCGTCGAGAAGTTCGTCGCCTGGTTCCGCGACTATCATCGCGTGTGACTGAAAGCCTCAGCTTCGAAGTTACTCGCTGTCATAACGACGTACCGTCAGCCGTCGTAAGATTGTCTTTGATCAATATCGAGGCAGCCGTCTGCACATGAAGTCAGGCGTCTGAATAATGTTTCAGCGCGTCAATCATGCTGTCGTCACAACCGGCACATGAAAATATTGTCAGAACGAGATATATTGTCGGCAAGCATATTGGGTTGATGTCATGTTTCCCGCGTTGATTTTGCTTGTCACCTTCTCAGTCGGCTTTCTGCTGGGATATGCGGTCGCGCGACTGGCGCTCGCGGAAACGTCGGGCGCATTATCTGCTTTACGCGCCCTATGGGATTCGCGGTTCCTCGGAGAAGCCTTCCGTCGCTGAAGCATCACCGCCAACGAAGGCGCATGATCGCGCCGGCGCGTTGATGCAGGATTGATGGCAGTTCTCTCTCGGCTCCAGAGCGTGATATCGCTCGTTCAGCCACGTACCTCACTATGACAGCGCCTGCGCCTCCGAGGCTCTCCGAAAGATCGGGCACCACAGCCCAGATTGATATTGCGCTGTAGTTATTCTTAATTATATTGAAGACGAGAAGGGGAGCCTCCCGTTGTCCCGGACCACTACCATGACCGTTCGCCTCAGCGGCGCCCTGAGCGACTTCGTGGCCGCAAATGTGGGCGAGGACGGTTCTTACGAAAACATCAGCGAGTATGTCCGCGACCTGATCCGTCGCGACAAGGAGCGGGCTGAGAAGGAAGCTTTTGACCGGCTAAAGGCCGAGCTTAACAAAGCGTTCGCGGCGCCAGAAGCCACATACACGCCGCTGAACGCCGCCGAGATAATTGCGCGCAATCGGACCTGACTGGATGGCCGTTCGCGTCCAGGAGGCGGCCTCACATCGCCTCGACGAGCTTTATCGCTACACGCGCAACCGATGGGGGAGCGATCAGGCGGATCGCTACATCATCGGCCTGTTTGCGGCATTCGAGAAGATCGAGACGCATGGCGTGATGTCGAAGCCTGTTCCGGCTGAATTCGGTGTGGAGGGGTATTTCTTCAGGTATGAGCGCCACTTCGTCTATTGGCGCAGGCTGTCGGACGGCGACATCGGCATCGTCACCATCCTCCACAAACGCATGCACCAGATCTACCGCTTCCGTGAAGACTTTGGGCTGAACGGGCCTTTTGAGAAGTCTTAGCCGCGTCGACGGGATCGCTGAGATATGTCTCATCCGAAACTCAAGGAATTCATCAAGGAGGAGAGCGGGGAGCCAGCGCAGAAGCTGGCGCGATTTACACTGTCCTTGGACGGCGAGAGAGTCCCCACTCGGCGCCTGCGCCATAGTCGAGTCTTTTCTTCGGCGTGTCTTAGAAACGGCTGTTGAAGGCGGCCTATGCCTCCCCCGCCAGCTTGCGGGAGAGTCGGAGCGAATTCGCCGTCCTCATGCTTTAACTTGCCGACGACGTCGGTCGGCCCACGCTTTCGTACTTGAATCCGTGAGCGATGACATCGCTGGGCCGATAGACGTTGCGGAGGTCGATGATGGCCGGATTGGCCATCTTCTGCTTCAAGGCGTCCAGATCGAGTGCGCGGAATTGCTCCCACTCGGTCACGATCACCAGCGCGTCGGCGCCCTCGGCGCAACTGTACGGGCCGTCGCAATAGGTGACGTCGGATAGTTCAGCGCGTGCCTGTTCGATGCCTTCCGGATCATAGGCCTTGATCTTCGCCCCGAGATCCTGCAACGCCGTGATCAGCGGGATCGATGGCGACTCCCGCATGTCGTCGGTGTTGGGCTTGAAGGTCAGGCCGAGCAGCGCGACGGTCTTGCCGCGCAGCGACCCGCCAAGCACCGAGACGACCTTGCGCGCCATCGCGCGCTTGCGGTTTTCATTCACCGCCAGAACCGCTTCGACGATGCGGATCGGCGCTTCATAATCCTGTGCCGTCTTGATCAGGGCGCGCGTGTCCTTTGGAAAGCACGATCCGCCGAAACCAGGGCCGGCGTGGAGGAACTTGGTGCCGATGCGATTATCAAGGCCGATGCCGCGCGCGACCTCCTGCACATCGGCCCCGACCTTCTCGGCAAGATCGGCGATTTCGTTGATGAAGGTGATCTTGGTCGCAAGAAAGGCGTTCGCGGCGTATTTGATCAGCTCAGCGGTGCGGCGGCCGGTGAACATCAGCGGCGCCTGATTGAGGTAGAGCGGACGGTAGATCTCGGAGATGGCCTTTCTGGCCCGCTCGTCGTCAGTGCCGGCGACGATACGGTCGGGATGCTTGAAGTCCCTGATCGCCGCGCCCTCGCGCAGGAACTCGGGATTGGAGGCGACCACGACGTCGGCGTCGGGATTGGCTTCGCGAATGAGGCGCTCGACCTCGTCGCCGGTTCCGACCGGAACCGTCGATTTGGTGATCACCACGGTGAAATCTCTGAGGCTCGCCGCGATCTCGCGGGCCGCCGCGTAGACATAGCTGAGGTCCGCGTGACCATCGCCCCGCCGCGACGGGGTTCCGACCGCTATGAAAACGGCGTCGGAATGAGAGACTGGATCGGCAAGGTCAGTCGTGAACGACAGCCGTCCGGACCGCGTATTGGTTTCCACCAGCCGATCCAGATCCGGCTCGAAGATCGGGATTTCGCCTCGCTTCAGCGCCGCGATCTTTTCCGCGTTCTTGTCAACGCAGGTGACTTGATGCCCGAAGTCAGCAAAGCAAGCGCCAGAGACGAGGCCGACGTAACCCGTGCCCACCATCGTTATTCGCATATCGGATCCTGAAAGCTCTTCTTAAGTGGATCGCCCACGTTGAGGCGCGTGTGGATGTGTCACGCTGTGACTTGAATGGTCATAGCTGAACCACTTCCATGATGACCAAATGACGGTCAAAGGCAATCCCCAGCCCGTTTGCGGGGCTTGGAGCATGATCCGGAAAAGTGGAAACCGGTGTTCCGTCTAATTGGATTATGATCTCGGGCCTATCCCAGCCCGATGCGGGCACGTTCGTAGCCCCGATCGAGGATGGCCTGCCACCAGGGACGATTGTCACAAAACCAACGGGTCGTTTTCGCAATGCCGCTCTCGAACGTTTCCAGCGCCTTCCATCCCAATTCGCGTTCCAGCTTCGAGGCGTCGATGGCGTAGCGGCGGTCGTGGCCGGGACGGTCGGCAACGAAGGTAATCAGGTTTCGGCGCGGGCCCCGTGCGCTCATTGAGATCTCGTCGAGGAGGTCGCAGATGGTTTCGACCACATGCAGGTTGCTGCGCTCGTTGCGGCCGCCGACATTGTAGGTCTCGCCGACCGCGCCGTGCTCGAGCACCAGCGTCAGTGCCTTCGCATGGTCCTCGACATAGAGCCAGTCGCGGATGTTCTTTCCGTCGCCATAGACGGGCAGGGGCTCGCCAGCCAGGCCCTTGATGATCATGTGCGGAATCAGCTTTTCCGGGAAGTGATAGGGGCCATAATTGTTCGAGCAGTTGGTGACCAGCGTCGGCAAATCGTAGGTCTCGCGCCAGGCGCGCACCAGATGGTCGGAGGA
>NZ_JCAMOT010000040.1:0-71758 GCF_059512425.1 Bradyrhizobium sp. Leo78
TCGGCAACAATCGCCGACAAAAGTGGCTTCAAATTCAAGTGGTTATGGCTCTAGGCAATTATCGGCCAGGGGCACCATCTCGTCGCCATTCGAGAGTGCGACCAGAGGCGGCCTTTGAGGACAGCTCTCACCACCCGCATACAAGGGTCGTCCCTATCCGCTTCAAGCACCCATAGCTTTGGGCAGAGGCACCCAAAGCGGTTTGCGCACATACACGTTTCTGTGGGCGAGAGGCGGGTTGCAGGCGTTGGGTGCCGTAGCGGCGGCCTACGTCTTCGTGCTGCAAGTGCTTCTCAGCGCGATCATCGGTGCCTTCTGATCGACAGCGTCAGTTGAAAACCTTTGCTTTTGCACGCTTCACGATATTTTCCATCCGCGCAGAATCCCTTGCGATGGTTTCTCCGAACTTGGCGGGCTCATCGGCGATCACGGTCAAACCAAGGCTTTCCAGACGAGCTGAGACGGTCGAATCTCGCAAGGCCTCCACGATGCACTTGTTGAGCTTCTCGATCACGTCCTTTGGGGTCGCCGATGGAGCAACAAAGCCGTACCAGTTGCCTGCGAGGAGATCAGGTGATCCTGCTTCCGGGGACGTCGGCACATCTGTTAGCTGCTTGCTTCGTTCAAGCGCGGTCACGACAATCGGCCTCAGCGCTCCGCTCTGCACCTGCTGGACGACATTCGACAGGTTGTCGCACATCATAGAAACCTGACCACCGACAACATCCTGGAGTGCCGGAGCTGCTCCTTGGTACGGTATGTGAACGGCATCAATGCCTTCGAGCACCTTCAACGTCTCCCCACACAGGTGGCTCGTGCTCCCATTGCCGGCCGAACCAAATGTCAGCTTGCCCGGCTCAGCTTTGGCCAGCGCTACCAACTCCTTCAGCGAGCTTGCCTTGACCGACGGATTGACGACGATGATGTTCGGCGTCGAAGCGCCATTGGTGATCGGCGTGAAATCCTTTTCAGGATTGTACGTCGGCTTTTCATAGATCCATTGGTTGATCGTAAGCATGCCAGTCGTCGCAAGCAGAATGGTGTGGCCATCCGCTGGTGACGAAGCGACGCGAACCGCCCCGATCGAGCCGTTTGCGCCGCCGCGATTTTCGATAATCACCGGAACACCGAGCGACTTGGACATCAACGGACCCACCAATCGTGGAATCGCGTCGGCGGTGCTTCCGGCAGGATACGGGACGACAATCGTAATCATCTTTTCAGGGAATCCAGCCGCTGCCGCGCCGGGCACCTCGAAGGATGCTAGCGATAGCAGTGCCGCCAAAATAAACGTCGCCCACTTCATCGGTCGATCATTGCTTCGCATTCTGAACATCCTGCATGACATCTTGGCGAACCATGGCATTGACTCCTCCAAGTTCACTGGTGCCTCCACTGACGTGGTTCTTGCCCGGCCGACAAGCCGGTTACCGTCGACATCGTCCAAGAGGGAATTGGTGATCACCCCTGGTCGGCCGCGGCGACATGCAGCGAAGCTGCCCGCTCGAGCGAGTCCAGCATTGCAATTCGGCGCAGGAGCGCTCGTCCCTTTTCCGGATCGGCGGCCGCGGCGCGAATGTCGTCGCGGAAACGCGCGCGGTCAGCTTCATCTTTCGCCTCGAGATTCTTCTTGTTGCGAATGGTATCGCCCTGAATGGCCTGCATCGTGACCGTACGACGCTGCAGATCGTAGTCGGCGAGAACGCGCTCATTGGCCGTACCATTGATGACCGAACCCAACTTCGCCGTCAGGTTCAATGCGTCGTGAATGCCGCCATTCATGCCCATGCCGCCGAGCGGATTGTTGATATGGGCGGCGTCGCCAACCAGGAAGGTGCGACCTTTCCGGAAGTTCGCGGCGACGCGCTGATGCACACGGTACAACGTCGTGTGGAGGATGGGGGCATCCATCTCGGCGGGAACGATCCGCCGGATCGACGCCGTCACATAGTCTTCGGAGAGCGCCTCGGCATCGGAGATTTCCGTAGCCACCGGCATCATCACGCGCCACGCTCCGAGGATACGGAGAAGGAAGTACCAGCGCTCGGGATCGGCGACGTAGCTGACCGACGACACACCCGGACGAAGCACCGTGAAATCGACCGGAGTTGTCATCACCAGAAAGCGCTCGGGCCAGGTGAAGCCCTCGAATTTGATGTCCTGGCTGCGGCGTACGATGCTGTTCGCGCCATCGGCGCCGATCAGCCAGGCACATTCACGTATGGTGTCGCGTCCCTGCGCCCCGACCACGACCTTGACGGCATCGCTCGTCTGCTCGACGGATTTGACCTCGCTGCCGAACGCGATCGAGAACAGCGGGTTGCCGGACAAAGCATCCAAAATGATGCGCGTCAGCTTGAACTGCTCGGCCTGCAGGCGGAACGGGTGCCGCACCAGATCGGAAATCGCCGCGAAGTCGAACGTCCCGAGCACGCCGTCTTCGGACGAACTGTATTGAACAGTCGGCGCCTTCAGGCCCTGCGCAATCAGGGTGCTGGCGAAACCGAGATCATCGAGCATGTCCAGCGTGGGCGGATGGAACGTCGATGCGCGCGACTCGCTGCTGAGTTGGTCGTTCTTCTCCAGCACCAGAACCGGGATGTTCTGTCGCACCATATCTGCCGCTGCCACCATGCCTACCGGCCCTGCCCCAGCGATGATGACGGGAGGCTTCGCATTACTCATTGTATCAAGACCTCTTGCAGAACTTTCGAGCGTATCCAGCAAACGGCGTGCCGCCTTGCCCGTTCACGTCATTGCCAACGATCAGATCGCCGGCCAGCCGCTCTCCATGTCGAGCGTATGGAACTCGTGATGCAATTTGTTGACCGCCACGGATATGCCCCTTGAAATTGATCTTTGAAGCGCCTGCAGGGTGGCTGGCGCTGCAGCTGAGATTCCCAACGCCATTGAGGGGCGCGGCCTTGATGAAGGCCGCAGCTCAATAGGCTCTAATCATCCGCACCAGTTTGTTGCCTTACGTTTAGGCATGCAAACAATTTAATCTGCGGATATCTTGCGTTTTTGGAATGAACTATGCGACGCAGAATACCTAGCCTCGGCGCGCTGATGGCCTTCAGCGCGGCTGCCAAGCACCTCAGCGTCACGCGTGCCGCCAGCGAACTCGCGCTGAGCGAAAGTGCGGTCTCGCGCCAGATCGCGCAGCTGGAGGCGCAACTCGGCGTCAGACTCTTCCACCGGATCAAGAAGCGGATCACCCTGACGCGTGCCGGAACAGCTTACAGCACCCGTGTAGCGCAGACGATCGAGCGGATCGAGCGCGATACACTCGAGATCATGGGCTACGAGGCCGACGGCACGGTTCTGGACATCGCGGCGCTGCCCACCGTCGGCACCGAATGGCTCATTCCGCGCCTGCCGGACTTCTATGCTCGGAATCCCGGCATTGCCGTCAACGTGAGTGCGCGCAACACGCGCTTCTTCTTCAGCGAGACCGCTCTCGATGGTGCGCTATACTTCGGTGAGCCCGACTGGCCCGGCACGCAAGCGGACTATCTGTTCGACGAAGTTCTTCTGCCGGTCGGATCGCCGAAGCTTATCGGCAAGCGCGCCGAACTGCGAGCGAGTGAGATTGCCGAATTGCGGCTTCTGCATCTGGTGTCGCGACCCGATGCATGGCGTCGCTGGTTCGATGCTGCGGAACTTGGCGGCACGAATGTGATCCGCGGGCCACGCTTCGATATTCAATCCACTTTGATCAGCGCAGCGAACTCCGGTCTTGGCGTGGCGCTGCTTCCTGAATTCCTGATTTCCGACCAGTTGGCCTCCGGCAAGCTGAAGGTGCTGTCGAGCCTCACGTTGAGAAGCGCCGGCTCGTACTATTTCGCCTGCCCGGAAGAGAAAGCCGACAATCCCCTGCTCTCGGCATTTCGTGCATGGCTCCTGACGCAAGCAGGCACGTCAGCGCCTCCGGCACTTCGAACGGCCGGTAGGCAAACTGGTCCTAGCGCAAGCCGACGCTCAACCGTATCTCGCTCTGGGAAGCAGTTTTGACGCCGTCGCAACCTCGCTCGAACGCCTAATGCCTAAGACGCGACGTGTGCAAGTGACCAAATGAGGGCCTGACGGAGAGCGCCTGCAAAAATTTGGTCGCTCCGCCTGAGTGGAGTTCCGTCACGGCGACATGTTCGCTTCCAGGAGGGATAGAAGTGATCGCACTGTCACTCTCCTTCCTCGCACAGCCTCCTAACTTGCGGGTCGGGTTCTCGAGTTAGTTCTGATCGGGGTGCGCTCGACGTTTGTTCGCGCCCAAGTTAAGGGAGGTGCTCCAGGAACCAGTCGGACCGATGTGCTTCGGAGACGGGTATCGCGCGATCGCGAGCTCCGATAGAGCCGCTGATGGGTCGAGAACAATCAATGACTTACTGTCGCACCGAACGATTTGTCCGGCAGAAGACGGGTTTCGTCGCACGGTCATCCGCGCGAGTGTCGAGCACCTTGGATAAGCAATAAGATGCTCTTCGTAGGCGGTCAGCACACCGGCGCCGTCTCGCTGCAGTCATGACGCCCCCCCCCGCGCATTGGAACGGGAACCACCTCCATGCGCGGCTCGTTTTGATTTCACCTATGGCTGCGGAGATCCGAATATGGCTATCCAATTCAATCATACGATTCTGTCGGCTCGCGACAGCAAGGCATCGGCCGATTTCCTGGCCGAGATGCTGGGGCTGCCGGCGCCGCGGCGCTGGGGACCGTTCTACATCGTCACCACCGAGAACGAGGCCAATCTCGACTATATGGAGATCCAAGGAGAGCTCGCGCGTCAGCACTATGCTTTCCTGGTCGGTGACGCCGAGTTCGACGCGATCTTTGATCGGATTCGCAAGCGGAAGCTGACCTACTGGGCGGATCCCGCGCGGCGCAAACCAAGTGAGATCAACGATCACGACGGCGGACGCGGCCTCTATTTCGAAGAGCTGAACGGGCATCTGCTCGAAATCATCACGCGCCCATACGGCAGTGGCGGCTGGAATCCTTAGGCCATAACGCCGGAGGTGGGGCGCGGAGGGTGACAGCGCGATATCACAACTACGGCACGGGATCCTGAACGATCCGATCACCTCCCATACGGTCAAGCGTGCCTTCATACAGCGATACTGGCGGATGCGCGCCGGGATCGGTGATGATGTCCAGCAGGTTGAGCATCGGCGCCTTGGCCGCTTCGGCCAGGGCGGCGTCGAGATCGCGCGGGTCCATGACAGGACGGCCTTGGGCGCCGACCGCGCGTGCGATGAGAGCATGATCCACCTGCCGTAAATGGGCGGATGAAGTATAGCGACCGAACTTCACCTTCTCGGCATCCTTTTGATAGCCGAGGACGCCATTGTTGAGTACGACGACGGTAACTGGTACATCGCTGCGCACGGCGGTCTCCATTTCTGCCCAGGCATGACCGAAACCGCCATCGCCGACGACGGCGATGACTTCGCTCGCAGGTCGCGCGAGCTTTGCGCCAAGTGCAAGGGGCAGTCCCCAGCCCAATCCTGCCAGGCCACGCGGAGAGATGATGCGCGTTCTCGGATGCGATGTGCGAAGCTGGCCCACGATCCAGTTCGAAGCGTAGCTTGCGTCGGACACGACGATGGTGTCTGGACCAAGGCGACGCTGAATGGCAGCAAGAGTCCGCTCCGGGCGAATCGGTGAGGCGTCGGTCAGCCAGGGCGCACGATCGCGTTCGAAAGCCTCCCATGCTCCGGCGATGAACCGCTCGAGCTCGGCCTGGCTGCGGGAAGGATTCAGCGCCCTGCCTGCAAGTGCATCGGTCAATGCATTCAGTGTCTCCCGCGCGTCGCCTAGCAGTCGCACGGATTGATGGTTGCGGCCGATCTCCTCTGGCGAAATATCGATATGCAGGACTTGGGCATCCCTGGGGATCAGGCGCCAACCGTCTGTGCCATCTTCATTGGTGCGGGTGCCTATCAGCAGGTTACATACCTTCTTGTACATATTTGAGAGGACATTCAATTTCCCTCGGGATCAAAAGAGAAGAGTTGGCGCCCTCGCGCGGCCATTGCCGGGGCGGAGCTATCCGCACCATCCCCACGTGCGAGCGCGTCAGGCTGATTTCGGCTTGTTGTTGAAATGAACGAGGGCTCGACGGCCCACGTATGTCAGCGCTCCGAGAGTCGTTTGGCCCCCGCGCGCGGCCTGGATGAGTTGCTCGGCGATATATTTTCGGCTCTCGTGGTCGCCGCCATTCGGCCACTCAGCGCAGACCTCATCTAGGACAATGTCCATGTTCGCTTGAACACGTTCAGCAAACTCGCCCATGCTCCGCCCTTGAGCTCGCGAAAATCCACCTGCACGTCTCTTATTTCGATGGACCCAAACTAAGGACCGCATTCAGCTCGCCAGCGCGCTCGGCTTGCCGCGCTTGCCGGAGCAGCTTTTCCCGCTCCGCGCCGGGCGACAGACATTTCGCGCGACCGCGAGCGCCGAGCTGATCAGCCGCTCCTGGAGCGAAATGGTCTGCTTGGCTCGATTGCGCTTGCGCTTGGCTTCCATGATCGAAAGTTAATCGCGGGAGCTTCAGAGCTACATTCAAGTATGTTAAGATGGCTGAAACATCACACGTGCGATCGACCACGGCCTCGCGAGTTACAATGTCAGGGGCGTTTGGTCGCCTGAGAACGCGAGCCGTTGATCAGCTCGGCTCGATTTCCTCGCAAATGGCTCGCTACCCCGCCTGTTGAAGAGAGGTCGCCTTGTCGCTGCGCTTCGAGCTAAGCGTCGTTGCTTCGCCAATGGCGATCATGACCTGATCAGGGGCGCTCTGATGCACCATGTGGCCCGCACCCTTCACCCGGTGAAAGGTACTGTGGGCTATCTCATGATGAAGCCGGGCCGATTGTTCGTCGATATTGGCAACTCGATCGCCCTCGCCTGCAATGATCACGACGGGCATCTTGAGTTCAGAATATTGCCTGCGGAACACGATGGCGTCGGGAATCATCAAAGCCGCCTCTCCCGCACCCGCTCGGATCTGAGAAGGCCGCATTGCCATCTCTTTGGGAAAGTACCTGAACTTCGGCGGCACCGGTGCGGGTGCGAATATCTTCCTCGTTAGAAGCGGCCACATCAACCGACTGAGAACGGGCGAGAGGGTATGGCTTAGGACGCTTCCGATGACGGGCAGGGCTGGCGGAGACTTAACCATGACGTCAAGCCGCGGGGTCGGATAATAGTATCCTGAAGCCAGCACTAGCGCCCGGACTGCATCGGGAAATTTCAGCGCAAGGGCTACCGCCACTGAAGCTCCCCATGAATGTCCAAGTACCACTGGATTAGAGATGCCCAACCTTCCGAGTGCCTTCTGAATGAGCTCGGCTTGTGCTTCGGGGGTCCACACAACGCCGCGTGGCCGCTTAGTATGCCCGAATCCCGGGCGGTCGAACGCGATGACGCGGTAGGTTTGTGACGCCAATTGCAAAAGGCCACTTGTTTCGAAATCGGCGATCATGCTGCCGTTGCCGTGGAGCAGCACAAGTACATCGCCCGCGCCGCGCTCCAGATAGTGTAGCCGCACGCCATCTATCTCGAGAAACCCGCCCGCCGGTGGATTTTCTTGCTCCGCATTCGCCGCTAGTTGCCGGTTCACGAGCGCCGTTGCTGCAAGGATCAAGGCACCGATCACCGCCGCACTCGCGTAAGTGTGATATTTAGGCCCGCTTCCGGCTTCCACGGATGACTCCTGCCGGACTGTGTTGTGTCGTGCGTCCATTTGGCCGCTCCTTGCCTGGACGAGGAGTATTGCGCAGCGATCGCGAACCTCGGGTCGCCAATCTTCGTCGGCCCGGTCGGCTGAGAGTCATGGCCGCGGCTCAAGCCGCCTGGCGCTCCTGAATGTGGACATATTGCATCGTGACCTTCTCGACATTCCCCTCGACCCAGTCCGCCATCCGCTCCTCTTCCTTGAGGGAGGCTTCCAGCAGTGGACGGGCCGCATCAGCTCCCGCGGCCCCGCAAAGTGCCAAAAGTGATTTATATGCCGCGATCTCGTAATGCTCGAATGCGTCATTGGCAAAGGTGTTCTTCAGGATTTCATCACCTGCCATCGAATGGCCCATCGCCATCATATTGGCCATGAAAGACTGGGCCGTATCCTTCAGGGTCGACGTGCTTTCGCCGCAGGTCTCCAGGCACTGCTCCAACCGACGGAGCTGCTCATTGGTCTCATCGAGGTGGCTGGTTACCCTGGATTTGACTTCCGGATATTCGTCGAGCCGCTCCGACTGCCGCTCCAGCAGCTCCCTTGCCTGGATCTCCATCGCGTGCGCATTGCGCAGGCCTACAATGAAGATACCTCGTGCTGTCGTAGCCATAGACGTTTCCTTTCTTCGGAGAATGTTAGTCACAAACCTACCTAGATAGCGGTTGTTCCTAGAAGGATCTGCACCGAAGCTCTGAGCCCGGGGCCGATCTTTGACGGCAAAGGCGTCTTATCCTCTTGATCGCGTCATCGGGACCACGCCAACTCAAAAACTCAACCACTTTCGGCTCGAACGCATCCGTCGCTTGAAAGAAATGCGCAAGCTCCTCCTTGGCACGCGAGGGCATGCGCTTTATCGGCCCAAGTGGGAAGTTTCAGGAAGTTTGTCATAGTCTTCGCATCACCTGCCTCTCTCCAATGTCTCCTCACTCGCGAATGCGATCAGCGAGATGGCAACAATTTCTCGCGCCGGAGGCACATTCGAAAGCTCAACTGCTGCTCGCCTACATGGTTGCTATGGTTGGGCTTTTCTGGTGAGGAAAGCTAACCTTTGTTGGTCTCGCGATGATGAAGAACATTCAGGTCGCGCCGCACCTGCACCTCCCAGTATAGGGTCAGACGGTGCATTCAACGAAAGCCCTCGATCTCCCACTAGGCGGCTGGGCCAGAGCCGCGCGAGATCAGCGGCCTGACTGAAGCTTCGGGAACACTCGGCGGTCATCCGTATTTTCATCCGATGACAAGGTGCTACCTCGACGGCGATCCCGCGGTGGAATGCCCGATCGAGCAGTGGGGCGGAATGGCCCCCTCCTGAGCGGAGCGCGACAAGCCATGGCGGATCCGAATGACCACGAAATCCGAGTTCGTGCGCATCGACTATGGGAAGCTGCGGGGAGACCCGAAGGCAGGGATGAGGAGTTTTGGCGCCGTGCGGAACTGGAATTGCGGACGGAAGCCGAACAATTGGACAAGCTAAAGGAGCCACCAAACAATCTTCCGGGATGAACTCGACATCAGGAATCTCTGCTCCTGAACGTTCCGGCGCTTCGCGGACCAGTCTGGATAGGGCAGCTTGCGCGCGGCCTGGAGAGCAGAACGTGGCGGAGAGCTGACGTGTGGCTTGGACTTGGTGAAGTGCCTGGAGCAGCAGGCGGCAAACCTGCTGAAAGAACCAATGAGGATTGTGGTCTCAGGTGCGACGGGTCTGATTGGATCTGCGGTCGCGACTCGTCTCGCACACGAGGGGCATCAGGTGATTGGGCTCGCTCGCCATGCAACTCATCAATTGCCGATAGCTGAATGGGTGACGCTGGATATTGCATCCACCCGAAAACGGGAAGACTGGCTGTCAGTTCTCAGGGACATAGATGCAGTCGTGAATTGCGCAGGCGTCCTGCAGGATGGTAGGCGCGAGGATACCGAGGGCGTTCATGCAGCCGGAGTTGGCGCCCTGTTCGATGCCTGTGAGAAAAGTGGCGTCCGTCGCGTTATCCATTTTTCTGCGATCGGCGTCGATCGCGCGCAGCCATCGCCCTTTTCTTCAACGAAGTACGAGGGCGATCGCCGTTTGATGGCAACGGAGCTCGATTGGGTTATTCTCAGGCCATCGGTGGTCCTTGGTCGTCCAGCATTCGGCGCAAGCGCCTTGATCCGCTCACTTGCCAGTCTGCCTTGGGTCCCGCTGATGCCCGATACACGGCCCCTTCAGGTGGTGCAGCTGGACGACGTCGTTGATACCGTCTTGTTCTTTCTCAAAGAAAATGCTCCGGCCCGCTTGGCGCTCGAGCTCGCCGGCCCCGAAAGACTGCAGATGGGAGAGATCATTGCGCGATACCGTAACTGGTACGATTGGCCGTCGGCCCGCTCGTTCGTAATTCCGCATCCGTTGTCGAAGCTCACCTACTGGCTCGGCGATGTTGCGGGAGCGCTGGGTTGGCGGCCGCCGGTACGAACCAATGCCGCGCGCGAAATTGCGAGAGGGGCCGTGGGAGACCCGCAGGGGTGGATCTCGATCACCGGCATCCCGCCTCGATCACTGGCGCAGGCGCTGGCGGCCGAACCCGCAACCATCCAGGAAAAATGGTTTGCCCGACTTTATCTGCTCAAGGCGATCATTTTCATTGTCTTGTCTTTCTTCTGGATCTGTACCGGCGTGATCTCACTGACGGTAGGTTACCCGAGCGGGGTGGAGCTGATGCGCGGCACCGGGGCAGGTCTGCTGTCCGTACCATCGGTGGTTGCCGGCGCGCTTGCAGATATTGCTGTCGGCCTCTGCATCGCTTGGCGCCCCCTCACGCGGCAGGGACTCTACGGCGCGATGGCGCTTTCGGCGTTCTACGCGGTGTCCGGCACCATTCTCCAGCCCGAGCTATGGATCGAGCCTCTTGGTCCCCTCTTGAAGATCATTCCGATCTTCGTGCTGCATCTGGTCGCGCTTGCGATCGTGGATGAAAGATAATGATCTATTTCCTTTTGAAATATATTCACCTCATCGGAGCCGCGGTTTTGTTGGGTACTGGAGCCGGCATCGCTTTTTTCATGCTCCGCGCGCACTTGACCGGAGACCCTGTGATTGTCGCGGCGATCGCTCGCATTGTCGTCCTCGCTGATTTCCTGTTCACGGCAACGGCCGTGGTGGCACAACCCTTGACCGGAATCGCGCTCGCGCACGAGGCTGGATATTCGCTGACCGAGAGCTGGATTGTGCTATCGATAGTCCTGTATCTCGTGACGGGCGCCTTCTGGCTTCCAGTGGTCTGGATTCAGATGCAACTGCGCAACCTGGCGACTGCCTCGGCAGCTGAACGAAAGCCGCTGCCTTCGCGATATCATAGGCTGTTCTGGGCCTGGTTTAGCTTTGGCTTTCCGGCATTCGGCGCCGTGATGGGCATTTTCTGGCTGATGATACAGCGCCCTTCGATCTGGTAGCCCTCTCATTGGGCCTTGACTATGTGAGCGTCCTTTCGCGCAGCATTCGGATTGCTGGCATTGAGAACTCAGGAACGTCCTTCAATCTGGAGAGTTGTGGGCAGGTGTTTCAGCATCCGGCGAGGCCCATCA
This sequence comes from Bradyrhizobium sp. Leo78, assembly GCF_059512425.1. Classification (NCBI taxonomy): domain Bacteria; kingdom Pseudomonadati; phylum Pseudomonadota; class Alphaproteobacteria; order Hyphomicrobiales; family Nitrobacteraceae; genus Bradyrhizobium; species Bradyrhizobium sp. Leo78. Next base: position 11,291 of record NZ_JCAMOT010000040.1, read on the forward strand.
TGTATCATCACGTCAAGAAGCTCATGTATACCGTGCGCGTTGACGAGCCCGACCCTCGGTTCGGCAATATGCTTCTCGAGCAATTTGGAGGAGCGAATGGAGAGCTGGCGGCGGCGATGCAATACTCGATCCAGGGGCTCAACTGCGAAGACCCGGATCGCAAGGACCTGCTGATGGACATCGGCACGGAGGAATTAAGTCATCTCGAGATCGTCGGCTGTCTCGCCCGTATGCATCTTAAACCGACGAAGTTCGATCGTGAGAAGGCTGAGGCCGATCCATTGATCGCGATCGCAGGCGGTGGAGGCGTCAATCTGTTCAATTCGCAGGGAAATCCCTGGACGGCGGATTATCTGAAGATCACCGGCGAATTGGACGTTGATCTCCGCAGCAACATTGCGGCCGAGGCGCGCGCGAAGATCGTCTATGAACGATTGATCAACTTTTGCGACGATGCGGGCAGCAAGGACGCACTGCAGTTCCTGATGACTCGCGAAATCACGCACATGAAGGCCTTTGCTGCCGCGCTTGAGAGCATGAAGAAGCCCGCGTTCTCGATTGGCAAGATCCCGCCGACCCCGGGCCTCGTGAATCAGTTCTTCAACGATTCGACCGGTGCTGGAGATGAAGGCGAGATCGATACTCGCGGGCCTTGGAATGAAGGCGGCGATTGGGAATTCATGGCCTCTCCGGCCCTGCTCCCCGAAGGTAACGGCGAAACGGCCACCGTGATCAAGACCGAGAGTTCCCCCCCGACGGCCCCTGAGGGCGTGAGCGAGCTGCTTGTCCATGAACTGCGAGACATTCTGCACGCGGAGAAGCAGCTCACCAAGGCTCTTCCCAAAATGGCGAAGGCGGCCCGATTCGATCGCCTGCGAGAACTTTTCGAGCAGCACTTGATGGAGACGGAAGAACAGATTGAGCGGCTCAACGAGTGCTTCTCGCTGCTCGGGGAGACCGCACGAGCGAAGGCCTGCAAAGGCATGATGGGCCTAGTCGAGGAAGGCCAGGAAGTCATGGACGAGGGTGAGAAAAAGGAGGACGCGCTCGCGGACTTGGCACTCATCGGTGCGGCTCAGCGCGTGGAACATTACGAGATGTCGGCCTATACCACCGCAAAGAACCTCGCTCAGCAACTGCGGCACAGCGCCATAGTCGCGCTACTCTCGAAGTCCTTGGCGGAGGAAGAGAACGCCGATCAATTGCTCAATCAGGTCGCCCGCACGTTGATGTCAGTGGCTAAAATGCCTGCAGCGATCGAACAGGCGGAGGAGGAAACATAAGATTCCACCGCCAACCATCGCCTGCGGTCACCCGACGCAATCAAGGTGGTGAATGAGCGGCGAAATGCGATTTGCGGTCAGCTCAAGGGTCGCCAGCGTGACAGGCAATTTAAAGCGCCGCGGCCCCGCGCTGCCTGGAAATGAAAGCCGGTGCTGCCGACGGGGACTGTTCATCCGAAGGCGGCTGCCATAGGTCCGGCCGCAACGACCTGATCAGCGCCCTCTTCTCGTCAGCTCTGGCATTATCGCGTAGGCAACCGCGGTGGTATTTCGAACCCGGTCCGAAGCCTTGGCCGCCTGATCGACCGCCGATGACCCTCAACGGCACCAATGGCGCGAAGAAATGCGACGCCCGCATTTGCCCCCGAAGATGCTTTGACGCAGGCGAGCAGATCGGGCGTCGGGATGTTGCAAGTGGAAGGGCAACGCAAGCTGCTCTATTAGATCAAAATCGATCGGGCGACCGAGGCGAACGTCATCACCCTGCATCCGGCGACTATCGCCGTCTATCTCGATCTGGTGGAGCAGCTCGCGAAAGCGCTTTCGGCTGCCGATGCCAAAGCTGCATGCCTCAAGCTGCGCGAACTCACTGACAGCATCGTCGTCGCGCCGCGGATCAGGCCTGGCGATCCGATCCATTTCGAAGTTCGCGGGCGCCTAGCCGCCCTGATGCAGCCCCACCCCAATAAAATGTCGGTGGGAGCGTTGGTGCCCAGGGGCGGAATCGAACCACCGACACTGCGATTTTCAGTCGCATGCTCTACCAACTGAGCTACCTGGGCAGGTCGCGAGACGGCCGGAAAGGCCGAGCGAGCGGGCGGGTTATAGTGGGGTGGAGGGCCGCTGTCCACCCGCCTTCGCCTTTGGCTACCGCGCGGCGAGCCCGGCCTGGCGGAGGGATTCTGATCGAACCGGCCTTTTCCACAACTTATTGGTAAATCTAACCTATTCCTCCTCGGCCTGGTCGTCACGGCCGGGGACGATGTAGGTGCCGGAGAGCCAGCGGTTGAGGTCGACGTCACGGCAGCGGGCGGAACAGAACGGGCGGAACGCATGCTCGGCGGGCTTGCCGCAGATCGGGCACGGTCTGGACGGCTTCTCGGCCTTCGCAGGCGCCTCCGCGGCGCCCGCCTGTTTTCGCTGTTCCGGCATTCAACCAACCGTAGCGGTGTTCAGCCAGCCGTATCGGATCGGAAAACCTTCGCCGCCGAGCAGCGTGACCGTTTCATAGAGCGGCAGGCCCACGACATTGCTGTAGGAACCGACCATCTTGACCACGAAGGAGCCGGCGATGCCCTGCACGGCGTAGCCGCCAGCTTTGCTGCGCCATTCGCCCGAACCGATATAGGCCTGGATGTCATCCTCACTCAAACGCTTGAAACGCACGCGGGTTTCGACCAGCCGCTGACGGAACGCTTCCCTCGGGGTCACGACGCAAATCGCGGTGTAGACGCGGTGGTTACGGCCCGACAGCAGTCTCAGGCACTGCGCGGCCTCATCCACCAACTCGGCCTTGGGGAGGATGCGGCGGCCGACCGCGACCACGGTGTCGGCGGCCAGGATGAAGGAGCCGCGGATGTCGTCGTCGAGCTGCACCGATTTCAGCGCCGCTTCGGCCTTGGCCCGCGCCAGACGATTGGCGCAGGCGCGCGGCAGCTCGCCCCGCCGCGGGGTCTCGTCGACATCGGCCGGACGCAGCGCATCCGGCTCGATGCCGGCCTGGTTGAGCAGGGCCAGCCGCCGCGGCGAGCCGGAAGCAAGAACGAGTTTGGGACGGCCAAGCATGCAGGCTCTTGGAAGAAGCAGGATTGGGTGGGTAAGCGCGCGCGGAACCTATCGGAAGGGGCCTTGTTTCACAACCGTGGAACCCGGCTGCGAATCATTTCCATCAGGAGGATACGCGCCCCATAAGCACAGCTCTTTGTCAGGGAAGCGACAAGGGGGCAACCGTGAGCGCGCGGCCAACGATGACATCTGACTGCCGTCCTGTGCGTGCGGAGAGAATCGCCCATCCGGCGCTTCGCGCCATCTTCTCCCACAAGGGGAGAAGGTTGCCGTGGGAGTTGATGTGCCCTCGCCCCTTGTGGGAGAGGGCGGCTCAGGTGGTGGACGCGGACTCGATTGGGTGAGGGGTTGGCTCCGCGTGCGCTCGTCTCTCGATAGACCGGGGACCCTCACCCGGATTGGATCTGGCGATGCAATCCGGCCTCTCCCTTGCAGGGAGAGGCCGGAGTGTGTGGCAGCGACGTGGGCAATTATACGCCTACTCGTTCGTGGCACCCGCCTTGGCAAAACGGCGGCGGATGCGGGTCAGGAGACCGTCGCAGACTTCGCGATAGGCCTGCAGTTTCTGCTCGCGGTTGCCTTCGGTGCCGGTCGGGTCGTGGGTCGGCCAGTATTCGACGTCCGCGGCGAGCGTGCGGGTCAGCTCCAGCGCCTTGTGGTGGGCTTCCGGGGACAACGTGACGATGAGGTCGAAGTTCAGCCCTTCCCAATCCTCGAGCTCGTCGAAGGTGATCGGCTTGTGGGCGGAGATATCCTGGCCGAGTTCGCCCATCACGGCGACTGCGAACGGATCGAGCTCGCCCTTTTTCACGCCGGCGGAGCGCACATAAAGCCCTTGCGGGAACATCTGCTGCAGCAGGCTCGCCGCCATCGGCGAGCGCACGCTGTTCTGGCCGCATGCGAACAATACGGCCTGCGGATTGCGCGCGGGCGGCGCCCCCATCGCTCAAGCTTTGTTGGATTGCGGCCGCGCGCGCCTCATGCGTCCTGCCCCTTCCAGTGGAGGACGCAGATCAGCGTGAACAGCCGCCGCGCGGTCTCGAAATCGACCCGCACCTTGCCCTTCAGCCGCTCCTGCAGCGTGCGCGAGCCCTCGTCATGGATGCCGCGGCGGCCCATGTCGATGGCCTCGATCTTGTCCGGCGTCGCGGTGCGGATCGCCTGGTAGTAGCTGTCGCAGATCATGAAATAGTCCTTCACGATCCGCCGGAACGGCGTCAGCGACAACAGATGCGCCACGACAGGCGTGCCGTCCTCCCGCCGGATGTCGAACATCAGACGGTTGCCGGTGATGGCGATGTGCAGCGTGTACGGCCCGCTCTCCGCGCCGGCCGGCGCGAACAGGTTCTGCTCGATCAAATCGTAGATTGCGATCGCGCGCTCATGCTCGATATCCGGCCCGGAACGCCCGATCGATTCCTCATCGAGCGTCACCGCGACGATGCGATTGTTGGGGTCCTCCTCAGTGGGCGGCTTGTTCATGAGAGATTGAGGCGCAATCCGACGGAACGGGAATGGGCATCCAGCCCCTCGGCCTTGCCGAGAGTCATCGCGGCCGGCCCCAGCGCGCGCAACTGGTCGGGGCCGCATTTCAGGATCGAGGTCCGCTTCATGAAGTCGAGCACGCCGAGGCCGGAGGAGAACCGCGCCGAGCGCGCGGTCGGCAGCACATGGTTGGAGCCGCCGACATAGTCGCCAATCGCTTCCGGCGTATGCGGGCCCAAGAAGATCGCGCCGGCGTTGCGGACCTTGGCCGCGAACGCCTCCGCATCGGCAGTCATAACCTCAAGATGCTCGGCCGCGATCGCATTCGCGAGCGCCACCGCATCGTCGAGCTTTTTCACCAGGATGATCGCGCCGAAATCATTCCACGAGGCGCGTGCGATTTCCGCGCGCGGCAGGGTTGCGAGCTGCGCTTCCACCGCACGCTCGACATCGGCGGCGAGCCGCGCAGAATCGGTGATCAGGATCGATTGCGCGCTCGTATCATGCTCGGCCTGCGCCAGCAGATCGGCGGCGATCCAGTCGGCATTGCCGGTGTCGTCGGCGATGACAAGCACTTCGGATGGGCCAGCGATCATGTCGATGCCGACCTTGCCGAACACCAGCCGTTTGGCAGCGGCAACATACGCGTTGCCGGGGCCGACGATTTTTGCAACGGGCGCGATCGTGGCCGTGCCATAGGCGAGCGCCGCCACTGCCTGCGCGCCGCCGACGCGATAGATCTCGGAGACGCCGCCGAGATGGGCGGCCGCCAGCACCAGCGGGTTGAGCCTGCCGTCGGGCGCCGGCACCACCATCACCACGCGCGGGACGCCGGCAACCTTGGCCGGCACCGCGTTCATCAGCACCGAGGACGGGTAGGCCGCGGTGCCGCCGGGCACGTAAAGCCCGACGGCCTCGACCGCGCTCCAGCGCCAGCCGAGCTCGACGCCGAGCGGGTCGACAAAGCGCTCGTCCTTCGGCATCTGGCGCTGATGGAAGCTCTCGATGCGATCGCGGGCGAGCTTGAGCGCGTCGACCGTGGCGGCATCGCAGGCCGTCACCGCGGCATCGATCTCCGCCGCGGTGACGCGCAGGCCGGCGGCGTCGAGCTCGAGCCGGTCGAATTTGCGGGTCGCCTCGATCAGCGCGGCATCGCCCCGCGCCACCACATCGTCGACGATCGCCCGCGTGGCGCGCTCGACATCGGCCGACACCTCGCGCTTGGCGGCAAGGAAGGCGGCAAAACGCTGCTCGAAATCGGCGCTGCTTCGGTCCAGGCGGAGGGGCATGGGGGCGTTCTTGAATTTGGATTCAGGGTCCCTGCTCAATGGCGCGGCGGATAGGGGCCGTCAACCCTCGATGGCGGACAAAGGGGCCCGGGCCCGTAGGGTGGGCAAAGCGCAGCGTGCCCACCATTAAGCATTCCGCTCGTGGTGGTGGGCACGCTTCGCTTTGCCCACCCTACGGCAGCTCCGGGACTGCCGGCGCGGTGCCGAGGTCGTCGGGGCCGAGATCGGTCAATTCGCATTCCAGGCATTCGACGTCGAGCCGGAGCGTGGCGCCCTGGCTGAACAGGAGCAGCGCGCTGCCGCCGGGGGCGGCGCCCTGGTGAAACTCGATGCCCAGCAGTTCCAGGGTGGCGTCCGGCGCCTCCAGGTTGATCTTGCGTGACTTGCAGGCAAGCACGCGGTCGAAGCGCAGCGCCGCGATCAGCCGGCGCGAGGCGGTTTCGCCCGACAGCGTCTGCTCCCAGTCGAGCCTGGACATGCCGACCACGAGCCGCTTCTCGCCCTGACGCCAAACGATGTCGGAGGCCTGCACGTGGGCATCCTGCACATGCGCCGAGATCACGGCCAGATCGTCGGCATCGAGCGCGATCAGTTTGAGCGGCGCGGGCGGTATCATGCCGAAAGCAATCTCCTGGATCAGAACCGGTTCCCCCGATATCAGTCCCTGATGCGCTCGATCGACGCGCCGCAGGCCGACAATTTCTCCTCCAGCCGCTCGAAGCCGCGATCGAGATGGTAGACGCGGTTGACCATGGTCTCGCCCTCGGCGGCAAGGCCGGCGATGACCAGTGAGACGGACGCGCGCAGGTCCGTCGCCATGACCGGCGCGCCGCGCAATCTGTCGGTGCCGCTTATCGTGGCGGTCTCGCCGTCCAGCGATATCCTGGCGCCGAACCGCGCCAGTTCCTGCACATGCATGAAGCGGTTCTCGAAGATCGTCTCGGTGATCACGGACGCGCCATCGGCGCAGGTCATCAGGGCCATCAGTTGCGCCTGCAGATCGGTCGGGAAGCCGGGGAACGGCGCGGTCGTGACCTTGACCGGGCGAAGGCCGGCGCCGTTGCGGCCGATGCGGATGCCGTCATTGTTGACGCTGACGGTGGCGCCGGCTTCGCAGAGTACATCGAGCGCCGATTGCAGCAATTCCGGCCGTGCGCCGGACAACTGCACCTCGCCGCCGGTCATCGCGACCGCCATCGCATAGGTGCCGGCCTCGATGCGATCCGGCAGCACGGTGTGGCGCGCGCCGTGGAGGCTGGCGACACCCTCGACGATGATGCAGGGCGTGCCGGCGCCGGTGATGCGCCCGCCCATCTTGTTCAGGCAGGCGGCAACATCGGCGATTTCAGGCTCGCAGGCGGCGTTGGTGATGACGCTGGTCCCCTTGGCAAGCGTCGCCGCCATCAGCGCGACATGGGTGCCGCTCACCGTGACCTTGGGGAAAGCGATGTCGGCGCCGCGCAGGCCACCAGGCGCTTTCGCGACCACATAGCCGCCGTCGATCGAGATCTCCGCTCCGAGCTTCTCCAGCGCCATGATCAGGAGGTCGACCGGCCGGGTGCCGATGGCGCAGCCGCCCGGCAGCGACACCCTCGCCTCATGCATGCGCGCAATCAGCGGCGCGATCACCCAGAAGCTGGCGCGCATCCGCGACACCAAATCATACGGCGCGGTGGTGTCGATAATGTCGGCGGCCGAGATGTGCAGGGTCTGGCCCTGGTACTCGCGGTCGCCGGGCCGCTTGCCCGCGGACATGATGTCGACGCCGTGATTGCCGAGGATGCGCTGGAGCTGCGCGACGTCGGCAAGCCGCGGCACGTTGTCGAGGATCAGCGTCTCCTTTGTGAGGAGCGCCGCGATCATCAGAGGCAGCGCGGCATTCTTCGCGCCGGATATCGAGATGGTGCCGTTGAGCTCGTTGCCGCCGACGATTCGGATGCGATCCATGCTGCCTCTTGCTCTGATCCGCGAAAAACCTATCGAAGCAAGGGGCTACCGCAAAAGTGTTGAAATTTAGGGCAATTCCGTAGGCTTTTCAGGCGGCCGCCGCGAACTGGTCGAAGGAGACCCCGGTTAGCGTCGCCGAGGCCTCCCACAGCATCGCCGCGACCGCGGCATCCTTCGCCTGCGGCATGATCTTCGCCTCGACCGGCGGGCCCTTCAACTCGTAGAACCAGTTCGGGCCATAATAGCCGCCGGGCTCGGCGGCCGGCGAGGTCGCGGCAAATAATGTCGGCAACGCACCGGCCGCGGCGGACTGGCTGGCATAGGGTTGCAGCAAGCGGCTGAAATACGACGATAGGCTCCTCGTGCCCGGGCCATTCGGGATCAGGTCGGTGCGCGCATAGCCGGGATGGGCGGCATTGCTCATCAGGCCCCAGCCGGCGGCGTCGCTGCGGCGCTGCAATTCGAGCGCAAATATCAGCATCGCCAGCTTCGACTGGCAGTAGGCGCGCCACGGGCGATAGGACCGCTCCGCCTGCAGGTCAGCGAAATCGATCGCGCCGGAGCGGTGCGCCAGACTCGAGAGATTGACGACCCGGGGCTTAAGGCCGCGGCGAAGCTGCGGCAGCAGGCGCGCGGTGAGCGCGTAATGGCCGAGATAATTGATGCCGAGCTGCATCTCGAAACCGTCCTGCGTCGTCCGCCGCTTCGGCAGCGCCATCACGCCGGCATTGTTGATGAGGAGATCGACCGAAGGACGGCTGATGGCAAAGCGCCCGGCAAAGTCGGCGACCGAGGCAAGGCTCGCCAGATCGAGCGTCTCGTAGCTGACGTCGGCCTTCGGATATTGCGCACGGATGCGCTCGAGCGCGTGCCTGCCCTTGATGTCGTTGCGGCCGGTCAGAACCACGGTCGCGCCGGCGCCCGCCAGCGCCAGCGCGGTCTCATAGCCGAGCCCGCCGGTGGCGCCGGTGATCACGGCGGTTTTGCCGGTCTGGGGTGGAATGTCTGCAGTGCTCCAGCCGCTCATGCTTATATCTCCTGGTCGAATCGGGGTGTGGTTCCCTAAATGTGCACTAAGTGCATCTTTGCAAGTGGTGAAGGATTTGAAGCGACCGGCGAATCTGCGCAGACCAGCTAAGGGCAGGTCATCAAAGGAGAAAACCGCGCCTCCCGTGGCGCCGGGCCTGCGCGCGCGCAAGCGGCAGGAGACACGGGAGAAGCTGACGCGGGCGGCAATGGCGCTGTTCCTGGAGCGCGGCTTCGAGGCGACCACGCTCGACGACATCGTCGCCGCCGCCGACATCTCCCGCCGCACCTTCTTCCACTATTTCGCTTCCAAGGAAGATGTCGTGTTCGCTTGGCAGGAGGAAGCCAGCGCGGCCCTGATCGCGGCGGTCGCGGCGCGGCCTGCCGGCGAATCCATGCTCGCGGCGGCGGAGAACGCCATCATCGCAATGGCCGGCCAGCTCGATCCCGCCGAAGTGGTGGCGTTGGCGCGGCTGAAGCAGGACAACCCGGCGCTGCAGGCGCGCGATCAGCTCAAGTATGAAAAGCTCGAGCGCACGCTGGCCGACGCGCTTCTGAGGCGCACAGGCAACAAGACAGACAAGATGCAGGCGCGGCTGGTCGCGATGATCGCTACCGGCGCGATGCGCGTCGGTGGCGAGCTCTGGGCCGCCGAGGGCGCCCGCGAGACGCCCGAGCTTCTCGCCAGGCGGATGTTCGCGGCAATCCGCGCGATGTTCGAATGAGCCTCCGGACGAGATGAGTAGCTGCTCCCTCTCCCCGTTCTACGGGGGCGAGACGAGCATAGCTCGCCCTGGGAGGGTTGGGGTGAGGGGCTCTATCCGCATAAAGGGTGACAGAGGGACTCGCGGAGACTCCCCTTCACCCGAAATTCAAGCTGCGCTTGAATTTCGACCTCTCCCCGCGCGCGGAGAGAGGTGAAAGAAGGCCCGCTCAACCCTTGATGAACGCGAGCAGGTCGGCGTTGATGGTGTCAGCTTCCGTGGTGGGCATGCCGTGCGGAAAGCCCTTGTAGGTCTTCAGCGTGCCGTTTTTCAACAGCTTGGCGGACAGCGGCCCGGCGTCGGCATAGGGCACGATCTGGTCGTCGTCGCCATGCATGACGAGAACGGGCACGTTGATCTTCTTCAGGTCTTCGGTGAAGTCGGTTTGCGAGAAGGCGACGATCCCATCGTAATGCGCCTTGGCGCCGCCCATCATGCCCTGGCGCCACCAATTCTGGATGATGGCTTCCGAAGGTTTGGCGCCTGGCCGGTTGTAGCCGTAGAACGGGCCCGCGGCGAGCTCGCGATAGAATTGCGAGCGATTGGCGGCGAGCTGCGCCTGCAGCCCGTCAAAGACATCCTTGGGCAGGCCGCCCGGATTGGCCGGGGTCTGCAGCATCAACGGCGGCACCGCGCTGATGATCGCCGCCTTCGCCACCCGGCTCTCACCGTGCCGCGCGATATAGTGGACCACCTCGCCGCCGCCGGTGGAATGACCGACGTGAACGGCGTTCTTCAAATCGAGATGTGCGGTCACCGCCGCGAGGTCGTCGGCATAGTGATCCATGTCGTGGCCATCGCTCACCTGGCTCGATCGGCCGTGGCCGCGGCGGTCATGCGCGATCACGCGAAAGCCATGATTGAGGAAGAACAGCATCTGGGTGTCCCAGTCATCAGATGACAACGGCCAACCGTGACTGAACACGATGGGCTGACCACTGCCCCAGTCCTTGTAGAAAATCATGACGCCGTCTTTGGTGGTGATCGTGGGCATCGCGCAGCCTTTCGTACGAGTGAAGCCGATGGAACATACCGGTCGAGGCATGCTCCGGATTTCAAAATCGCCCTGCGATTATCCAACCGCGATGTCAGTCACGCGAACGAGGTCATCGGCCTGAAGCGCCGCCAGATGCCGATGATCGCCACCACGAACAGCACCAGCACGATGCCCTGCACGACGGCGAAGACCGGACCGGACGGGGGAGCCGGCGGCACGCTCGGCGCCAACGCGTGCAGCGGGGGTATCTTGAGGAAGGACTGAACCACCAGCACGAAGACGTTGAGATAGAGCGATATCATCGCCGTCACGATGTAGATCGGACGCCAGGCGCCCGAAAGCTCCATGACATAGAGCGCGATGCAGGCGATCGCGAGCAGGACCAGCGAAATGATCCCGAAGATGTGCGAGGGCAACAGCTCCTTGAACGGAAACATAAAGCCGGTGACGCTGGTGAGGATCGTGAACAGCAGGAACACCGCGGTGAGCCCCGGCGTCTGTCTCGAGCCAAGCAGGGCGAACATCACGACAAGACCAGCGACGATTGCAACCAGGCTGATCACCACGTGAACAAGCGTAAACGTGGCCAAGCTCATACCCAGGACCATGTGAAGCACTCCCCATTGAGAACCGCGCTGAACACTACGATGCAACAAATGAGATTGCTACATGCTTCGCGGATCGGAAGCCGACTTATATGATGAAGATAAGATGATTATGATGCGAATAAACTAAAGTATGGGATTTGCCGAAACTGTTTGCATGCCTGTCATAAATGACAGCACACCGGCAGCAATCACTAACTATTTGTATTAGTGCCGTAGCCCGAGTGAAGCGAAGCGTAACCCGGGGGCCGCTCGTAAACGCGGATGCAGTCGTCCCGGGTTACGCGTTTCCCACGGCGCTATGAATCAATAGTAGCGCGGGATCGGGCCGTTATGCGGCGTCTTGCGCTGCGAGAGATCGAACAGCACGCGATCGACATAGCACCAGCCCCAGCCTTCCGGCGGATCGTAGCCTTCGATGATCGGATGGCCGGTCGCGTGGAAATGTGCGGTCGCATGCTTGTTGGGGGAATCGTCACAGCAGCCGACATGGCCGCAGGTACGGCAGATCCGCAAATGCAGCCATTGGCTGCCGCTCTTTAAGCACTCCTCGCAGCCGAGCGCACTCGGCGTGACGGTCTGGATGCCGGCGATATGGGTGCAGCCTTTCGACATCTGCTCTTTCCTAAGCCGTGGAATTGGCGTTGTCGGCGAGGAAGCCGTGCAGCGCCGCGACGACCTGCGCGCCCTCGCCGATCGCGCCGCCGACGCGCTTGACCGATCCGGAGCGAACATCGCCAACGGCGAACACGCCGGGCACCGTGGTTTCCAGCACTTGTCCCGGCCCGTTCTGGCCGGTGAGCACAAAGCCTCCGCGGTCAACCTTGACGCCGCAGCCCTCGAGCCACCCGGTCGCGGGATCGGCGCCGACGAACAGGAACACGTTGTTGACGTCGAGCGTGTGCTGCTCCGGTGCCAGGCGGCTCTTCCAGCGCGCGCGTTGGAGCGTAGCGTCCTCGCCGCCTTCCAGCGCTGTGATCTCGGTGTTGAACATCAGTTCGATGTTCGGCGTCGCCTCGATGCGTTCGATCAGATAGCGTGACATGCTGGCCCCGAGGCCGCCGCCGCGGATCATCATGTAGACCTTGCGCACATGGCCCGACAGGAACACTGCGGCCTGGCCAGCCGAATTGCCGCCGCCGACCAGCACCACGTCCTGCCCCGCACACAGCTTGGCCTCGATCGGCGAGGCCCAGTACCAGACGCCGCGGCCCTCGAAGGCCTCGAGGTTCTCGATGCTCGGCCGGCGATAGCGCGCCCCGCTCGCCACCACGATCGATCTTGCACGCAAGGTGTGCCCGCATTCGGTCGCGATCGAGAACAGGCCGTCCCGCTTGGAGCAGTCGAGCGATCTGACGGAAACCGGGATCAGGATATCGGCGCCGAATTTCTGCGCCTGGTTGAAGGCGCGGCCGGCAAGCGCCTGGCCGGAAATGCCGGTCGGAAAGCCCAGATAATTCTCGATACGGGCGCTGGCGCCGGCCTGACCGCCAAAGGCGCGCGAATCGAGCACCGCGACCGACAGGCCTTCGGACGCCGCGTAGACGGCGGTGGCGAGCCCGGCCGGCCCGCTGCCGACAACGGCAACGTCATAGAGCTTGTCATGGGCGTGGTCGCCGATCATGCCCATCGCCATTGCAAGCGCGGTCTCGGATGGATTACGCAGCACGTTGCCGTTGGGGCAGACGACCAGCGGCAGTTCGGCGCGCGTGGCCGAATAACGCGCGATCAGGTCGGCCGCGTCCTTGTCGGTGGCGGGATCGACCACGTGATAGGGCTGGCCGTTGCGCGCCAGGAAATTCTGCAACTGCGCGATCTTTCCGAGCGACGGCGGGCCGATCAGCACGGGGCCGCCGACGCCGCCCTGGATCAGGTTGACGCGACGCAGGATCAGCGCGCGCATGATGCGCTCGCCGAGATCGGCTTCGGCCACCAACAGCGCCCGCAATCTTTCCGGCGGGATCAAGAGCGTCTCGACATCGCCTTCGGCATGGCCGTCGACCAGCGCGGGCCGGCCGGAGAGCTGGGCAATCTCGGCCAGGAATTGTCCCGGCCCCTGATCAATCACCGGCGTGACATGGCCGAGGCCATCGCGCTGGGTGATCGCGACCGTGCCCGAAAGCACCACGAACATCCCCGGTCCCGGCTTGCCGGTCTCGAACAGCGCTTCGCCGTCCCTATAGTGCCTGACCTCGCCGAACCGGCGCATACGCTCGATCTCATGCTCGGTCAGGGTCGGAAAGGTCTGCTCGTGCCGCGGAAACGCGAGGGACCTCGCGCTGATCGGATTCGCCATCGCTTCTGCAGCCATCTCAGCAACTCACTCCTCTTACCAAAACGCGGGCGCACCACCTGCCCAGCAGTTGGGACCGGCTAGCGATCCGGCTCGCCGCCGCTCGCGTCATCTAGTCGGCCCTCGGCCGTTTCGGAAGATGCAGGACCGCTACGCCCGCGCGCCTGCGATTTCCGCCGCTTGAGGTTTTCGCGCAGCGCGAGCTTGAGGCGATGCTGCCTTGATTCGCTCGATGCGATCGCGCTCTGCCGCTCCTGCCTGTCCTTCTCGTCCTGCATGTTGCATCCGTCTTTCAAACTTGCATGACAATAGACCAGGCGCCGAGGGACATGCACCGGTCGATCGGGGAGGTGGGCTCCCCCGGTCTTCCGTGCGGTTGCAGGATGAACCGGCCAAAGCCGCACTCCCGAGCACGCCCCGGGGAACCGAAGCGCGCCGGATTGGCCGAATTTCGACCGGACGAAGCGTTTTTGCGAGCTGTCTCCCGTCCCCGCGCTTGCACCGAAGGGGGGCTTGTGGCAAGAACCGCCGCGCCCGGAGGCGCCAACTAGGCCGATTCTTTATTCCCGGGCACGCTGCCGTAGCTCAGTGGTAGAGCACTCCCTTGGTAAGGGAGAGGTCGACAGTTCAATCCTGTCCGGCAGCACCAGATAAATCAACCAAATCAACGACTTAGCGAATCATCTCCGCGAATATTTTGGCCTGGAAGATAGCAGAAATCTTCCGCTCGATCAGAGCGTTGCCGGTGTTACCGCATGGCGGACATCGGGTTTGCCGGCGAAGCCCAGCCAAGGAGCCGGCTTCACCACACCCTGCACCGTCATTTATGTTTGTTACCGCACGACCAACACCGGCACGCTTCCGTCCGCCAGGACCTCCGATGTTTGACTCCCCAACCATAGCTTCCTGAGGCCGCGACGCCCATGAGAGGCCATGACGATCAAGTCGCAGCCTCTGGACTTTGCTGTGTCGATAATCGCAGTGGCTGGGTGCGCATTCGGAACATGCAAGAGTTCTGCAGATATCCCGACCTGCTCCGCCACGGCTCGCGCTTCATCGAGCGCTTTGCCCGCACGTTCCTTGCAGGCTGCGTCAAAGCTATCGAACATTTCCTGCGCGGGAATCCATCCCCCGTGCCCACTCCCGATCGGCAGAGGCTCCGTCACCGCGATGACTGTCACTTTAGCATTCAAGGCCTTTGCTAAAGCAATCCCATGCTCAACGCCTTTTCTCGCGACATCCGATCCGTCCGTGCTCAAGAGAATATTGGCGTACATTTGGGGGCTCCCTTGCTCGTCGAACATTTTCCCTAAGGTCGGCGCGTCTTGATCCGCGCTATCGGATCGGGGCGCACGGGATAAACCCGCCGTCGGTTGAAGCCGACCGCATCCCTATCGAAGGCGCTCCGCTCGCACCAGCCGCGGTCCTCGCAATCCAGGATGCGTGGTGCATTTGTGCTGTCTGGTCAGTGGGTCAGTTTGTAGCAGTGTCCGCCGCCCCTGTGCCTGACGCGCGCGCGACACTTATCCAGCGTCGAAAATGAGCAGTCAGGCTGTCCTGCCGCTTTCGCCCCCCTTAACTGCGCACAGAACGTGGCAGCATTGGCAGGGTCTTGAGGACAAAGAACGAAGCCCATCGAGAGAAGCGTCATCATAGCAATAAGTGCTAGCGTTGAACGCGACATATCAAGCCTCCCTATGAGGTCTTGCCCACGCGGCAAGCACACGCGTCATCACAGCACGTTGGGCCGGAGCAGCGGCGGCGCCGCTCCGGACCAACGACACCGCTTTGAGCGGCTTGGGGCACGCCAGAAGCAGCGCAAGCTGGTGTAACGGCGCTCGCCGCGGGTCTTCAAGTAGAAGAAACCCGCCCTTCTCGACGGAAAAAGTCCCTAGAGCGCCGGTTGCTATGCAAACCGGTGTCCCCCTCGGATCAAGCCCGAGGGCATGCTTCGCTCGAAAACGGTCCAGCCCAAGACTGATCGTATTTTTGCGACTGATCGTATTTTGCGCCCTGGGGAGCACCGCACAATATATCAACGGCTGGTCGCGCGTTGAGGGGAGAAATGATGGACCTCACTCAAATCATCGGCTTCGTGGCGGGATTCGGGACAACCTTCGCAGCTCTGCCCGACCTCATTGCGATGCTGAATCGGCGCTCCAGCGTCGGCATGACCCCGAATGGCAGCCATCATGGGCACTTTTCAAATTCTCAGGGTGATCTATGGCGTATCGATCGGCTCAAAGAACATCGTCATGTGGAATGTGATCGCGGTCGCGACCAATTACCTTGCCGTTGGGGCATACGTGTACTTTCGTCGCCACGAAGCGCGATCGTGATATCGGATTGCGGGCTGAGCCGCGCGAAGCGACGCTGCCTCATGTCCTGAGGGCGTCGACCATGTGGGCGATGAGAAGGCCAACGCTGAGGACCGTCAGGCAAACAATTACAGCTTGAAACAACATCGGTGCGAATTCCGGTGGGGCCGAGGACCTCATATAGTCCTCAAACGTCGGCGGCTTTTGGTCGTCCCGATGGCGCCTTGGTGTTCACGCGATTACAAATTTGCAAGGGTCGCGTTTCCAAGGTCGCGTTTGCAACGATCACGCCGCTTCTTCGACGTGGACGGGCATCCGGCCTCCGCAATCGTTGGCCGTCGGCGCCCTTGGCAGTCATCGGTAATGAGGACGCCCAGCAATTCTCCCGCCCTACTCGAGCGCACGGCTGCGATTGAGCCGGCGATGTCTGCTCATCAAGGTACGAGCAGACATCGCGATGGCCCGCAGGCCGTTTTTCCGAAGATGGACCGCGCCAGCCAGCTAGGCGAACCAAAAATCACTTGCGCTGAGGTTCTGAACGCCCGCGATGGTGACGTCATTATTGGCATCAAAGTGAATGACGGTGTTTCCACCGGTCACCTGGATATTCAAGTCGCCAAAATCGTGGATGTTGTTCGCCGCCAAGGCCGTGAGATCGATCTTGTCCCGCCCGGTTTGGAAATCGGCCGTGTCATGCCCGTTCTGGGCGGCAAAGACGAACGTATCCGCGCCGCGCTCACCAAGCATATTGTCGTTTCCGATGCCGCTCGTGAGCCTGTCGTTGCCATCGCCGCCATCGAGGACGTTTCCTGACCCGCCAATGACCGTAAGCTGATCGTTGCCTGCACCACCGTTGAGGAAGCTCGATCCGAGCGAACCTGGCGCAACAGTTGCCGTCAGGACATCATTTCCAGCGCCGCCATCCAGGCGGTTCTCGGCAACAGAGTTGTCCATAACCCCGGGAATGGGAGTTGCCGAAAGAAACGCGGTCAGTTGGTCATCTCCGGCCCCGCCATTCAGGACATTCGCGACATTGTAGAGCTCCCCCCCGGGAGAACCAAGCCTACCGCCGGCTACCGCGTCGAGATGTGCCGTGAGGCTGTCGTTTCCGCTACCGCCCTCGAGTTGATTGAGTGCGCGAACGGCTTCACCAAGCGCGGTGGAGTTCGCAATCAAGGTGTCATTGCCTCTCCCGCCGTCCAGATAATTCGTGAGATCCGTAACGGCGTTCTCCCCATCGGTAGAATGAGTCGCCTCGAGGGTGTCGTTGCCGTCATCGCCCCAAAGCTGGTTGATGCCGACCGGCGTGCTGCTATTTGAGTCTGTCAGATTGAAAGCGCGCAATATGTCGTCGCCCCGACCGCCGTGAAGCTCATTTGTCACCAGGTCGGTGGAATTGGATTGTCCTATAGCGGAGGCGTCCAGCACGTCGTTGCCGTCACCACCGAAGAGCACGTTGCTGGCGCTGCTGTTGAGCCCAGAGAATTCTGTTTCGGCACGAGCCGTGATGTGGTCATCGCCGGAGCCACCGTCGACGGTGTTCATGACGATACTATCTCCGAAGGCGTTGTGGCCATCCGCAAGGGCATGAATGGTATCATCGCCGCTTCCGCCGAACACGTGGGTGCTGACGGTTACAGTTTCGAAGACCCGAGGCGCCACATTTGCTGTGGCGTTGATAACGTCGTTTCCGCTGCCACCATCGAGGAGCACATCTGCGGTCTTCTCGGTGCTCTGAGGCGTGCTCTCACCCTGAAGAGTGACGGTCCCATCGAGGTGGTCATTGCCCGTTCCGCCGAACTGAATGGCAAGTCCGTGCAAATCGCCCTGCGGCACGACAACATTGGTTGTCAAAGTGTCATCGCCGCGACCGCCGATCAACGCGGTCCGGTTGAATGCGCTGCTCAAATGATCAGCGCCGGCAAGGCCCAACACAATGTCGCCGTCAGCCTGTGCGGCAAGGACATCGTCGTGGCGGGTGCCGATGATCAAATTGTTGACGGGATCGATGAGGGAAAGCCAATCGAAGGCCCGGGAATCTGGAAAAAACCCTTCAGTTCCCAACAATTGCTGGGCGGCCTGGCTCTTGATGGAATTCGCCATATTTTCCTCCTTGGCACCTGGATAATGATGTCGACCAAGTTCGAGCAACGAAATCGCATTCCGCAAAATGCGGAATAAATGACAATTAAATGACGGGATTGTGCGCTGCGCCCGCCCGCAAATTCAGGCCGCGTATTCGGCGGCCACGGGCGACCTCTCGATTATCCTCCTACGTCGCTCTTGCCGTTGCGGCTTCCGCGGTCGCCGGAAGCAAAATCGCCGCGAGTTTTCAGGAAATCGCGCCGATCAGAAGCGGATTGGGATTCGACCATGGGGTCTCTTCTGAGTTGAGCATCCAAATCTCTTTCTTACAGAATGAAACGAACCCATCGAATTAAATCCACCAAACTACAAAATATTAAATCAGAAGTTGCGCGACATCTAATCACATTTAATGCGCGCCGTGTGGTGCGACAATATATCCAGGCGGTTACGACTGGAGCGGTTCCCACTCGCCTTCGCGGCCGCGCTTCGCCACGGAAACGAGTTCATTCGCAACGTCAGGGATGGCGCTGCGGCTCAGGCGAGCGGAAACCCGCGTGGCCGGGGGCCGCTTGAATCCGCGAGGAAGCAGCCGGTGATGCGACTGAAGGGAGATCTTCAACTCGTGCGCCTTCGCGATGACGCCACTCGGAGATCGATGCAGCATCCGCGCGATGCTCTGTGCGGGGTAATCGCGACGCGCCATTCGCTTGAGATCGTCGACGTCCAGGTCAGACCAACGGCGTCCCATGATCCCTCGAGATAATCTCTTGAATACGGATCGAAACGAGCAATTGATTGGATGGGCTTCGCGGACCAGATCGGGAAATGCTTGAGACGCTGAAAATGCACCGGGCGCCGGTTTCTTTGACAGTGCTAACACCGCGGCGGCTCCCGTTCTTCCCCGGAAAACTACGGCATTCCCGTGCGGAAAGGTGAAGCAGTTCGGCAGGGGTGGCCGCTTCGGCGGTGCTGCGCCTTGCGCTCAGCGGAGCCGCCCTGACTTCGCCGGCTTGATCGTTCGAAGCGTGTTGCGGTTCGTCATCAACCGGAATCCGTCCATGAACTCAACGAGGCACCGGTTCTTGTTGCCGCGGACCAGCACGCGGCAACCTTGGCCCTTCCGCGCTTGATCGCGGCCGCGATAGATATGTGTCAGCACCTTGTTGGACAGCACGATTGCCCTACCTTTTCGTGCGAGGTTCACAGAACGGCCCTGCCGGGGCGACGGGACCTTCAGGGGGCTCCGGAAAAATGCGCTAGGGTTTGGCGCCGAATGGTAGTTCCAGGGATGTGCCTTTTTAACCTACCTTTTCGGGTATAAACGCGAAGCGCGATATCGGGCCGTGCACACGATAGGACGAATCCAAGCGCTGAAGCGGCCGCTGCCGGCTGACATTCTGAAGATCGTCATGCGCGGCCCCGCTACGCGGATGTAGATCTCCGCACCAGTGCACGCAAGCGATGACGTCTTTGATCGACGCATTGATGTTCAGGTGAAGCGCTTGCGACGCGAACTGGAGGCTGATCCCTTCTCGCCGAAGATGATCCTGACTCACAGAGGAGTTGATACCTATTGCGTGCGACGTAGAGCGATCCGAACAGCCGCGGTGCGCCATGCCGCCGCGTCGACCGGCTCAGTTCGGACCCATCACGTCGAACAAACTCACGACCCAGATAATCTGGATTGCCAGCGCAGAGGCGACGAACGAGACGTGGTACCGTTCGGAAGCTGAAAGCAGCGCCCCTATTGTCCCGCCGATCAGCAGGCTCTGCCTCACCGGATAATACCAGCCGTAGAATTGCTTGTAGTAGTTCGCGCCTTTCAGGAGCGTATCGAAAACATCGATCGAAAATAGAATCAAAACGAGAACGTAGAATACCCTCCTGCGATCCCAGAAATACTCCTTCAGCCCCTCATGTTCACCGATGTTATCCGGAAAGATCATCGCGGACAGCATCACGAACACCACCGCGTAGCAGATGATGAGAAAATAGCTCTCGAACGTCCACCGCTCGATCCTGGACAGCGCGAATTCGAACCACCAGAAGTGGATGATGGCGAGGAACAGGAAGATAGCCCATCCAATATGGAGGAGGTTGATCCTCTCCTTGCCGGGGTGCTGAATGAACCGCGTTACACCGCTGACGAGCCGGGCAAGGCTGATGCCCAGGATCATTCCGACGATGATACGAATGTGGACGAAGATCTCATGGCTCTGATGCAGGTCATTGTAGCCATCCATCGGAGTGCCCCCCGGTTGACGTCACAATGAGCCTCAGGCTCTGACGGCATGTGACAACGTGCCAGGAACCCTGGCACGTTCCGATCAGTTCGAACTGCGACGCCAACCAGGGATCTGGCTGGCGGACGCCTCACTTCGTGGTGTAGCCGCCGTTGACGAGAATGGTCTGACCCGTCATCCACCAACCGTCAGACACCATGAAGCGAATCCAGGGCACGATATCCTGGATATCGGTGAGACCCGTCCTGGTCAACTTCGACAGGGCTGCCGCGGTCTTGTGATAGGCGACCGCATCGGCGCCTTCGGCCGGATAGAAGAAGGGCGTGTCCATCGGACCGGGGCCGATCGCCGTCACCGAAATGCCCCGGGCGCCGAACTCCTTGGCCCCGGCCCGCGTAAAGTGTTCGACCGGCGCTTTCATGCCAGCATAGGCCGCATAGAACGGCGTGAACGCACCCAGCAGGGACGTCACCAGGGTGCAGATCTTGCCGTTATCGTTAAGCGTCTTGCCCGCTTCCTTGAGGAAGAAGAAGGCGGACTTCGCATTTACTGCGCTCATCTCGTCGAATTCTGTTTCGGTGATCTCGGCCATCGGCTTCTTGAGCACCTTGCCGACGGTATTGACGGCGATGTCTGGCTTGCCGATGGCGGCAACGGTTTCGGCGAACAGCTTCTCGACGGCAGCGGCGGTCGTGAGGTCGCCTTGAAAGGCCACGGCCTTGGCGCCGGCAGCATTGATGGCTTTTACCGTCTCGTCGGCGGCTGGTTTGGTTGCAGCGCTATTGTAGTGAATGGCGACGGCTTTCGCGCCGTGCATGGCAAGGTCTCGGGCGAGCAGGCCGCCGAGATTCTTCGCACCGCCGGCGATGATGACAGTCTTACCCTCGATGCTGTGATCAGTCATATTTTCTCTCCTTGTACCAAGTCTATCCCTTGCCCGATGATCGATGCCATTTCATCAACCAGGCGCGCCCCACGTGATGAAACTGGGTGGTATTTCGACAACCTGATCACTTTCTGCTAGCGTGCCGTCGACTGATCGAGCGAGTGCTTGCGTCGTGGACGAGGTCGGCGGCATCCGCCGAAGTGATGTTGTGGAGGAAGGACTTGCCAGCGTTGCTAGCTTGCGTTCCCGACGCCTGGGGTCCCAAGTTCGACACCGAAAGCGGCGCGGTCACACGAACGCGGACTGGCCCGAACGAAATCGCCTTCAAGGCGCCGGCGCATATGGCGCTGGTGATGTTGACGCCGCAACCCAATCGCGAAATCGCTCTCAACAGCAGCCGGAAGACGGTCACGCTGGCGCCGGTCGGGACGATCGAGGTGGTGCCGGCCGAGGCTGACCTGTTCGCGCGTTGGTGCGTCACGAAGGAGAACCTGCTCATCGCGCACGACCAACACCGTCTGGCTGAGCTCGCCGGAGCCGAGTTTCAGAACAAGGATTTCGAGTTCCGGCCACCCAAACCCGGCTTCGTCGATCAACAGGCGCTGCAGCTCGCCAATCTGATCCGCGCCGAATTCCAGCGCGGCGAAGCCGCGAACGACCTCTGTCTTGACGCGTTGATCACGCTGTTTGGCACTCACCTCTTGCGCAGCTATTCGTCGTTCAGCGACCGGCCGCGCCGTTTGCGCAGCGGCGGTCTTTCACCAAGGGCATGGCGCGCCGTGACGGACTACATCCACGCCAATCTGTCGGAGAGCCTGTCCGTCGGTCGCCTTGCCGAAGTGGCCGGACTTTCACCGAGCCATTTCCTGCGCGCCTTCCGGCAATCGTCCGGCCAGGCACCCCACCAATATGTCGTCACGCAGAGGCTTGCCCTTGTCGAGCGGCTTACCAAGACGACCGATATGCCTTTCGCCGCGGTGGCGAAAGCCGCCGGCTTTTCCAGCAACAGCCATATGACCGCAACCATGAAACGGACGTGGGGCGCCACGCCGAACAACCTTCGGCGCGAGGAAAGACGGCTCGGTATGGAGCCTGAGTGAAGCGGAAACGCTTTAGATTCTTGTTTTGACGCGTTTTCTTCACGCGAACCGGTATCCACTTCGCTTGAAAACGCTCTATTCCTTGGCGCGCAGGATGCTGATCCGCGTTTCGTCGACGAAGCTCTTGGTGTCCTGATCGGGCCGGCGGAACAGGTTGCGTTCGACGACGAGTGAGCGACCGCCGATGGTCTTGGTGCAGCGTTCCTTGAGGTAGACGCCGCCGACCGGCTGGTCTCCGGAATCCGGCTGGCCTTCGGTGCAGGCCCAGCCCTCGGCGCCATAGCGCGACTTGGCCTGCAGCCCGAGCAGGAATGCCTTCTTCCGGATATAGAGACGCGCCTTCGGGTCGGTCTCGATCAGCAATCCGGAAACATGCCCGCTATCGTCAATCAACAGGGTGAGAAGCGCTGGATGGCCCGCCACCATCGTGCCGTCCCGGCTGGTCGTGGGATCATATCCAAACCGGACTGCCCGCGCCCCGCTGGCGCCGGCAGGACAGTCACGCCAGTCTCTCCAGCCGGTCAGCGTATGTCTTGGATCCGTCGCACAGTAGAGGTCTACATAGCCTGATTCCGCGAGTTCGTTCACGGCCATGCCGAGGCGGATGTCGCGCAGGTCGTTGCCGCCGAATTCTTCCGTCCGGG
Organism: Bradyrhizobium sp. Leo78; assembly: GCF_059512425.1. Lineage (NCBI taxonomy): Bacteria > Pseudomonadati > Pseudomonadota > Alphaproteobacteria > Hyphomicrobiales > Nitrobacteraceae > Bradyrhizobium > Bradyrhizobium sp. Leo78. Next base: position 34,044 of record NZ_JCAMOT010000040.1, read on the forward strand.
CCGAAGAATTGGCGAACGCGACCGCCTGCCAGGCGAGCAGGACGCTGAGGATTGCACAAAGTTTCAACCTGATCGTCACTGGCTCTTCCCCGTGCTGGCCGTCGCATCATCCTGCTTCTTGTAGATGTCGCAGACCCGCGACGTGCTCGAGAAGAAGGTGACGCATTCCGCATAAGTCGGCTCGCCGGCGCCCTTGATATGCGCAAGCACATAGTCGGCGACCGCCTCGATATCCTTCTGCCGCAGGAACGTTCCGGCCTCAGGCGGCATGTGGCCGCCTGCCTCCTCGCGGTTCATGCCGTAACACTTTACCTCATCATAGGCGCCGCGCACGAAGAACGGCATGCCTGTAGAGGGCCGCCCGCAACTGACGGTTTCAATGATTTGCTCACGCGTCAGCACGGTCTTGCGCAGCGACAGCGCATCGCCACCGTAACCGCCGCCGCCATTGCCGTGCCATTTGTGGCACCCCATGCAATTGGCCTTGCTGAACACCGCCTTGCCGGCATTGGTTGGATCCGAAGCCGTCGCCTGCGCCGACTGGCCGAAAGCTGCGGCTGGCATCGAAAGAGTCAGGGCGACGACACTCATAAGCAGCACGCGTGCCGCCGCCGGGGATGCGTTGAAGATCATCATGACGTCTCTTGTTGACGAAACGGGAGGGCCCGACATTGCGGGCCCTCCATGGTTGGAAAGTCAGAGCGCGAACACGTAGAGCATCGATCCCGGCTGGATCTTCTTCAGCTCGGGCGTCGAATCGATGAACCACTTGTCCCAGGCGCCGCCGAGACCGACGAGGATGGCGAGATACTGCTTGCCATCGACCGTGAAGGTCATCGGCGGTGCGTTGACGCCGCCTCCGGTGTTGAACTCCCAGAGCTTCTGCAGCGACTTGGCATCAAGCGCCATCACTTCGCCGGACGGCTGGCCGCTGAAGACGAGATCAGGGGTTGCAAGAATGCCGCCCAGATTGGGGAACGGCGTTTCCATCTTGCCGGCGATCTTGCCGGTGGTGACGTCGATCGCGGTGACGCTGCCCGTGATCTTGAACGGCTGGCTCGGACCACCGCCGGTCCAGAACTCACGCGGCTTCAGCTTGTCGGGCGTAGCGACCTCGACCTTGATCCGGTTGCAGCTCTCGATGACAGGGATGTACCAGAGCTTCAGGTCCGGATTGTAGGCGGTCGGCGGCCAGTTCTTGCCGCCCATGTTGCCGGGGCAGATGTCGGTTTCCATGTTGGTGCGGCTCGGCGTCACCGAGGCGACGTAAGTCTGCACCGCCTTGTTCGGATCGTACTCGATCGGCTTGCCGGTCTCCGCATCGAGCCCCTTGGTCCATGTGACCTTCTTGACGAACGGAAGGCCCCAGATGAACTTGCCGGTGGTGCGATCGATCGCATAGGCGAAGCCGTTGCGGTCGGCCTCGAGCGCGAGCTTGCGCGGTCCGCTGGGTCCGGGGATATCGACCAGCACATTCTCCGCCACGCTGTCATAGTCGTAAGGGTCGTTCGGCGTGTGCTGATAGTGCCACTTGATCTTGCCGGTGTTGGCATCGAGGGCCAGCGAGCTGTCGGTGTAGAGGTTGTCGCCCGGCCGATACTCGTTGTCCCAATCGGGTCCCGGATTGCCGACGCCCCAGATGATGGTGTCGGTCGACGGATCGTAGCTGCCGGTCACCCAGGTCGAACCGCCGCCGGCGGCGGCCGCGTTGTTGCTGTCCTTCCACGTATCGCTGCCCGGCTCGCCCTTGCCCGGAATCGTGTGCGTGCGCCAGAGTTCCTTTTGGGTGTTGAGATCGGTCGCGGCGATCCAGCCGCGGATGCCGTATTCCGCGCCGGCCACGCCTGTTATCGCCATGTTCTTGACGATCAGGGGCGCGCCGGTGATGACCTCGCCCTTGTCAGGATCGGCGACGGTGCGTTGCCAGGCGACCTGACCGGTCTCCTTGTTGGTCGCGATCAGCCGGCCGTCCAGCGTGTGGGAAATGACGAGATTGCCCCACAAGGCGACGCCGCGGTTGTCGACGCCGCAGCAGGCGACGGCACCGGCCCAATCGCGGTCGGTCTTGGGATCCATCTTCCAGACCAACTGACCGCGGCCGCCATGCGCGTCGATCTTGTAGACCGAGCCCCATCCATCGGTGACGTAGAGGAAGCCGTTTTCGGCGATCGGCGTGCCTTCGAGGCCGCCATGGCTCCAGATGCCGCCGGGCTCGATGCCGCCGAGATGCATGGTCCAGGCGACCTTCAGGTTCTTGACGGTATCGCGGTTGATCTCCTTGAGGGAGGAGAACCGGTGCGCGGAGTAGTTCTGGTGATGATGAAGCCAGTTGCCCGGTTCCTTGTCGACGTTGAGCAGCCGTTCCTGGTTGACCTCGTCAGCGGCGAAAGCTGGCAATGCCGCCATCATGCCTCCGGCGGCGACTGCTGCAGCGAGCAGACCCGCTCGCCTGGTGATTCTTCTTGCGTGACCTGAAAATCGCTCCATGAGCAAATGCCCTCCTTTGGCAAGTTCATGTTGGATCGAGCGTCCGGCACATCCGAACCGCTCAGTCGAGAAGCCTCATTCAGCGGGCTCACCTTGCCCGTTGTCGCGATCACGGCGTTCGTGAAACCTCCACCTCCGTTTCCTTGGTTCCGGCTTTCTGGAAGACGACGGCGCATGTGAACTTCTCGCCGTCGACAAGCTTCTGCCGCGTCTGCAGCAGCATCACGTGATATCCGTCGCGCTTGAGCTCGGTGGTCTTGTTTTCCGGAATCGGAATCGACTTGATCTCGCGCATGGCCGGCGCGCCCTCGCCACGATCGACGGTGTGCTTTTCGGAGAAGTTCGCAAACGGACAGCGGACCCGCAGTATCGCGTCGGGCTCGGTCGCATCGTTCCTGATCGTCATCAGTAGCGGGAGATTAATGCCGATCTCGTCGGCTGCGGGCACGCGGGCGTTGGTCACCTGCAGCGCAACATCCGCTGCGGCGGCACCGGGTGTCAGCCAAGTTCCGACGGCAACCAACCCAATCGCAAGGATTCCCGAACTGCGGGACAACGATGTCGCTATGGCGATCATCGGCTAGGTCCTGGCGGAAGCGTGATCCTGCGAGTGCCCTGTCGGCAGCAAGCGACAGGTAATGGATGCCCAAACGAAATACTTCGTCCGACTCATCGGCGCATTCCTCCCAAGATCATTCTTTTTTCTTAGCGAGCGACGTTACGCTCGTTGCAAAAACAAATCATCCCAAAATATGGCGACGAGAGGACCGATGTCTGGAAAAGGATTCCAATGAATGATGCACTTCACGCTTTTCATTCCAACGATGCGCACAGAGACACGGCGTGGTCGTGCCCGCGCGCGAGGCAGGTGTTCGTGAGTGCTCAACCAGCGCGGTGCAAGCGCACTGGTACATTGGATTCCAAGTGGGCCATGCTGGCCCTGAAGCGACCCAGTACGTGTCGATCAAGCTTTGCTCAAATCACTCGAAGACTTCATTGCACCGCAACAGCGGTGGCCGGCAAGAGCGTTGTGATCCTCATTCGCCTTTGAGACCGGCGTCGCGGATCAACTGGCCCCATTTGCTCGTTTCCGCGTCGATGAACGTGCCGAACTCCGCGGCCGTGCTGCCGCGGACTTCCAGCCCCTGGCCGAACAGCTTTTGCTTCACGTCGGGATCGGCAAGGATGCGGACGATCTTGTCCTGCAGACGATCCACGATGGAGCGCGGCGTGGCCGCCGGCGCCATGAAGCCGTACCAGCCGGCCGCGATCACGTTGGGCAGACCTTGCTCACGCAAGGTGGGAGCGTCCGGATAGATCGGGCTGCGATCGACTGACGCCACACCCAGCACACGGAACTTGCCGCTTTGGATATAAGGCAAGGCCGTGCTGATCGCGGTCAACGTGGCATCGACGCGGCCGGCCAGCAATTCCGTGTAAGTGCGAAACACCGCCGCCGGCGCGGAATAGCCGTTGGCATTGCCGATCCGGCTGCGCACGAAACCAAGCTGGTCGAACTCGATGGGAAGGACATCGAGCAACCGGAACACCGCCTCGGTCAATGCGACGTCGATCTCTTCGCCGGGAGCATCCGGATCCCGCGCCCGCTTCCACAACGCCGCGAGCACGCCGACCGCGCCGAACAGGCCGCCGATGGAGTCCCCGATCGGGTGGCCGGGATGGGTGGGCTCGCCATCGGCTTCGCCAGTGATGTAGGTCAGCCCGCCCATCGCCAGGGCCGGGATACCGTCGCCCTCGACCATCTACCGGGTGCTGCAGCGCTACCAGCCGAACCGCCGTACTCCGGCCATGCGCGAGGAGAAACGTCGCATTATCAAGGACAAGATCGGCGAGCTCGGCCATGTCGACCTGCACCAGTTGTCCCGCGACATGTTCCTGGTGCCGCCGCCGAGCCCTGCCTATATCGTCAGCCTGGTCGACAGCTGCTCGCGTCTGGCCTGGGCCGAGGTCCTGACCTCGAAGAAGGCGCTGCCGGTCATGTTCAAGACCTTGAAGATGATCAACACCCTCAAGGTGACCTACCGGGTTCAGTTCGCCGAAATCCTCTCCGACAACGGCGCCGAGTTCGCCTCCCGGAACACGCCCGACGAGCACCCCTTCGAGGCCATGCTGCTCGAACTCGGCATCAAGCATCGCTACACCAGGCCCTACCGCCCGCAAACCAATGGCAAGGTCGAACGCTTCTGGCGAACGTTGGACGACGACGTTATCGACGGCGCAACCTTCGACAACCTCGACCACTTCGCAAACGAGCTCTTCGAATATCTGATCTACTACAACAACTTCAGGCCGCATCAGGCCCTGGGCGGCAAAACACCCAAGGAACTTGCTGAGGCCCAGACCCAAACCCTTCGATCAGCGAATTAGTGAACATGCACAGCAATGACGACGTCGTGTGGGATTGGCCCTGTCTTTCGACGAGACGACAGCGGTGCAACGCGCGACCAGCGACGAAATAACGACGACGGAGCGAGCGTCGCGCCCAGCCAACGCGGGAATCAACACAAGGCAAATGAATGGTCGGCCGGTTTTTCCTGTTCGCAGCCTGGTGCGCGCTGCTCTGGTGCCTGCAGGTCGCCCCTGGGCTTTCGCGCGATGCCGGTGCGGAAGCGGATGACATTGTCTGGACGGCGATCATTCCCGACGCTTTCCCGCACTACGTCTACACGTGGCGCATGAGTCCGGACGGCAGCTACCGCGAGGACGGGCGCGATGCCGCAAGCGGCAGGCCGATCCAGGCCACGCTTTCCGGACACTGGAGGCGCGACGGGGCGCGCATGGTTCTACGGCAGGAGGGTTACCCCTTCGTCTTCGACGGGCTGGTGGTCGGGAATGGCTATGCGGGCACGCTGCATCTCAACGGCCGCCCCTTTTCCCGCTTCTGCGCCATCAAGGGCGAGAAGCCGCCCGAGCGCTGCGGCAGCGAGGCCGGCGTTGCGATGATGCAAAGGCGGGATTGATCGGACGATCGCGCCACAATCGTCGGAGCTTCGGTCGACCACCGCCGATACCCGAATCAGGCCGAATCAGTTGGAGCCGGGTGCGGAGCCCTGCCGCGATCGCCGTAATGAAAAACCTCCGGCAGGGCATTGCCGGAGGTTTCGGAGGTTTAGCATTAAGAGGTTCTGTCTCAGCGAGACCTAACGGGCCGACCATGCTGCGCCGACTTAAGTCCTTACTACCTTAGAAAATTACCTGAGTAAATCATATTTTTTTGATGTGCACTATGCCGAAGCTACGGAGGTGGCGAATGGCGAATGGCGAAGTGTGATGGAATGCGCGATGCCCGCTCGCATTCCCTACTCCTTGCTCCCTACTCCCTAGTCCCTATTCGCTATTCGCTATTCGCTATTCGCTATTCGCCACTGACCACTCACGCAAAGAAAAATCCCCGGCAGTTGCCCGCCGGGGATTCTCTAGAGATGCTTCAGATCGAGCGGATCAGAAGTTGCGCTGAACGCGGAGGTTCAGGCTGTACGTATCCTGGTCCTTGTATTCGTAAAGCGTGGCCGGCTTCGGAGCGGGCACGGCGAGAACGGCACCACCAGAGAACTTCTGGTCGAGGTGGAACCACATGAATTCAGCCGAGAACGTCAGGTTCTTGACCGGGGTCCAGCGGGTGACCGTACCGAGCTGCGACACGGCGAAGTCCGGGTTGCAGCTATAGTCCGCAGTGACGACCTTGGTGCCGGTGTAGTTGGCGCAGATGAACGCCTTGGCGGTGTTGTCGTAGCTCACGGCGGCGTAGCTGCCGAACACGCTGGTCGACCAGTAGGGATCCCAGTTGTGGTTGAACGCACCACGGATACCCCAAGCCTTGGTCAGGTGGATCGAACCATCGCCACCGAACGCGGTCGGAAGATACACACCGTCAGTGGTCGCACCAAAGCCGACGCTCTGATAGGCACCGAGCCGGCTCGTGCTGCCGAACATTGCAAAGCTCGGCGAGGCCGACGAAGTCGAGATGACCTGCTTGGTGTTGCCGACGGCATAAGTGGCGTCGATCTTGAAGTCGTCGCCGGGGCCGGTCGGGATGTTCTTGATCTGCAACGCAGCCATCACCGCACCACCCCACTTGGTGTCAGGGTGACCGGACAGTTCCGAAGCACCGGTCGGAGCCGCACCCGGCAGACCGACGCCACCGGCAGGAGCCGCAGCGGTGTTCAGCACGTTGTAGGAGCCGCTGACTTCATGCGCCGAAGCCGAAATCTGGAATAGACCCCAAGCCTGATCGATGCGGATGTTACCGACGATGTCGGGCGCATGCACGCCGGCATAGGCGTTGGAGATACCACCGGTCGCAGAGAGAGGCAGCGACAGGTTGGCAACCACGGTGCGGTTGAAGACGGTCGGATCATCGAGGCCGATGGTGCCCGAAATGCCGTTGCCGAACTGCGCGGTGTACTGGATGTTGTTCACGCCGGTGACGGTGTCATGACCGCCGAGCAGGAACGACGAGTTGTTGCCCGGATAGCCGTTCCAAGGCGTCGCGAATGCGGACGAGGACTTACCGAAGGTGAAGCCCGCGAACTGGATGAACGCATACTCGACCGCGACATAGCCGCCGCCCGGCGTGTGCAGCAGGTTGGCACCTGCGACCGGCAGGCTCTGGTTGATCGAGTTCGGGTTGTAGGTGTTGTTGCCCAGCGTATCGAACTGGAAGTCGGCCTGACCGAAGGTGCGGACGACGCCATATTCCGTTGCTGTGCGGGTATCGACCGTCAACGCCATACGAGAGCGGGCGGAGAAGTAGTCTTGATACCGGTTGCGCTGACCCGCATCACCGTTCCAGGCCGGCCCGTCGTAGATGCCGCCGTTGAACGTGGTGTCGACACGCAGATAACCACCGATCTTCATGCAGGTATCGGTGCCCGGGATGTACCAGAAACCGGCACCGTAGAGCGAACAAACCTTCACGTACTCGACCGCTTTGGCCTTGACGGGAAGATCGGCCGCCTGTGCCCCGCCCACGGCGAGCAGAGCCGCCGCTGAGCCGAGGATAAGGCTCTTTGCCACCTTCATTGTTAACCTCCAAGTAAGTGCTATGCACGAACCCCCGTGCAAAGCGGATTAGACTGCCCTCGAAAAAAACGTTGAAGATCAACGCATCTCTCAAGCCGGTGGACTGATGAGAACCACCTGAGACGAGACGGTCGGGTGCCCCCCTCCGTCGGAATGAAAGTTATGCATGTGCTATTTAGATAATCAAATTAGTTTACTCACTCATATATTGATTGCCAACGCGATGTGTCTTTTCGGCAACTGAGCGCGCCGCTACCGAAGGACCACCTGTTGCCAAATTTCCCGTGCGAATTGACATATATAACTGATTACCGGTGTCGTTTCCGCCGCACATCCGCTATGGAGTCGGAAGGGGGTGAGTACAGTGCCCATGGATGAGTCCGCCACCAAGAGCGAGAATGTCATTCGGCGATTCGCCTGGGAGATCGCGGCGATCAGCGTTCATCTCGAGGAGATTCGCTACTTCTGGGCCAAGAAGCTCGGAATCAGCGGACCGCAATGGATGATGATCGTGGCGCTTGCCGATCTCGATCAGGGCGACGGCGTGCCGGTCAACGCTGTGTCAAAAATGCTGCATGTCGATCCGTCGTTCGTCACGACCCAATCGAAGCTTCTGGAGAAGAAAGGCTTTGTCCGTCGCAAGCCGGCGAAGGAAGACGCCCGCATCGTGAAGATGTCGCTGACCGACAAGACCTATAAGCAGCTCGCGAGCCTGACCTCGCAGCAGGAAAGCCTGAACGAGTTCATTTTCGCGGAATTCAACCCGCGCGAGCTGGATGATCTGACCAACAAGCTCGCCGCCCTCAAGAGGCGGCTGGAGAAAGCCCGCCTGAAAGTGGCGGCGGATTTTTAGAGACGCGACGTCACCCGGCCTCCGTTCATCATCTCCGAAGACGCGAAGGGCGACGGCGCGCCTGCGACTAGATCCTGTTATCCTAAAGGCTGCGCCCCGATGCGGGACGCGATCCAATCGAAGATGAACTCGTTGGCGAGGGTTGGATTGTCGAAGAGCCCCTGGCCTGCCGCGGCCTCCGCGCTCTCGAAGATCTCGAGCGTAATGTCCCGATCGCCCCGCCCTGCCCGCAACCGATCCGTCAGTTCGGTAACCCTGCCCGCTCTGAGTCCGCCGTGCCCGCTGGCGGCGATCAACAACGGACACCTGATGCTCCTCTGGATGCGCTCGGCTTCTAACTCAGGACACGGCTCAATGCCGAACGGCCTGTTCTGCGGATTCAGGAATGACCGTATATGCAGATCCCAAATGCCGCCGTCGCAAACGGCTGCGGCAAAGCGATGGTCGAAGGCGATACCGCGCGCGACAAAGGACGAACTCCAACCATCGGCGAGGATCGCGATCCGCTGCTCGTCAACATCGTCCCGGCCGACAAGGTAATCCATGATGGACGCAATGGCCCGCTGCGGGTTGTGGCGAAGCGACACCTCCTCGAACGACAGGCCGGTGCCGTCGCCCAGGACGTCCACCGCAAGCAGCGCCATCCCGCGCTCGGAGGCGTGGCGCGCGAGCTTGAACAGGAACTCTTCCTTGTGATGTCCGGGCTCGCCGATACAGATGACCACCGGCGCACGATTGCTGCATGGGCGCGCCGGCAGATAATATCCCTGCAAGGTGAATTCGTTCACCCAGGGTATCGAGACGACCTCGCCGACCGGCTCGCGGCAGTTGAGATAGTTCGCGGCGCATTCGCGCATCGACGCGATCGCTGACCGCCGCTTGTCCGGCGACAGATCAAACGGATGGGCGGCGGTAAGATAATAATTGATAGCGCGAAGCCAGTTGCTCCTCGCCGTCGCCGGATGGCCCTGTGCGGCCGCGGATGAAGCCCGCTCGCGATTTGCCTCCGCGGCGGCTGTCCATTCCCGGTGCCAGGAATCGTCGCCATCGTCGCGGGTGAAATTGATGCGGCTGGCGGTGAGCCAGCATTCCGAAAAAGTCGCGCCGCCTTCCTGGACCGAAGCCAGTAGGCGCATGAACTCAAGGGAGAGATCCTCACGCTCAGGCCACCAGATCCGCCCTTGCGGGCTCAGATCAGAGGTCATGACCGGAACCGCTCCCACGCGGGAGAGATGATCGCGAGGACTGCGATCTCCATAATCGACTACCGGCAACAGCAATTAGCACGTCCCCCAAAAAGTCTCAGCCAGCGTCGACAGCCCAACAAGCGCATCACAAAGGGTTCATGCGCGCCGTTCGTTCCCCACTTCGCCCATCGAGAATGCGGCCCTTCTTTCGGCATAAATCACGATGCTGTCAAAGCAAATGGCGGGGTTGCGGCATTTTGCGACGGTTGCGGTCGATTGTGCTCACCCGTTCATCACCAAGAGAAGTTGCAATCTGCATCATGGCGGGCAGAGAGACAGCCAGCGTCAGCGATCCGGCGAGAATAGCCCGGCGAGTATGACGACAAGTTCGGCTACCGCGGCGTGTGTTGCCGTAGCAGCTTCGGGAGTCGATCAGCCGACAAATCAGACCGTGCAGCCGCGCGCGGCCTTGATGTGCACATCACTTTCACTCGCAGCGACCTGACCAACATCAATGCGCCGATCGCCATCGGCGCACGAAGCGACATACAGCTCAAATCACAGCTTCACCGGCCGCGGCGATAGTTCTTCGCGTAGTCGGGTACGGCGATACCGGGCTTCAAGGCCGAACAATTGCGCGGCTCGCCGGCGGTAAGCTGGAGCGGAATCACGCCTGACCAGGTGTCGAGCCGATAATCCTCTTCGGGATCTACCACGCCCTGATTCCTGATCTTGACCGAAGCTTCGGTCAGCGGAAACCGCATGAAGAGCGTGGCGGCGATTTCCTTCGGTTTCGGCGCGCGCACCTGGTGGCCCGGGCAGATGTCCTCGATGAACGCTGCGACAAGGCGCTCCTTCTCGCCGGGATCGACGATCTTCTCAGCCGCCGCGAAAATCATCACGGAGCGGTAGTCCATGCTCATTCCAAACCCCGATCGTCCCGCAACGATCGAATCGATCAGGGTGACCGTGATGCAGGCGGGAGCGCCGGCGGCCAGCGCCGCGAGCGACTGATTGGCGGGGCTGCCATGGATGTAGGCGAAATCGCCGATCCTGACGATTGCGGTCGGAAGCACGCGCGGCGCGCCATCAACCACGACACCGACGTGACAAACCAGCGCCTCGTCGAGGATGCGATACATCACCTCGCGATCATAGACGGCACGCTCCGGATGAAGCCGGACGCGGGTGCGTTCGGTCGGCGATAATGTCGAGCCTGTCATGGCTGCCCTCACATCGCGACGGCCTGACCGGCATCCTTGCGATGCGTCAGGTGATCGCCCTCATAGGCATTCCGCTCGGCTGCTTGCTTGCCTGCGATGTAAAGCTCGATCCAGTCGTGGAGCGATTTCGGCACCAACACGCCTTCGACTTCGGTGCGCTTGCGGGCCTCGTAGCGGCGATCCGAGGGCAACCGGACGCCGTCCTGTGCCAGCATCTTGCCGAACAGCAATTCGGCATGTTCGAGCTGTTTGGCGCGATCCCCGTTCGCCATGCAACGGACCGGATCGATCGCGATCACGAGTTCTCCGCCGCACGGGGCGCCCGTATTCGCCTTGTCGCGCTCGCCGGCTTCGAAGCTGAGGACATCTCCGAGCAGCGGCCCTGCCAGCAATTCCACCATCATGGCGATGTTGGAGCCCTTGAAGCCGCCGAATGGAAGCTGCGCGCCGGCCAGCGCCTGGGCCGGATCGCGGGTGGGCGTGCCGTCCGGTCCGATAGCCCAACCGTCGGGCAATGTCTTGCCGTCGCGAAGCCGGAGCTGGATCTCGCCGCGGGCGCTGGCGCTCGATGCCTGATCAAACACGACCGGAGGCTTGCCGTTTCGCGGCCAGGCGAATGCCATGGGGTTGGTGCCGAACAGCGGCCTTGTGCCGCCAGCCGGCGCGACATAGGGACTGGCAGCGACAAAGGCGAAGCCGACCAGGCCATGCTCCGCCAGTTGCTCGACCTCCGGCCAAAGCGCGGCGACGTTGAGCGCGTTGTTCACCGCCATCGCCGCGATCCCCATCTTCTTGGCAAGGGCGGCGAGCGGCTCGGCTCCGCGCTCCAGTGCCAGCGGCGAGAAACCGTATTTCGCATCGACCTTGATGACGGCAGGCGCAAGCATGGACAGTTCGGGCTCGGCGTCGGGCGAAGCCTGACCCGCGTGCAGCCCGTTCATGTAGAAAGGCAGCCGGAACAGGCCGTGATGGCGGCACTCGTCCCGCTCGGCCATAGTCACGGTGTTCGCAATCGCATTTGCATGCGATGCACTAAATCCTTGCGCTAGCAGCGCGGCCTTGGCCGACCTGTGCACGTCAGCCAGCGACATCCGGATGGCGTCCGACATCCTCTACCTCCTATTTTCTCTCGGCTTTCCCGGCGCGGGCGGCCGGCCCGCTTAGAGAAATGAACTTTGCATATTATGCAAATTTCGTCCAGACTATTTCGCGGTCAGCAAATGCCGATAATTTAACCCTGCGCAAAAGTGCATGTTATGCAAAACTGACTGCAAGATTTCAGCGCGCGCCGCCCCCCCGAGCGAAACCAAAGGAGAAGCAAGATGCCGTCACTGATGAAATTCCTCAGCCTTGCAGCCGTGCCGATCGGCTTGGTCCTGGCCATGCAGCAGGGCCGGGCCGCCGAACCGGTGATCTCGGACGGCTTCGTCAAGATCGGCATCATGAACGACCAGTCCGGGCTCTATGCGGATCTGGCCGGTCCGGGCTCGGTGGTTGCGGCGAAAATGGCGATCGAGGAATTCGGCGGTACGGTCCTCGGCAAGAAGATCGAGCTCGTCTCCGCCGATCATCAGAACAAGGCCGACATCGGCGCGGCAAAGGCGCGCGAATGGTTCGACCGGGATGGTGTCGACATGGTCGCCGATTTCTCGAACTCGTCGGTGGGTTTTGCCGTGCAGGCCCTGGCGAAGGACAAGGACAAGATCGCCATCATCATGGCGGCCTCTTCCGACTTCACCGGCAAGGCCTGCACCGCCACCTCGGCGCAATGGGTCTACACCAGCTATTCCAACGGCTACAGCCTCGCCAGGACGATGACCGACGCCGGCGACAAGAGCTGGTTTCTGCTGACGGTCGACTACGCATTCGGCCATGCGTTCGCCAACGATATCCGCAAGGCGGTGACCGAAGGCGGCGGCACCGTCGAAGGCGAAGTGCGCCACCCGCTCAACACCGCCGACCTCAGCTCTTATCTGCTGCAAGCGCAATCCTCGAAGGCCAAGGTGGTGGCGCTGGCAAGCGCTGGCGCCGACATGGCCAACGCAATCAAGCAGGCGGCGGAATTCGGCATCAACAAGAGCAAGACCTTCGTGGCGCCGATCGTCTTCATCACCGACATCCACGCAATGGGCCTCGCCAGCACCCAAGGCCTGCGCTTCGTCTCGGCCTTCTACTGGGACCGCAATCCGGAAACCCGCGCCTGGTCCGAAAAGTTCTTCAAGCTGCACAAAGCCATGCCGACGATGACGCAGGCCGGCGTCTATTCGGCGGTGCGCCATTATCTTCGCGCAATCGAAGCGACCGGTACCGATGAAGCAACCGCGGTGATGGCGAAGATGAAGGAGCTGCCGGTGAATGACATCTTCACCCACAATGGCAGGGTCCGCGAGGACGGGCTGCTAATGCACGACATGTACCTGATGCAGGTGAAGCAGCCCCAGGAGTCTAAGGAGCCGTGGGACTACTACAAGATCCTAACCAGCTTGCCCGCTGACAAGGTGTTTCCGCCTTTGGAAGCGAGCGCGTGCCCGCTGATCAAGAAGTGATTTGCACATTATGATATGGCGCAAGCCGGAGCTTGCGCCATTTTTGCCGCTGATCTTGCGCCCGATGCAAATCACCTCTAGAGCAGGTCCCGGTAAGCCATCACGATAGCTTTCGGGAGGGGCCATGGATCAGGCGCGGCTGATCGCCCGGCAACTTGGAGCGCGAATTCGCAAAGCGCGCACGGATCGGAAGCTCACGCTGCAGGCGCTCGGCAACGATACCGGCCTCTCGGCGGCCTATCTCTCGCGGGTGGAGCGCGGCGAGGCGGCGATGTCGATCGCCAATGTGATCCTGATCGCGACCCGGCTGAACATGCCGCTCCGTGACCTGTTCGAGGATTCCGGCGACGTCCAGGCGCCCAAATACTATACGATCTCGCGCCGGCGCCAGCGCGAGACCTCTCCGCCGCACTCCGCCAACGGCTATGACTATCACTGGCTCTCGGGCGACCTCGCAGACCCCAAGCTCAGCGCCTTCGTGCTTGATTTTCCGGTCACCTCGGACCTCGACATCAAGCTGCTGTCCCACGAGGGCGAGGAAATCCTCTACGTGCTCGAGGGCAGGATCGAATTTCAGATCGGCGAGGAACGCTTCGTGCTCGACCAGGGCGATTGCGTCCATCTGTTCGGCGACCGACCGCATATGGGCCGCAATGCCGGGCTTGGACCGGCGCGATTATTGATGGTGGCCACGCCGCCCGATGTGATCGAGCATCATTCGGAAGCTTAGCCGTGATCCGGAAAAGTAGTTTTTCGAAAAATATCACGTTCAAATAGAAAACGAGGTCACGAACCGATATCCGTATGGCCGGATCATGATCCAGTCGATCAATCGGCGGCAAGCGCGCAAGACACGCAAGCGACCGCCGCCAGCGAGATTTCGTAGGCCGAGCCTTTCGTGGATCGATGGGTCATCAGCAGACCGGCCGCAATCACCACCACCGCCACATAAAACGCAAACATGGCGCCGATCCATCTCCAGTCGATTTGGCCAGCGTCGGGTGTCAGGCTTTCAATCAAGCTGCGCATGATTTCCTCCTCATCAGGAGTCGGCCAGCGGTATAACTTGCTTCCGCGATGAGCTATGTGATCTGGTTCACAAACCATCCGAATGCAGCGCCACTAAAGCGTGATGAACCGTCATTCCGCTCTATCTTTTGTGTGAGCATGATATTCCCGCAGACGCTTCGAAAGCTGGCGCCCACTTTTCCGGATCATGTTCCGGTCCCAATGAGGTATCGATGACCGGCCCAGAGCTGAAAAAGCTTCGCGAGCATCTCGGCGAGGCCATTGGCCGGCCACTCACGGTGGCCGAGATGGCGAAGCTCTGCGGACTGAAAGGGCCCGAGGGCGCCAACACCGTCCGCCGCTGGGAGGTGACGGGACCGAGCGCGCAAGTCGCCGATCTCCTGCGCGTGCTGGCGATGGCCAGCGAGCACTATCCGATCCTCGAGAAGTTCAACGTGTTCGACCGCCATGACGTCCCGGAGAAGGAACGGCCGGCGCGCAAAGCTCAGTTCCGCGAACAGATGCGCGAGGACATCAGGCGCAGGCTTGGTTAAGCAAGTCTTGCCTCGTTAGGAAAGATTTCCGCAAAGGCTGCGCGCGAGGTGCAGGTTAAGCCTTCCTTCACCCTTCCTTAAGCTGCCGTTAAGCACAAAAAACAATTACCAGCCAATATGTTGGATTATCGACCGCGATCGCCCCCCGCTGACATCATTTTATTCAAATGCGGTCTTTATTCGCGCCAGGGGGCGCTGCGCGCAGCGTCTCATTTTGAATCTCCGAGGACTAGAAATGAAGAAGATCCTGCTCGCAACCGTTGCCCTCACGGCGTTCGCCGCAGCCGCGCCGGCATTCGGCGCCGACCTCGGCGCCCGCCCCTATTACAGCAAAGCCCCGGCGCCGGTTTACGCCGCGCCGATTTACAACTGGACCGGCTTCTATGTCGGCGGCCATATCGGCGGCGCCTTCACCAGCAGCGACACCTTTAACGGCTTCGCGCTCAGCGACCACAAAACCCGCTTCCTCGGCGGCGTCCAGGTGGGCGGCGACTGGCAATTCCATCCGAACTTCCTGGTCGGCGTCGAAGGTCAGTATTCCTGGCTCGGAGGCGATCAGGTCAGCGCGGCGTTCCCCGGCGGCTTCGTCTACAATAACGACCAGCGCGGGATCGGCTCGATCACCGGCCGCGTCGGCTGGACCTGGGGCCCGGGCCTGGTCTACGCGAAGGGCGGCTATGCCTATTCCGACAACAACGAGACGCTGAGGTTCGGCGGCATCCCGGTCGGATTCGCGCTGAGCGACAGGCACCGCAACGGCTTTACCGTCGGCGGCGGCATCGAATACATGTTCGCGCCAAACTGGTCGGCCAAGGCCGAGTATCAATTCTACGATTTCGGCGACAGCCGCTTCGTTGCGCCGGCCCCGCTGGTGCCGTTCGGCAGCTTCCACAATGACGAGCACACCGTGAAGGCCGGCATCAACTACCGCTTCAATTTCGGCAATTTCGGCGGGCCGGTGGCAACCGGCTACTGACCGCGATCCAAGAATCTGAACAAGAGACAAAAGGCCGGCATCTCGCCGGCCTTTTTGATTCTCGAGAGGTTGTAGGTACTGGCGTCCGGCAAGCACCGCGCGATCAATTCCGGCGTGCGGTAGAAAGCTACTTCAACGCCGCCATGCGCGCAAAAATTGCACCGCCGCGCATTCTGGTTCCCGATTTTGTTAACCCGCCATCGCGATACTGCCGCGCGAGGATTCAAGCTCAAGGACAGTGACTGCGGGGCAGGCAAATGGCGTTACGATTCCGCTTCGGTAAAATGAAACTTAAAGGCATCCGGCGCCCGCGATGGAGCGTCAGGGGCAGCCTGTTTGCGGCATTCGCCGTCATCGCCGCCATGGCGATCGTGATCAGCGCGGGCGCCGCCATGGTGTTCGAACAGCTCGGCAAGACCATGGGCGACCTTTCCGGCCGCGACATCCCGCGGCTCGCTGCGAGCCTGCAATTGTCGGCACAAAGCGCGAGCCTCGCAAGCCAGGGTCCAGCGCTGCTCGCCGCCCGCACCGAGGAGGCGCTGAACGAGCGCTCTGCCAAGATGAAGGAAACGCAGACGCAGGCGCTGCAGAAGCTCGACGAGATCATCAAGCTCGGTGCCGACAAGGCGATCGGGAAGGCGTTGACCGAGACGGTCAAGAACATCGACGACGTGATCGAGAGCCTCGGCTCGGCCGCGCGCGAGCGGCTCGAGACGGCGGCGTTGCACGACAAGCTGTATGAAACGCTGCGCAAGGCGCAGGCCGAGTTCGTCGCGGCCTCGGCGCCGGCGATGATGGACGCGCAGAGCCAGCTCCATGCCATCCTCGGCGCGGCCGAGCCGTCGTCCGACGACGCGAGCAGCGCCGCACGCGTCGTAGAGCAGCTCGGCGATGTGATCGCCAGCGGCAACCTGTTGGCCTCCAACATGGCCGCAGCGCTGTCGGCGACCAACAGCGACACGCTGGAAGCGATCGAGAAGGATTTCAAGCGGGTGCTCTCGCAGACGATTTCCAATCTGGAGATGCTGCCTAAGAATTCGAGCACAAAGACGCTAGCCGACGCCGCCACAAAGCTGCAGACGCTCGGCCAGGGCAAGACCGGCGTGTTCAAGGTCCGCCAGAAGGAATTGGACGCCACCGATTTCGGCGAGACCATCCTGGAGGAGACCCGCAAGCTCAATATCGGCCTCGGCATCAGCGTGCAGCAGCTCGTCGACGGCGTGCGGAAGGCGACCGACGCGTCCACCAGCCAGGCGCAACGGGAGATTTCGTTTGCGACCATGGTGATGCTCGCGCTCGGCATCGGCACCCTGATCGGCTCGATCCTGTTCGTCTGGCTCTATGTCGGCCGCAGCATTCTCAAGCGGCTCAAGGGCCTGCAGGACTCGATGCAGCGGCTGTCGGCCGGCGATCTCGACACCGAGATCCCTCAGAGCCGCCAGGACGACGAGATCGCCGCGATGGCTGGCGCGCTGAAGGTGTTCCGCGAAAGCATGATCGAAGGCCGCGCGCTCTCGGCCGAGCAGGACAAGGACCGCATCGCCAAGGCGGAGCGTGCTTCGCGCATGGAAGCCCATATCGTCGAATTCGAGTCCACCGTCCGCAGCGCGCTCGACAGCCTGCAGAACGCGGCCAATTCGATGCAGTCCACGGCGCAGAGCATGTCGGCGACCGCCGACCAGTCCAGCGCGCTGGCAAACACGGTCGCTTCCGCAGCGGAGGAAACCTCAGTCAACGTGCAGACGGTATCCGCGGGCACCGAGGAGCTCTCTTCCTCGATCGCCGAGATCGGGCGGCAGGTCGTGACCTCGGCCGAGATCGCGCGCAAAGCGGTGGACGAAGCCGGCCAGACCGACGTCACCATGCAGGGTCTCGCCGAGAAAGCCGGCCGCATCAGCGTGGTGGTCGACCTGATCCAGACCATCGCCTCGCAGACCAACCTGCTCGCGCTCAACGCCACCATCGAGGCGGCACGCGCCGGCGAAGCCGGCCGCGGCTTTGCCGTGGTCGCCTCCGAGGTGAAGAGCCTTGCCAACCAGACCGCGAAAGCGACCGACGAGATCCGCCAGCAGATCGTCAGCATGCAGGAAGTGACGACGACGGCGGTTTCCGCGATCCGCAATATCAGCACGACGATCGGCGAGATCAATGACGTCACCACCGCGATCGCCGCCGCGGTCGAGGAACAGGGCGCGGCGACGCGCGAGATCGCCCGCAACATCCAGCACGCAGCCGGCGGCACCAGCGAAGTCTCGAGCAATATCGTCGGCGTCAGCAGCGCTTCGGCGGAAGCCGGCACGGCCGCCGGCGACGTGCTGAGCGCTTCCAGCGAACTGCGCCGGGAGGCCGAGGTGCTGCGCGCCGAAATCGACGCGTTCCTGTCGAATATCCGCGCGGCGTAGAAACACCGTCATTCCGGGGCGCCTCGAAGAGGCGAACCCGGAATCCATCGGGCGACAAATCCTGCTGGAGAAATGGATTCCGGGTTCGATGCTTACGCATCGCCCCGGAATGACGTTCCCACGGCCAATCCATGCCCATTATCCGAACCGGCATCTGCTTTTTTGAGCTAGCGCCGGGCGGCCGGTACCGCTAAGCCGATAGACGATGCATTCGAAAACAGACAGCGTGCAGTCCTCGGCTGAGGCACTGCGATACCCCCTCGAAAATCACCCCGGCCCGGACCAGGTCGTGGAAGTGATGCCGGGCGTGCTCTGGGCGCGGCTGAAACTGCCGTTCCGCCTCAACCACGTGAACATCTATCTGCTCGCCGATGGCGACGGCTGGACCATGATCGATTCCGGCTTCGGCAACGAGGAATCGATCGCAGCCTGGACCACGCTGTTCGAAGGCCCACTCAAGGGCATGACCATCACGCGCCTGATCGTGACCCATTCGCATCCCGATCATGTCGGGCTCGCCGGATGGATCATCGAGCGGTTCGGCTGCCCGCTATACATGTCACAGGTCGAATACCTGCAGTCGGTCTATCATCAGAACCGCGGCACCGCCGAGCGATTGACCGCGCAACGTCTGTTCTTCCGCCGTCACGGCATGGACGAGGATCTGACCGACAAGCTGCTCGGCCGCGGCCAGGATTATCTGAAGCGGGTCTCGGTGCTGCCGGCGTCCTATCGCCGGCTGACCCATGGCGACGAGGTCGTGATCGGCACGCGGCGCTTCAAGGTCATCACCGGCGGTGGACATGCGCTCGACCAGGTGATGCTGTATTGCGCCGCCGACAAGCTGTTCCTCTCCGCCGACCAGGTGTTGAGCAAGATCTCGCCCAATGTCAGTGTCTGGGCCGTCGAGCCGGAACAGAATTCGCTCGGCGAATATCTGGCCTCGCTGGCGAGCCTGACCACCACGCTGCCCTACGACGCGCTGGTGCTGCCCGGCCATGGCGTGCCGTTCTACGGCCTGAAGACACGGATCAAGCAGCTCGCCGATCATCACGAGGAGCGCTGCGGGCTGATCGCCGAGGCCTGCCGGGAGACCGCCAAGACCTCCAAGGAGCTGGTGCCGGTCGTATTCCACAAGCACGTGCTGGACGCGCACCAGATGGGATTCGCCGCCGGCGAACTGATCGCCCACGTCAACTACATGCTGGTCGAGGGCCGGCTGACGGCCGAGGCAATCGACGGCGTGCTGCGTTTCCGCACCACCTGACGCTATACACTCCGGTTCGGCTGATCCGGACAATTACGGGCATCGTGCGATCGCGCAACGAGGCGGCCCGAGGAGCTATCGGCGCGGATTCCGGCGACAGGTCTAGGTCGTTGATCCACATCAATATTTGCCGCGCTTCCATGGACAATCTGTCCAATGTCTGGCGCATGCCCCAACGTGGGATAGCGGATAGACATTAGAGATTGAAAAGCTCTAAGAAGAGTTGGCCGCCCCGGCCGGGTCCTGCTCCAGGTTTGCCGATGGATTACAGCCAGTTTTTCAGCGCCGCCCTCAACCGCCTCCATGACGAGCGGCGCTACCGCGTATTTGCCGACCTCGAGCGGATTGCGGGCCGCTTCCCGCACGCGATCTGGCACTCGCCGAAGGGCCAGCGCAATGTCGTGATCTGGTGCTCCAACGACTATCTCGGCATGGGCCAGCATCCCAAGGTCGTCGGCGCCATGGTCGAGACCGCGACCCGCGTCGGCACCGGCGCCGGCGGCACCCGCAATATCGCCGGCACCCATCATCCCCTGGTGCAGCTCGAAGCCGAACTCGCCGACCTCCACGGCAAGGAAGCCGCGCTCCTGTTCACCTCCGGCTATGTCTCGAACCAGACCGGCATCGCGACGATCGCAAAGCTGATCCCGAATTGCCTGATCCTGTCGGACGCGCTGAATCACAATTCGATGATCGAAGGCATCCGCCAGGGCGGCTGCGAGCGGAAAGTTTTCCGCCACAGCGACCTCGCGCACCTGGAAGAGCTGTTGCGCGAGGCCGGTCCCGACCGGCCGAAGCTGATCGCCTGCGAAAGCCTCTATTCAATGGACGGTGACGTCGCGCCACTCGAGCAGATCTGCGACCTCGCCGAGCGCTATGGCGCCATGACCTATGTCGATGAGGTCCATGCGGTCGGCATGTACGGGCCGCGTGGCGGCGGCATCGCCGAGCGCGACGGCGTCATGCACCGTATCGATGTGCTCGAAGGCACGCTGGCGAAGGCGTTCGGCTGCCTCGGCGGCTATATCGCCGCCAAAGCCGAGATCATCGATGCCGTGCGTTCCTATGCGCCCGGTTTCATCTTCACGACCGCACTGCCGCCGGCGATCTGCTCGGCCGCGACCGCGGCGATCCGCCACCTCAAGACCTCGAATTGGGAGCGCGAGCGCCACCAGGAACGCGCCGCCCGCCTCAAGGCGATCCTGAACGCGGCCGGCCTGCCCGTGATGTCGAGCGACACCCATATCGTGCCGCTTTTCGTCGGCGACCCCGAAAAGTGCAAGCGCGCGACCGACATCCTGCTCGAGGAGCACGGCATCTATATCCAGCCAATCAACTACCCGACCGTCCCCAAGGGCACCGAGCGCCTGCGGATCACCCCGTCGCCCTACCACGACGACGGCCTGATGGACGGCCTCGCCGAGGCGCTGCTGCAGGTCTGGGAGCGGCTTGGGCTGCCGCTCCGCAAGCGGTCGATGGCGGCAGAATAACCCTAACGACGCGACATCCGGGATCGGAACGGCGGCGCACGGTGCGCCATCCGCCTGATCCCGCTATACTCCCCCGTCACGGCCCGCTCTGAGGCCGGGAAGGGAGATCAGCAGCGATGCTGCACGACTGGGGCGTCATCGCCGCCGCGTTCGGCTATATCGGGTTCCTGTTCTTTGTCGCCAGCCGCGGCGATCGTTCGCTGCCGACGAAGCGCGGTCGCGCGGGCATGGTGATCTACCCGCTGTCGCTCGCGATCTACTGCACCTCCTGGACCTTCTTCGGCTCGGTCGGATTTGCGACCCGCACCAGCGTCGACTTCCTGGCGATCTATGTCGGGCCGGTCCTCATGATCGGCTTGTGTACGCCGCTGCTCCGCCGCGTGATCGGGCTTGCCAAGTCGCAGAACATCACGTCGATCGCCGACTTCATCGCCGCGCGCTACGGCAAGAGCCAGGCGGTGGCCGGCACCGTGGCGCTGATCGCGATCATCGGCTCGGTGCCCTATATCGCGCTCCAGCTCAAGGCGATCGCCTCCTCGCTGGAAACGATCCTGACCGAGGACAGGGCGTTTTCCTCGGTCCCCATCCTCGGCGACATCGCGCTGGTGGTGATGCTCGCGATGGCCGTATTCGCGGTGCTGTTCGGCACCCGGCAGGCTGATGCCACCGAACACCAGCACGGCCTGATGCTGGCGGTCGCGACCGAATCCATCGTCAAGCTGGTGGCGTTCCTCGCCGCGGGCATCTTCGTCACCTTCTGGATGTTCTCACCGACCGAACTGATCGAGCGCGCGATGAAGACGCCGGAAGCGGTGCGGGCGATCGAATATGTGCCGTCGGTCGGCAATTTCCTGACCATGACGCTATTGTCGTTCTGCGCGATCATGCTTTTGCCGCGCCAGTTCCATGTCAGCGTGGTCGAGAATTCAGGCCAGGAGGAGGTCGGGCGCGCGCGCTGGCTGTTCCCGCTTTATCTCGTCGCGATCAACCTGTTTGTGATCCCGATCGCGATCGCGGGGCTCGTGACCTTTCCGTTCGGCGCCGTCGACAGCGACATGTATGTGCTGGCGCTGCCGATGGAGGCCAACGCATCGCTGCTCAGCGTCGCCGTCTTCATCGGCGGGCTGTCGGCGGGCACCGCGATGGTGATCGTGGAATGCGTGGCGCTGTCGATCATGGTCTCCAACGACATCGTGCTGCCGATGGTGCTGCAGCGAAGCCGCGAAGCGCTCGCCGGGCAGAAGGATTTCAGCGACTTCCTGCTGAGCGTGCGCCGCTTTGCGATCTTCGGCATCATGGTGATGGCCTATTTCTATTATCGCGCGCTCGGCAACACTCAGCTCGCCGCGATCGGACTGTTGTCGTTCGCGGCGATCACCCAGCTTGCGCCCGCCTTCTTCGGTGGGCTGTTGTGGCGGCGGGCGACCGCGCGCGGTGCTATGGCCGGCATGGTGGTCGGCTTTGCCGTGTGGATCTACACGCTGTTCCTGCCGAGCTTCCTGGAGAGCAGCACCACGGGGCTGATGCTGCTGCAGCACGGCCCCTTCGGCATCGAGGCGCTGCGGCCACAGGCGCTGCTCGGCACCGACCTGCCGCCGCTGCTGCATGGTGTGCTGTGGAGCCTGTCGCTGAACATCTTCACCTACCTCGTGTTCTCGCTGGCGCGCGAGCCGACCTCGATCGAACGGCTGCAGGCCGACCTGTTCGTGCCCCACACCTTCACGCCGATCGCACCGAGTTT
Source organism: Bradyrhizobium sp. Leo78 (assembly GCF_059512425.1). Lineage (NCBI taxonomy): Bacteria > Pseudomonadati > Pseudomonadota > Alphaproteobacteria > Hyphomicrobiales > Nitrobacteraceae > Bradyrhizobium > Bradyrhizobium sp. Leo78. The sequence goes on from NZ_JCAMOT010000040.1 coordinate 56,821, forward strand.
CCGGCGCTGGCGCAGCACGGTGACGGTGCAGGACATCCAGAGCACGGTGGCGCAATATCTCGGGCCCGAGCGCGCCGGCCACGCGTTCGAGGCGTTTGCGGCCGAGCGTGGCGGCGCGCTCAACGCATCGGCGCCCGCCGGCCTCGAATTGCTGCAGCATGCCGAGCGCCTGATCGCATCCTCGATCGGCGCCGCCTCCTCGCGGCTCGTGATGTCGCTGCTGCTCCGCAAGCGCACGGTTTCGGCGAAGGCCGCGCTCAAGCTGCTCGACGATTCCCATGCGGCGCTGCATTTCAACCGCGAGATCCTGCAAACCGCGCTCAACCATGTGCGCCAGGGCATCGCGGTGTTCGACGCCAATCTGCAACTGATCTGCTCGAACCGGCAATTCGCCGAGATCCTGGCACTGCCGGCGCATCTGGTTCAACTCGGCATCCCCTTGTCGGAAATCCTCGAGTTCATGGGCGCGGTCAATCCGTCAGGCTCGGGCGACGCGCAGATCATGCTGGAGAAGCGGCTCGCCGCCTACACCACCGAGGGCGAGCCTTACCTGGAGCGGCTGCCCGACCGCCACATGGTGATCGAGGTCCGCACCAACCGGATGCCCGGCGCCGGCTTCGTCATCACCTTCTCCGACGTGACGCCGAGCTTCGAGGCGGCCGAGGCGCTGGAGCGCGCCAATGCGACGTTGGAAAAGCGCGTGCGCGACCGCACCGAGGAACTCACCCGCCTCAATTCCGAGTTGGCGCTGGCCAAGAGCGCCGCCGAAGATGCCAATATTTCCAAGACGCGATTTCTCGCCGCCGCCAGTCACGACATCCTGCAGCCCTTGAACGCGGCGCGGCTGTACGTCACGAGCATGGTGGAGCGCCAGCAGGGCGGCGAGGATTCCCGCCTGGTCGAGAACATCGACGACTCCCTGGAAGCGATCGAGGAGATTCTCGGCGCGCTGCTCGACATTTCGCGGCTCGATGCCGGCGCCATGACGCCATCGATCAGCCGCTTCAAGATCGGCGATCTCATGCGCTCGCTGGAAATCGAGTTTGCGCCGATCGCGCGCGCCAAGGGGCTGGAGCTGGCCTTCGTGCCGTCTTCGCTGGCAGTCGAGTCCGACCGTTCGCTGCTCAGGCGGCTATTGCAGAACTTCATCTCCAATGCGATCAAATATACGCCGCGCGGCCGCGTGCTGGTGGGTTGCCGCCGTCGCGGACAGTCGCTCAAGATCTGCGTCTACGACACCGGCGTCGGCATTCCCGTGCTCAAGCGCCGCGAGATCTTCAAGGAGTTCCATCGTCTCGAACAGGGCGCGCGGATCGCGCGCGGCCTGGGATTGGGGCTGTCGATCGTCGAGCGGCTGGCGCGCGTGCTCAACCACGGCATCGCGCTCGATGGCAATGCCGGTGGCGGCTCGATGTTCTCCGTGACCGTGCCGATCGCGAAGGCGATCAATCATACAGGGCCCGTGACCAGCGCAACGCCGCTCGCCAAGACCCCGATCAGAGGCGCACTGATTGTCTGCATCGAGAACGACCTGGCGATCCTCGATGGCATGAGGACGCTCTTGACGGCCTGGGGCGCCGAGGTGATCGCGGTCGCCGATCCCGAAAGCGCGATCGGCGCGATCGAGGCCGCGGGCGGGCGCGTCACCGGCCTCCTGGTCGACTATCATCTCGACCGCGGCAACGGCGTCGCCGCGATCCGCGACATCCGCCGCCGCTTCGGCGAGGGCCTGCCCGCGATCCTCATCACCGCCGACCGCAGCCCCAATGTCCGCGCCGCCGCACGCGAGGAGAACATCGCGGTGCTCAACAAGCCGGTGAAGCCGGCGTCATTGCGGGCGCTGCTGGGGCAATGGCGCACGCAGCAGATGGTGGCGGCGGAGTAGATCTCAGCGGGCCTACCGCTGGGCTGCGACGATCAACATCATCGGCCGCTCCAGCTCCTCGGCAAGATCGCGCATTGCGGCAATCTGATCGGGTGTCGGAGCAAATTCCTCGACGTGCCGGATCTCAAATCCGACGCCGATCAGCATATTCAGTGTCGTTCCGATCCTGCGATGATACTTGATCACGCCATCCGCAAACCAGTTCGTCTTGCGTGGCCCCTCAAGCGCGTATGCATCGACTGGCCACGTCTTGCGCCCCTCCTGATCAGTGCGCCAGCCCGGCTTTCTCGAAGCCATATAGATTGGATGCTCTATGGTGAAGACGAAACGCCCGCCCGGCCGCAGCGCGTGATAGACGCTGCGCACGAGCCTCTCGAAATCCTCGATGTAGTGTAGGGCCAGCGAGCTATAGGCGAGGTCGACCGAGGACGGCGGAAACTCGACCCGTTCGAGATCGGCGATCCTGTACTCAATGCCGGCATCGTGGGTATTCAGCCTCGCGCGACCGATCATGTTCTCGGAGAGATCGAGCCCAAGCACATGTGCAGCTCCCTGCGCGCGGGCCCATCTCGCAAACCAGCCGAAGCCGCAGCCGAGATCGAGGACGCGCTTGCCGGCCAGATCGGGGAGTTGCGCGCGGACCGCCGGCCATTCTGGCGCGCCGTCAAGCCCGCGGACGGACCGCGGCAAAGTGGTGTAACCGGCAAAAAAGACAGGATCGTCGTAGATGTTTTGGGCCAACAGGCTCTCCATCGATGCCGCCGGGCAGACGCGTAGGGTGGTCAAAGCGAAGCGTGCCCACCATCAAGGATCCCGCCCGTGGTGGTGGGCACGCTTCGCTTTGCCCACCCTTCAATTCAGCGGTGGCTGATCACACCTGCGGCGTGCCCTGGCGCCATTGGCCGCCGGCGATCTTGGCGGCGGCGATCACGGCCTGGGTGCGGCTTTCGACGCCGAGCTTTTGCAGGATTGCTGATACATGCGCCTTGATGGTGGCCTCGGAAACGCCGAGCTCGTAGGCGATCTGCTTGTTGAGCAAACCCTCCGACAGCATCATCAGGACGCGCACCTGTTGCGGCGTCAGCGTCACCAGCCGGTCGCGCAGCCGCGCCATCTCGGGATCGCCGGCGGATGACAGATCGGTGTCGGCGGGAACCCAGACGTCGCCGTCCATCACCTTCATGATGGCATCGCGCAGCGTATCGACGCCGAAGCGCTTCGGAATGAAACCGGACGCGCCGAAGTCGAGCGAGCGGCGGATCGTGGTGGCATCATCGCTGGCTGATACGATCACCACCGGGATCGCCGGATATTGCGCGCGCAGATAGATCAGGCCGGAGAAGCCGCTGATCCCCGGCATGGTCAGATCGAGCAGAATAAGGTCAACGTCGGCGTCCTTCTCGAGCAAGGCGGTGAGCTCGTCGAACGAACCTGCTTCGGTAATGGCAGCCGAACTGACGACGCTCGCAACTGCCTGCCGCAGCGCATCGCGGAACAGCGGATGGTCATCGGCGATGACAAGATGGGTCTGGACAGCAGCAGTCATCGGTATCTCTTGAGCGGGTCGCCGCCCCCTTTTTTCCCTTGTCCTCCGAGCGAAGGCTGCGTGCAAGCCGTAATTCTACCGTCTGTCGAAGCAGTTAATGCGCGCTTGTGCGTCGCAACACGCCGGCCGAAGTCCGGATCGGAGACCGCACGGCCGGTGTGCTCCTCGCGGCACGAAAGGTCGTGAAGAGAGCCGAAAGTCGTATTGGGGCGGCTTTTGCCGCGATGTTACCCTCTTTCCAAGCCCGTAGCTCATCCGGCCGAACGCGGCAGGCGAGTTAGCAGCAATAATTTGGGGGGAATGATCCAGATGTCCACAATGACTGCAAGTTCGGCGCGCCGCGCCGGGATGACGAAGGATGAACGTTTCGTCATCCTTGCGTCCTCGCTCGGCACTGTCTTCGAGTGGTACGATTTCTACCTGTACGGATCGCTGGCCAGCATCATCGGCGCGCAGTTCTTCTCCGCCTATCCGCCGGCGACCCGCGACATCTTCGCCCTGCTGGCCTTCGCCGCCGGCTTCCTGGTGCGTCCGTTCGGCGCCATCGTGTTCGGCCGCGTCGGTGACATCGTCGGCCGCAAATACACATTCCTCGTGACCATCCTGATCATGGGCCTGTCGACGTTCATCGTCGGCCTGTTGCCCAACGCCGCCACCATCGGCATCGCCGCACCGATCATCCTGATCGCGTTGCGCCTGCTGCAGGGCCTTGCGCTCGGCGGCGAATATGGCGGTGCAGCAACCTATGTCGCCGAGCACTCCCCGCAGGGCAAGCGCGGCTACTACACCTCCTTCATCCAGACCACCGCCACGCTCGGCCTGTTCCTGTCGCTCCTGGTGATCCTGTTCACGCGCACAATGACCGGCGAACAGGCCTTTGCGGAATGGGGCTGGCGCATTCCGTTCCTGGTGTCGGTGTTGCTGCTCGGCATCTCCGTCTGGATCCGGCTGCGGTTGAACGAATCGCCGGTGTTCCAGCGCATGAAGGACGAGGGCAAGAGCTCCAAGGCGCCGCTGACGGAAGCCTTCGCCAACTGGTCCAATGCCAAGATCGTGCTGCTCGCCTTGTTCGGCGCCGTGATGGGACAGGGCGTCGTCTGGTACACCGGCCAGTTCTACGCACTGTTCTTCCTGCAATCGATCCTGAAGGTCGACGGCTACACCTCGAACCTTCTGATCGCCTGGTCGCTCCTGCTCGGCACCGGCTTCTTCATTGTGTTCGGCTGGCTGTCCGACAGGATCGGCCGCAAGCCGATCATCCTCGCCGGCTGCGCGATCGCAGCGCTGACTTTCATCCCGATCTTCAAGATGATCACCACCAACGCCAACCCGGCGCTGGAGAAGGCGATCGAATCCACCAAGGTCGAAGTGGTGGCCGATCCCGCGGGCTGCGGCGACCTGTTCAACCCAGTCGGCACCCGCGTCTTCACCGCGCCGTGCGACACTGCCCGTGCCTACCTCGCGCAGTCGTCGGTGAAGTACGCGACGACACCAGGCCCGGCCGGCTCCGGCGTCAAGGTCGTGGTCAATGGCAAGGAAGTGCCTTATGCCGACGCCAAGACTTCCAATCCGGCGGTGCTGGCGGCGATCCAGGCGGCGGGCTATCCGAAGACGGGTGACGCCGGCATCGTGAAGATGTCGAATCCGTTCGACATCTTCCGTCCGCAGGTCGCGGCCGTGATCGGGTTGTTGTTCATCCTGGTGATCTTCGTCACCATGGTCTACGGCCCGATCGCCGCCATGCTGGTCGAACTGTTCCCGACGCGCATCCGCTACACCTCGATGTCGCTGCCCTATCACATCGGCAACGGTTGGTTCGGCGGCCTGCTGCCCGCAACCGCGTTCGCGATCGTGGCCTCCACCGGCGACATCTATGCCGGCCTCTGGTATCCGATCATCTTCGCGGCGATCACCGCGGTGGTCGGCTTCCTGTTCCTGCCGGAGACCAAGGACGTCGATATCAGCAAGACCTGAGACGAAGCGCACTTTCCAGCGCCTGCTCGATCGGCCGCGGAGCGATCCGCGGCCGATTTTGTTTGGATCGAATTGCATCCCCGATCGATGCTGCGCTCCCTCTCCCGCTTGCGGGGGAGGGCTGGGGTGGGGGTGCCTCCGCATTGGGACTGCCGGTGGGGAGAGAACCCTCACCCGGCGCTGACGCGCCGACCTCTCCCGCAAGCGGGAGAGGTGAACCAGCCAGACCGCGTCGCCTCTACTTGATGCTGCCGATGAACTGCAGCACGACCTCGCGCCGGTGCGGTCTGGCGCGATGCTCGATCAGGTAGATCGCCTGCCAGGTGCCGAGCGCGAGTTCGCCATCCAGCACCGGAATCTGGAGTGAGGTCGACGTCAGCATGGTCTTGATATGCGCCGGCATGTCGTCAGGACCTTCGGTGTCATGGCGCCATCCGCCATTCTCCGGCGCCAGGCGGCGCAGCACAGTGAGGAGATCCTCGAGCACGGTCGGATCGGCATTCTCCTGGATGGTGAGCGATGCCGAGGTGTGGCGGATGAACAGCGTCACTTGCCCCTCCGCCCCGCGCGCCTCGCGCAGGAATTTTGCGACTTCCGAGGTGAGATCGGTGAAGCCGACGCCCGACGTGGGTACGGTCAGTAGCGATGACACGACGGTGGTGGCACTGACGGTTGATGGAGCGCTGCGCGAGAGTGAGGTCATGAACGAAGCCGTCGTAGGAGTACGTAGGATGGGTTTCGCTTCGCTCTACCCATCCTACAAAGGAACTAAATCTTGCCCGACGTGTCGCGCTGCACACGGTTGGCCATCTCGACCAGGCGGCGCCAGGCGCGTTCGAGGAAGGACATCACGCGATCCATATCCTGATCGCTCGGCAACGGGATTTCGATCCTGCGCCCGCCCTCGGCGACCTTCGGTTCGCTTTTCTTCAGCGAATCCGATTTCGGCAGCGCCTCGTCGGTCTTGCCGGTAGCGGCCTGATCGCGCTGCGCGAGCTTGGCCTTGAGCGTCTCGTTCTCGGCCTGCAGCCGGCCGATTTCCGCGTCCATCGCGGCGCGCTCGTCGGGCACGGCATAGCAGGCCCAGCCCGTACCCGAATTATTGTTGCAGGTTGAGACCGTGCCGGTCCGCGTGTCGAGCCGCAGCACGCCATCGGCGGTGGTCGACAACGCGTAGCGGCCGTTCTCGGTATCCGGCCGGGATTGAGCAAAGGCTGTGCCGCTCAGGCTCAACACTACGACCGCGAGGACGGCGGGGACTCTTGATGAAGACGTCGCGTGGCGCATTGGCGTGCTCCCGACTCAGAAAAGAATGCCGCGCCCCTATATATCCGACGTATAGGGCGGCCTGCCCGACTTCAATGCATCGGCGAGCAAATCCAACCGGTCCTGCCCCCAAAACACCTCGCCATCGAGCACATAGGCGGGCGAGCCGAATACATCGGCCGTTATCGCATCCTGACGGTTCTGCTCATAGGTGGCGCTGATCGCCTCCGAGGCGGAACGTTCCACCAGCTTGCTGCCGGGCAGGCCCGCTTCGTCGGCGAGGCGCGCCACCGTCGCGGGATCGGCGAGATCGAGCTGATCCTCCCAGACCGCGACAAAACCGCGCTTCAGGAAAGCATCGGGATCGAGCCCCAGCTCAATCGCAGCGATAACCGCGCCGTCGGCAAGGCGGGCATTGAACGGCCAGTGCGCGGGCCTCAGATGAAACTGCAATCCGCGCCGGTCCCGCCAGCGCTGCAATTCCACTATCCGATAACGTTGCCGCACTGGATGGCGCTTGAGCAGCGGCAAGCCGCCGGTCTCCGAGAACAGGTCGACCAGCACCACCGGCTTGTAGTTCACCTTGAGATCAAAGCCAGTGACGAGATCGCGGAACGGCCGGTCGCCGATATAGGCCCAGGGAGATTGAAACGAGAAGTAGTAGTCGACCTGACGCGACATGGCGGCTCCGAGCGGGATTGGTGCGACGATGCGCCCATCCCAACAGAGCGTCCCGGCCGGTGCAAGACCGCCGCGGCCTGAATGTCAGCTGTTGCGTTGCGATGACAGGTCGCAGACATCTGGAATATCTCCAAAGAAGTGCAATCGAATCAATGCGCTAACTGGTTGTTACGCAATCTTGACTTGATCGGACACGGTAAGTATGGTCCGCGCGGCTTTTGAGGGTGGCGGCGCAATTTCCATCAACCGCAGCATCGTTTAGTGTCTGCCGCATGGCGGAAAACAAAAACGACAACGCAAGTGGAAATCGCGACCAGTCGTCGTCCGACGAAGCTGCGCTTTCCGCAAGGCTCGGAAGTCTGGATCATCGGTTGTCCGAAATTCGCGACAGCCGCAAAATCAGGACTGATCAATCCGGAACTGAAAGCGGAGACGGTGCCGCCAGAGCTTCGGCGATGGCGCTCGGCTTCCGCCTTTCCTCGGAATTGGTCGCGGGCGTTGTCGTCGGGGCGGCGATTGGCTGGGGATTCGACCGTCTACTGTCGACATCGCCGTTCGGTCTCATCGTGTTCCTGCTGCTCGGCTTCACGGCCGGCGTGGTCAACGTGGTGAGGTCTGCAGGCGTGGCCTCAGGCAAGCGCTGAGTTCTGGCGGAAGTCACGACATCTGTAATTCGATTGCCGGCGGATAAGCCGGGGGACCAAGAGCCGCGCGGATGAAAATCGATCCGATCCACCAGTTCAATATCGAGCCCCTCTTCACGATCGGCCATATCGGCAATCACACGATCGCCTTCACCAATTCGACGCTCTACATGTTCGTGGCGGTGGCGTTGATCTCGGTGCTGATGCTGGCGAGCGGCCGGCAACTGGTTCCGGGGCGCCTGCAGTCGGTCGCCGAAATCTCTTACGAGTTCGTCGCCAGCACCATCCGCAGCACCGCCGGCGCGGAAGGCATGAAGTTCTTCCCGCTGATCTTCTCGTTGTTCATGTTCATCTGCGTCTCGAACCTCGTGGGCATCATCCCCTACACGTTCACGATTTCGAGCCACCTGATCGTCACCGCCGCGCTCGCGCTGCTGGTGTTCTTCACCGTCCTGATCTACGGCGTCTACAAGAACGGGCTGAAGTTCTTCAAGATTTTCGTGCCGTCCGGCGTGCCGATCTACATCCTGCCGCTGGTCATGTTCATCGAGATCCTGTCGTTCTTCCTGCGGCCGGTCTCGCACAGCGTGCGTCTGTTCGCCAACATGCTGGCCGGCCATATCGCGCTGAAGGTGTTCGCGGGTTTCGTCGCGATGCTCGGCGTCTCGCTCGGCGCCGTCGGTTGGCTCGGCGGCGTGATGCCGCTCGCCCTCACGGTCGCATTGACCGCCCTCGAATTGCTGGTCGCTTTCCTGCAAGCCTATGTGTTTGCGATCCTGACCTGCATCTACCTCAACGACGCCATTCATCCGGGACACTGAGCGGTCCGGGGAATTTCCACCCACATCTGTCTTTCTCTCCAAGGAGCAAACTATGGAACCGGCAGCAGCTAAACTTATCGGCGCGGGCATCGCGTGCATCGGCATGGGCGGTGCGGGCGTCGGCGTGGGCGTCATCTTCGGCAACTATCTTGCCGCCGCGGTGCGCAATCCGTCCGCCGCCCAGGGCCAGTTCGGCAACCTGATCTTCGGCTTCGCCGTGACCGAAGCGCTCGGCATCTTCTCGCTGCTGATCGCGTTGCTCTTGCTGTTCGTTCCGCTCTGAGCGGTACACTCTTGCGCCGCCTGCGGGCGGCGTCCGTGACAGCTACAGGAGAACTCCATGGCTGAGAGTCATGGCGAAAAATCAGGCCAGAAGGCCGGCGCCCACACCGAAGCCGATGGCGGCCACGGCGGAGGTTTCCCTCCGTTCGATTCGTCCACCTTCGCCTCGCAACTGGTGTCGCTGGCGATCGCCTTTGTCGCGCTCTACATTATCGTGTCGCGTTTCGCGCTGCCGCGTGTCGGCGGCGTGATCGAAGCGCGCCAGAACATGATCGAGGGCGATTTGGCGGACGCGCAGAAGCTCAAGGATGAGTCCGCCGCTGCGCTGAAGGCCTATGAGAACGACCTGGCGGCCGCGCGCTCCCGCGCTCAGGCCATCAGCAACGAGACCCGCGAGAAGCTGAACGCGGCCTCCGAAGCCGAACGCAAGGTGCTGGAGGACAAGCTTACGGCCAAGCTCCACGACGCCGAGAAAACCATCGCGGCGACACGGGCGACGGCGATGAGCAATGTCCGCGGCATTGCGGCGGATGCGGCGACCGCGATCGTGCAGCGGCTGACCGGCGCGGCGCCGGATGGCGCTGCGGTGAACAGCGCTGTCGACGCCTCGCTGAAGGGACAAGCCTGATGTTGACCGAGCCGGAAACCTGGGTTGCGATCGCCTTCGTCATCCTGATGGTGGTGTTTGCCTATCTTGGCATCCATCGCACGGTGCTGAAGGCGCTGGACAACCGCAGCGAACGCATCAAGGCCGAACTCGATGACGCTCGCCGTCTGAAGGAAGAGGCCGCAAAGCTGCTCGCCGAATACAAGGCCAAGCGCACGACTGCCGAGCGCGAGGCGGAGGAAATCGTCGCGAGCGCCAAGGCGGACGCCGAACGCATCGCGGCTGAAACCAAGACGAAGATGGAAGATTTTGTCGCGCGGCGGACCAAGACCGCCGAGAACAAGATCGCGCTCGCCGAAGCCCAGGCTCTGGCGGATGTCCGTGCTGCTGCGGCGGATGCCGCGGTGACGGCGGCGTCCACCATCCTGTCGCAGTCGGTCAAGGGCCCCATTGCCGACGACCTCCTCGCCAAGGGGATCGCCGAGGTTCGTTCCAAGCTGAACTGAGCGGCTTCAACGCAAATCAAAAAGCCGGCGCGAGATGATCGCGCCGGCTTTTTTGTTGTCTTGCTCGTTTGTTGTGCCGCTCTCTCGTCATCGCCCGCCACCGGGTCGGCGCAAAGCGCCGCCCGATGACAGGCTCCGGCGGGCGATCCAGTACTCCGCCGCGTCTCGACCAAGCTACGAACGCTGTCGTGTACTGGATGCATCGCCTTCGCGGGGTATACGGGCTCCGCGTGCTGGCCGCGCAACCTTCCGCTACTTCTTCCGCGCTGCTTTGGGCTTTGGCTCGGGCTTCAGGGCCTGCGGGTCGAAGCCGATGTAGAAGATGTAGTTCTCGGCAACGTCGGCTGACGGCGCCGGAAAGGTCAGATCCTCAGCCACCAGCGTAAAGGGCTCGCTGCCGCTTTCGCCCATCGTCACTGTGGTCTGATAGGCCTTGGTCGCGATCGTCTTTTCCGAGACGCCGCCCTGCACCACGGCGACGCGCAGCGGCACCTGAACGGTCGGCGGGGCGCCGGCAGGACCGACGATGATCCGGCCCTGGATGCCGATCCGCGCCGTGATGTCGCCGCCATTGAGCGCGCATTCGCGGGCGGTGCGGGTGATCGTCGCCTGGAACCTGAGGTCGCTGCCGACCGGTTCCTTGCCGGGCGCCCCCACCGCGTAAGTCGAGGCGCCGGAGCGGATCGCCACCGGCGGACAGAGGACGTCCGATTCGCTGCTCTGGCCCCCGGCGGGCGCCGGCGGCTTCTCAGCCGGCTGCTCCTCGGACTTGCCGCCGCCGAACAGGCTCTTGAAGCGATCGGTCAATGACTGTGCCGCCGCCGGCGCGGCCAGGGTGCCGCAACCAAGCGCAGTCGCCACCACAGAGGCGATCGCGGCCCTGATCACACGATGTCTTGCCATGAGAATCCCTGCCATCCCATTTCCCGCGGCGTTATAGCAGCGCAATGGCGGCGAACCCAAGGCGCTAACAAAGGCGCGACCGAGGCGCCAGGAACCCGAGGGCTAGCCCCGGAAATCCTCATGCAACAGGCCAAACAGCAGGTGATCCTGCCAGATGCCGTTGATGCAGAGATAGCGCCGCGCCAGGCCCTCGCGGGTGAAGCCGCATTTCTCCAGCACGCGGATCGAGGGCGCGTTGGAAGGGATACAGGCGGCCTCGATCCGGTGCAGATTGAGCTCGCCGAACAGCGAAGGCAACAGCACCCGCAGCGCCGTGGTCATGTAGCCGCGATGCGCATAGGGCTCGCCGACCCAATAGCCGATGGTGCCGGCCTGCACGATGCCACGGCGGACATTGGCGAGCGTGATGCCGCCGACCATCACGCCGTCCACTTCGCGGAAGACGATGAAGGGATAGGAGCGGTCGGCGGCGATATCCTCGGCGTAGCGGCGCAGGCGGCGGCGGAAGCCGGAACGGGTCAAATCATCGGACGGCCAGATCGGCTCCCAAGGCGTGAGATAGGCGCGGCTCGATTCGCGTAGCTGCGCCCATTGCGGAAAGTCAGCCATTTGCGGCGCGCGTAGCAGCAGGCCATGACCGCGCGGCATCAGTGCAGCCGGTCCGCTGGATGGCAAACGAAACAGGGCCATGCCCTTGAACTCCCCTGCCCGCTAGCGGGCTGCCGGTCTATCTTTTAGGGCATGATCTTTTCGGAAAACCGGAGACCACTTTTCCGGATCATGCCCTTCCGTTTGGGCATGATCTCTTCGGAAAACCGGAGACCACTTTTCCGGATCATGCCCTAGTGCAGGAGCGTCTTCGCCTTCGACTGGGTTAATCCTTCCGCAAAAGACACCGCGGTGTCCAGACCTCTACCGCTGCCGAGCGCCACCACCGCCGGCCGGCTGCGCGCGAGCAGCGCACGGGCGGCATTGCGGGTCGATTCGACACTCACCGAATCGATCCGGCTGACCAGTTCGTCCACCGTCAGCGGCCTGCCATAGGCTAGCACATGGCGTGCCAGTTGCTCGGCGCGGGAGGAACAGCTCTCCAGCGCCATCAGCAGCCCCGCCTTCATCTGCGCCTTGGCGCGCGCGATCTCGGCCTCGGTCAGAGTCTCCACGGCCTCGTTCATCACGTCCACGATCACCTCCATCATTTCCGGCGCATCCGACGGGTCGGTGCCGGTGTAGAGGCCGAAGAAGCCGGTGTCGCTATAGGGGGCATGGAAGGTGTAGATCGAGTAGCACAGTCCTCGCTTCTCCCGCACCTCCTGGAACAGCCGCGACGACATCCCGCCGCCGAGCGTGTTGGTGAACACCTGCAGCGAGAACAGCGACAGGTCGGTCTGCGGCACGCCTTCCAGCGCCAGCGTCAGATGCGCCTGTTCGAGGTCGCGGTGCACGACGCGGGAACCGCCCTTGCCGAACATCGCCGCCTGCGGCTTCGGCGCGCGCGCCGTGTCGAAATTTGCGAACTTCTGCGTTGCCTCTTCGACGATCCGCTTGTGGTCCACCGCGCCGGCAGCGGAGATCACCATATCGGGCCCGCGGTAATGCGTTGCGAGGTAGCTGCGCAGCATGTCGCGGTCGAACCCCTTCAGCGTCTTGGCGGTGCCGAGCAGGGAGCGGCCCATCGGCTGGTCGGGGTAGCAGAGCTCGTTCAGGTGCTCGAACACGACGTCGTCGGGCGTATCCTGCGCCGCACCGATCTCCTGCACGATGACGCTCTTCTCGCGCTCAAGCTCATCCGGCACGAAAGAGGGATTGGCGAGGATGTCGGCGAGCACGTCGAGCGCCAGCGGCACGTCCGCCTTCATCACGCGCGCGTAATAGGCCGTCGTCTCGGTCGAGGTGCCGGCGTTGAGATCGCCGCCCACGGCCTCGATCTCCTCGACGATCTCGCGGGAGGAGCGGCGCGTCGTGCCCTTGAACGCCATGTGTTCGAGCAAATGGGAGATCCCGTGCTCGTTCGGCTTCTCGTCGCGTCCGCCGACGCCGGCCCACACGCCGAGCGCGGCCGTCTCCAGATGCGGCATGGTGTCGGTCACCACGGTCAATCCGGACGGCAGCTTGGTGATCTCAACGCTCATCCGGTTACTCCCTGCTTGGCGGCGCGGCTCACCGACAATACGAACTTTTCGACTTCCGCTTGATCGCTTTTCATCACCTTGAGGTGTTCGGGTTTGGTCATCAATCCGTCGAGCCAGGCCGGCAATTGCGGTCGCACCCCGCAGGCGGCCTCGACCGCATCGGGGAACTTGGCCGCATGCGCGGTCGACAGCACGATATTTGGAATCCTCGAATCGGCGCTATCGCGGTCGGCAACCGCCAGCGCCACCGCGGTGTGGGGATCGACCAGATCCCCGGCCTCGCGCCAGGCGGCACGGATCGCGGCCGCTGTCTCGGTCTCATCCGCCTTGCCTGCGTCGAACTCCTCGCGGATCGCAGCTAACATCGCAGCCGGCAACACGAAGCGGCCGGACTGCTTCAGCGAATCCATCAGCCGCCGCACACTGTCAGCGTCGCGCCGGCTTGCCTCGAACAACAGCCGCTCGAAATTCGAGGACACCTGGATGTCCATCGACGGCGAGGTCGTGGCGTGAACCTCGCGGACCTCGTAGATGCCCGTCTTCAGCGTGCGCGGCAGGATGTCGTTGACGTTGGCCGCGATCCGCAAGGATCGGATCGGCAAGCCCATGCGCTTGGCGACGTAGCCCGCAAAGATGTCGCCGAAATTCCCGGTCGGCACCGTGAAGCCCACCGTCCGCTCCGGCGCGCCGAGCGCGACCGCCGAGGTGAAATAGTAGACCACCTGCGCCACGACCCGTGCCCAGTTGATCGAGTTCACGCCTGACAGCGACACCGCATCGCGGAAGTCGTGATGGTTGAACAGCCCCTTCACGATCGCCTGGCAATCGTCGAAGGTGCCTTCAATCGCCAGCGCATGGATGTTGGCGGCGCCGGTCGTCGTCATCATCCGCCGCTGCACCTCGGAGATGCGCCCTTGCGGGAACAACACGACAAGGTCGACATTTTCGAGATTGGCAAAGGCCTCGACCGCGGCGCCGCCGGTGTCGCCTGATGTCGCGACCACGATCGTGGTGCGCTGTGAACGTTTCGCCAGCACGTGATCCATCAGCCGCGAGATCAACTGCATCGCGACGTCCTTGAACGCCAGCGTCGGGCCGTGGAACAGCTCCAGCAGGAATTGATTCGGGCCGATCTGGTCGAGCGGCACGACGGCGGGATGGCGGAACGTCGCGTAGGCTTCGTTCGCCATGCGACCGAGATCGGGATCGGAAATCTCGCCGCCCGCGAACGGCCTGATGACGTCGACCGCGACTTCCCAATAGGGCCGTCCGAAGAAGCCGGCGATGGTTTCGCGCGACAGGACCGGCCAGCTTTCGGGCACGTACAGGCCACCGTCGCGGGCAAGCCCGGTCAGCATCACATCACAGAAACCAAGAACCGGGGCCTCTCCCCGGGTCGAAACATACCGCGTCAAACCGCCCTCCAAAGGCTCAAGCCTTTACCTTAAGCCCTTGATATCATGGAATTTATCGAGTTCTCGCTGCGCGGACCCGAAGCGCCACCATAAAGGGTTTTCGTGCCAAGGGGAAACCGCTTCTTGTGCGGCGCTGCCGCAAAGCACGGCAGGCTAGACGGAGGTGCGCCGTCAAGCGCGCTGGGATGCGCTAGATCGCGATGAAGTTAGGTTCGTGCATATCCTGAGTTTGCCAAGTAGCTTGCGCATTCTTTGGGCGTGAAGAGCTGCAGAACC
>NZ_JCAMOT010000041.1:0-71311 GCF_059512425.1 Bradyrhizobium sp. Leo78
ACGGCGTCGCAGAATCGACGACGCCAGCTAACCGCGCCGCCTGATCGGCCCCATCACCCAATTTCGGCCATAGCTCTGACCGCCGCGCTCCATGGGTCAATCACCTTCAAGGATGGAAGGGTCGAGCAGAGCAATTTCGACAGCTATCTGCCAATGCGTATCGACCAGGTACCGGTGGTGGAGACACACTTGATCAAGAAC
This sequence comes from Bradyrhizobium sp. Leo78, assembly GCF_059512425.1. NCBI lineage: Bacteria > Pseudomonadati > Pseudomonadota > Alphaproteobacteria > Hyphomicrobiales > Nitrobacteraceae > Bradyrhizobium > Bradyrhizobium sp. Leo78. Next base: position 202 of record NZ_JCAMOT010000041.1, read on the forward strand.
GCTGAGGCTCCGGGTGGCGTTGGTGAAGCTCCGACAGCCATTGTCAGTGCTGCAGTAACCAACGCGATCTTCGCCGCGACCGGCAAGCGTGTGCGTAGCCTGCCGATCGATACAAATTCCCTGAAGTCGTCGCCTTAGTCCATGCCCGTCATCCCGCGCGCGTTGTAGCGTACGGGATGAGAGTCGGGAACTAAGCCCCGGAGCATAAAGACTATTGGAACATTCGCGTTCTCCGCAGGTCCAAATTTCGTCTAATGGCACGAAACGAGGTTCAGTGGTACGAACAGCATGGCAACGCCCCGCTAATCCTTGGAGAACAGGTTTCGGAGCACTATCGGTAGCGGTAGCCGGCAGTAAAGGGCCACCAGTCATGCACACTTCGAAAGCGGTTCCAAAGCAGGCTCTCGTCGGGCAGAACGTTTCGCCGCCCGCAGCCGCCACTATCAAATTGTCTAAAACAGACCTCAACAACTTGATGCAGGCGCTCGACATCGATGTCATCGCGCTGACTGAGATTTTGGTGCCGCGCGGCCATCGAGTTGAATTTGGGACGATTGACGTACCCGGGATCCACTACAACTTAAGTGGCGTGGGCCGCATATCGATCAACCGCGGACCGATGATACCCTTGAGGCCTCATTTGCTCATCATCGTGCCGCCAAACACTCCGTTCATGATCGAGGTTGACGGTGGAAGTGGCCCACCGAAGCTCATTTCGAGAGACTGCTGGACTCGTCAAGACGGCATCCTCCGCGTCGCAGTGCCGAACGAGAAGCCCGAAATAGTCCAGATATGCGGCTTTTTTAACGCATCCTTTGGTCGGTCTGTGAGGCTGTTCGGAGAACTCCGCGAACCGGTCATCGAGCAATTCGAGCCGGCGGACAGGATCGATCTGAAGCTTCGCGAGGCTATGGACGAGTTGCTACAGCAAGAGGTCGGCGTTGGGGCCATGACAGCGTCTCTGCTCAAGCAGATCGTTGTCTCGTTGGTGCGACGGTCCCTCAAGTCATCCCAGCGGTGGACTAAACGATTCTCGATACTTGCCGACAGACAGGTCACTCGTGCTTTTGCGGATATGGTGGCGCGGCCGGGAGCCGCCCATTCAGTTCAAAGCTTGGCACACAGTGCAGGATTGAGTCGTTCGGCGTTCATGGCGCGTTTCTCTGACATCTTTGGACAATCCCCGATGGCCATCTTGCGAGACTTGAGAATGCGCCAGGCTGCGATCGATTTGACGACGACTACGATGTCGATCGACGTCGTTGCTCTTAATGCGGGGTACGAGAGCCGTTCAAGTTTTGTGCGAGCTTTTCGAAAGGCGTACAATCGGGATCCGAGCGACTATCGGCGGATAGCCAAGGAGGGTAAAGCCCAGAAGGATAACTGAGAACGGCGATCCCAAAGCAAGAAGGGGCTGCCGCCCGCGACGTCGCCCTCTGCTTTGCCTCACGCAGAGCGGCGCTCAGAATCAGGTGCTTCTCCGCTCGCAACATTTCGCTTCAAGTTGGCTGCGGCGAAGGCGTACCCCCCGGACGCGCCGTCAACGAAGTGCACGTGATTAGCTCGCATGGGTGATGGCACAAAGCACGTAAGATTTGCGGCCAACTGTCGATGCGTTCCAAAAAAGCATGCACCTCGTCGCTGAGCCTCTTCCAAGCGCGCGTCTACGACGTCAGCGAGTTCAGATGAGCAGTCCACTGTCATACGCAGGCCGTCATCGAATTTTCGGCAATCTGTGTTCTCCACAAGCTCTCGTCGGAACCCGGTTTCATCAAAGTTACCAACAGGAACTCCTAGCGGGGTGCCCACCCACGCAAGAATGGCGTGCAAGCGCTTCGCAGCCCGAGCCGCAAAGGGACTCTTTCGACTGCCTTTCTGGATGGCATGATCAAGATCGTCGCCGGCCCATGCGGGAATCGGGCCTTCGGCAGGCAATGGATGTAGGCCGGAGTCATTCGAACGGAGCGTCCGCAGGAGCTCCTGTATGAACTCTACAAACGAAGTAGGATCATCGCGCGGAACGACGATAAGAGAAAAGATGACGCCGTTCTTGGCGCTGATCGGCGCAAATCGGCACGAAAGACCTGTGCGGTCAGCTGTTACTCCCATGGGCGCGCGCGGAAAGGTGTAGCCGCCTTGCTTGAGTTTACGCTCTGCCCAGGCAAGTCCGCCACCGTCGAACATCGCGTAGGTGACGTTCGAGGATGGCGCGAAGCGAGCTACCAGGACGTCCAAGTGCTGAGCGCGAATGTCCGCGACAGGAATGACCGCAATGCGCAACGTGAGACCCAATGCGTCTTCAGCCCAGGCGGCGGTTTTTGCCAACGTATCCCTGATGATGGACGAATAGGCGCCGGGCGCGGCGAAGCTCGCGCCATCTCCTCCGAACGTGGACGGAAACTGTAGGTCGGGTAGTGCATTGCTGACGGCAGCAAGAACCGCCGCACCGGCCGTATTCACCTCACGGTACCGTCCTTGTTCAATAGCTTCGGTCGAATGGCTGACGTCCGTAACAGCGACGATCCAGTCATCAGGTAGAGGGCGATACCGATCTCGCCGCACGACGTCATCGAAAGAGCCGAAGGGCACAAGCGCCTGATAGAAGCGCTCGTCTTCGGCCTCTCGGTCAACCTTGATCTGGAAAAGACCCGCTTCCAAGGCTGGCTCTGATCTATCCACCATCGTTTGCACTCCCTTCGATCGTCGTCGGGGTTCAGAGTGGGGCCGCATTGAGAGTCAGCGATCGCCAAAATGGCCAAACCACGCGAACGAGCCTAACGTCAAAGCCCACGACGGGATTTTGCGGGAGCGTAGGCAGTCACCCGAGCTTCACGGGTGGCCATGCGCTCGGGGCTAAGCTCTCCTGGTCGCCTCGAACAGGAACCATGAGCGACTTTCCGCCTCGTCGATCCAGTTTTCGATCAGGCTGGCCGTGGAGACATCGCCATGCTCGTCGCAGACGTTGTGGGTCTGCCGCATGCGCCGGCTTAGCGCCAGATTATCTTCCTTCAGCTCGGCCAGCATGTCTTCGGGCGTGACGAAGCCAGCATCATTGTCCTCGATATGCTTCACTCTGGCGATGTGGCCGATCGAACGAATCGTTGTGCCGCCAATCTTGCGAATTCTTTCCGCGATGTCGTCCGTCATCGCAAAAATCTGCGCGGCCTGCACATCAAGGAGTAGGTGATAATCCCGGAAATGCAGGCCTGATATGTGCCAATGGAAGTTCCTGGTCTTGACGTAGAGCGCGAACACGTCTGCCAGAAGCACAGTGAGCGCCGCCGAAATATCCCTGGTGGCATTCGAGCCGAGATGGCTCGGCGTGCCGAGTGGCGCCTCGCGGCGCTTCCTCGCGTCTTCTATATCCATTTTGATCCCTCCTTCAGGGCTCTACCTGGGCCACGTTGGCCCGCGCCGGGGCTCCTGAGCTCCGCTTCAGGTCCGCGATCAGCATCGCCACGGCATGGCGCGCAAGCGCCTGGGTCGGGGCATTGGTGTTGCCGCTGGTGATGTTGGGCATGATCGAGGCATCGATTACCCGGAGGCCGTCGACCCCGTGAACCCTGAGCCTTGCGTCGACCACCGCTCGCGCGTCCTGGCCCATCCGGCAGGTGCCGACCGGGTGCCACATCGTCGTCACGACACGCTTCACCCATTCGCCGATCTCCGCATCCGACTGGATGTGTGGGCCGGGATCCATCTCTTCCTCGATCACCGGCGCCAACGACTCCTGGGCCATGACCTTGCGGATCGCGTGCACTGCCTCCACCGCAGCCCTTAAGTCTTCCTCTTCGCCGATGAAGTTCGGGTTGATGAGGGGCATCGATGTTGGGTCGCTGTCGGCCAACCGCACCCAGCCGCGGCTCTTGGGCTGAAGCACCACGAGTTCGAAGGTGATGCCCGAGCGGTCGCCCGCCGGGCCGAGTTGCTCGGACAAGACGATAGGAGCGTGATAACATTGGATCGTAGGCTCGGCGGTGAAATCGGACGGATTCCAGTGTGTCACCGTCTCGATGCCATTGCCCGACGCCGGGCCATCCTTGGTGACGAGATAACGCAAGCCCGCCTTCACGCTGCCGAGGCCCTGCGCGGCAGCCTGATAGCCGAGATCGCCCTTTACATAGACACGGACCGGTACCATCGGGTGGTCCTGGAGATTTTCGCCCACCTCCGGAGAATCGACGACCACCGCGATACCATGCTGTCGCAGCTGCTCGGCTGGCCCGATGCCAGAGTGCATGAGGATCGTCGGGCTACGGACGGCGCCGGCCGACAGCACAACTTCGCCGGCCGTGATCCTCTTCAGGCTCGTGTCCATGAACTCAACGCCGACAGCCCGATTGTTCTCGATCAGGATTTGAAGAACGGTCTTGCCGGTGAGAAGTGTTACGCGGCCCGAGGTGAGGTGCGGACGCAGATAAGCGTCGACCGCGCTGCATCGGCGCTGATCTCCGACCGTCGACTGCACCGGCGAGACGCCGATCTGGCTCTTACCGTTATAGTCGGGATTATAGGGAACCCCATATTCCTGGAATGCCTTGAGGCAATATTGGTTCAGCTTGTTGATGCCCTTGGGCAACTGGACCGCCAGACCACCATTTATGCCGTGATACTCGTCGTGGAAGGTGTCGTTGTCTTCCTGCGCCATGAAGACGGGAAGCAGATCTTGATACGACCATTTGCCGGTGTCGCCGACCGCGTCCTGCCACGCAGAGAAGTCGCGTATCTGACCACGGACGTAGCACATCGCATTGATCGAGGATCCGCCGCCGAGTACCTTGCCTGAGCGATATGCGCGCTTTCTACCGTGCTGGGGAACCGTCTCGTATTTCCAGACATGCCGGTCGTGGGCCAGCAGTTTGGCGAAGCCGGCCGGAATGTGGATAAACGGATCGCGGTCCATGTCGCCCGCTTCGATCAGCGCGATCGACGCATCGGTGTGTTCGGCGAGATAACTCGCGACAACGCAACCGGCCGCGCCCGCACCAACAATGACGATATCGTAGGCTTCCCGGGACATCAGTGTCGTTTTTCTTTCATAGTTATCCTTCAATCAACGCCCCGTCGCTGACGCAGCGCCATCGCGGCTCCTGACCCTGAGATTGATCGGACCACTCTTTTGGAGAGTGACGTTGCGACGCCGGCGAGGGAAATGACCTCTCGCCATAGAGTCGATAGACGATCGTTATTGTCGTTGCCCGAGGTCACCCTGGCGACCTTCGCCTCGCCGGCATCGGTGATTTAGCAGAGCAGCGTCGCAGCGTTTCGCGAGACGTGCTCTCGCGCTCAACGAAGCGAATAAACGGTGCGCGTGTCACACCGGCTCCTGCCACGTCGGATGACTCGGGACCGACGCTGCCGACGTCGCCTATCCGATCCGAACCCCGCACATACCCGCAATGATCGCGGCCGAGATAGCCGCGCTTATTGCGACGCCGCCGCCCCAAATACGATTTGCGGTGCATCGATTGACGCCATGCGCTATCAGCACCATTCGCAATCCCGACGTAAGATGGCTTAGGACAAAGAAGACGCCGAGCGCGTAATGAGGCAACAGCCGGATATTCCATGCGTCATGAATGAGCCCGGTCGGAGCTCCGATCGCGAAATTCCAGTCCGTCGGTATACCGAGGAAGCTACGAGCGTAGATGAAAACGGAGTTCATATGCCCGAGGATGTAGAGCGAGAGGTAGGCCCCCGAGCCCACCTGAAATGTCCGATGGAAGTCCTGCGGGGCGGCACTCCAACGCCATGCCAGAAACAGGCCGGTGCCGATCTGGAAAACCATGGCCGCGACCAACAGCGGTTCACCCACCTCAGAGCGGTAGAGAACGCGGCCGACCTTCATGAGGTCCGCATGTGCATCGGGGCCGATCAACCCAAACAAGTGATTGGCTAGATGGAACGCCACGTATAGGGACAGGACCGCCGCCGTCGTTCCGTGGACGATGCGCAAGCGCCCGACGGCCGGCGGCGTTGCAGCGACCGGATTGCCGGCGGTCTGTGACCAAATCGCGATTGCGAGCCAAAGCACGCACCACACGAGTTCGTCTGGGATGGGCCTATGAATCAGGGCCTGAACGACGCCAAGAAAGACAAAGAGCGTTGGGGTCGTCACGCCGGCATAGGCCAGCCGCCGCGCTCCTGGATTGGCGCCGGGCCGCCAAGCGAGCGCGAGCGCGAGAAACGGCACAACGAACGCCACGGCCAGGATCAAGGTCGCGGCGACAATTGCGAGAGGCGAAGGCATTGCGGCCTGCGTGCCAACAACGGCATGGAAGGCGCGGAGTAGAAAAGGATAGCAGATGGCCGCCGCCGCCGGAGCCAGCGCCGAATAGTCGAAGCGTGGCCCAATCACGGCGCTTCGGTCCCGCGGCCGCGCAAACGCGTTCATCTTAAACCCTTAAATATCAGCCGCCCGATCCGGCGAGTGCTCGCGCCGTATTAGCCCTCCACCATCGGCGCTATCAAGAATGATCCCGACCCCAGCCCAAGCGCGCCGGTTAGTGACCGACCGCTGCAGACGAACGTTGGCGACGTCACGACGACGCCTTCGCAGCTTTCAGCCAGCTGCGCGCCTGCTCAATTCCGGACGCATCGCAACCGGCTCCTCAGGCGCGTTCAGGACTGACGTCGTGAGCAGGACTGCCGCAGCGAGGACCCAGTAGTACCAGGCGTCGAGCCCAGCGAATTTGAAGGCAAACGGTGCGATGACAAAGACCACCCCGACGGCGCGATCGACCCAAAGGTGCAGCCAGTAGGGAATGATGCGGACAAGCCCGGTGGGATGGTCGGTCAGGGCGGCCAAGAGCAACGCCGCCACACCGACGACAACCGAAAGCTCCACTGCAAGTGGTCCGCTTTGGCCGAGCTTCAGCAGGAACGGAGCTGCGATCAAGACGATCGCGACAGGATAGTCGATCAGGTAGGCGTGGATAGACTTGGTGATGAAGCGAAACGACATCGGAGACTCCTCTGCTTGGTTACTCGAGCGGGTCCTTGCGACGTGGAAAGTGCATGCACCCAAGAGGGCGATTTCGCGTCCTGTGATGGCAGGCACTCCGTCACAGGCCAACCCGGTTAGACGAGCACTAAGGGTACGCCGGCACGCCAACCATTAGAAATGCCCGGTCGTTATCGTTTCCATTCCACTCGCCCGACGCCATGGAAGCGGGTTAGTTTGACGCGTCGACTGCGAGTGTCCGAGGGTGGTGCTTCAGTGTCCGGCTGTCGAGGTCAGGGAAGGCTTGGTAAGACAGCATTGTTCGCTTCATGCGTAGCGCATTTGGGCGGAACCGGCCGCAGTGAACGCGTGCGCCGCATGCTCTGCCCGGACGCTGGACGCATTCCACGATTTCACGCCGTCCGAGCGACGACCGACCAGTCGCGAAGCCGCGTGACCTTGACGAAAGCGTCCAGCGCCGGCGAGTAGCGACGCCCCTGGACAGCCAGGAGCCGCACCTCGCGCGAAAGTGGGTCGCCTTCGAGCGGAATGGTCTTGAGCGTCGGAAGGCGCGGCATGTGCTCGGGCGCGAGTATCACGCCGAAGCCAGCAGCGGCCATGTGCTGCAGGTGCAAGTCGTGACCGCTGCAGTGGCCGAGTTGGGGCGGCTTCTCGGGGAAATACGATTGCTGGATTTTCGGGGCGACGTCGCAGCCGGCGCGTTCCAGCAAGACGGTCTCACGGAGGTCGTCGATGCCGATTGAGGGACGATTTGCGAGCCGGTGTGTCGGCGCGAGAACCGCGACGTAGCGCTCCTCGAACAGCGACCAGTCGTCGATGCGGGCGGGCACGTCCCGCACGTCCCCGACCATTGCGGCGTTGATCTCCCCTTCAAGCAAGAGGTCAACGAGCTTCTCCGCCACGCCCTCGCGCAGCTCGACGTGAAGTCCAGGGACGAACTTTGCGATCTCCGCAATCGGATCGAGCACGAGCGACGCCGAGATGGAAGGGGCGAGGCCAATCTTCAGTGGCGCGACGTCCTTGCGTTGGAACTCCTGGGCTCGGCGACGCACCGCGTCTGCCGAGGCGAGTGTGCGCTCCAGCATCGGAAGGACTTCCTTGCCAAGATCGGTGAGTTGGGTCAGCTGGCGTTCGCGGTAGATCAACTGGCCGCCGAGTTCCTGCTCGAGCTTCTGCACCCCTTTGGTCAGGGCGGGCTGCGTGACATTGCACTGCTCGGCCGCGCGGGTGAAGTTGAGCGCGGATGCGACGGCGAGGAAGTAGCGAACCTGATGAAGCTCCATGGGTTGTTCTCCATCAAGTTGATGCGATCCCGGGGTTGACGATCAACCGATGGCCGGCGCAGTCGTCACGCGGCGCGGACATATGTACGGGCTCAACAAAGGCTTTGGGCCACAATCGAGCCATCAGGTCCTGCTCGCTGAGCAATTCACCGCGACGTTCAAGCAAAGCAAGTAGTATCTCCCAGGCTCGAAATCCGAATGGGAGGGGCTTCTCGCCTTTCAGAAAAAGGAGCTGCATTGGAAGCAGGCGAAACGGTCCGAATGACACTTTAGTTGGTGGAACAAAGAATCCGCGGTCCGTATCCGGAGTTTGAGAGGCGCAATTTGCGTCAAATCCCGGTTCGGGATGCGTCAAGCGACCAATAGCTGCGCGCATTATAATCTCGCATGCCTGGGAACGGCGGGTGGACAGTCTCGTTGGGCGCATTTTGATGGCTTGGAGCGTTGCGGTCGATTGCGCGGGGGTACTGTAAGGTTCGATTGTCGCTGTCTGTGCTAAGCGATCGCTTAGAAGTGAGGGCAGGCACTTCGCGCCTCGAATCCGTCAGCCGGATGGGGGCGCCTAAGGGAGGAACTCAGCGCTGCGACAGAATGCAGTGGACGCAAACTGCGAGTAGATGGCGCCCTCGGGGGAAAGACCCAGGTATGCCTTTAGGCTCAGAAATTCTGGGGCTGCTGTAGTCTTATGTTGAGGCGGTCCGCCATCCGGCTGAGTTCGGGAAGCGAACGTGCCTTCATCTTCCGCATCAGGTTCACGCGATGCACCTTCACCGTGGATTCGGCGATGCCGATATCGTTGGCAATCTGTTTGTTTAGGCGACCGGCCACGACGCCGAGCATAACTTCACGCTCACGGGAGCTGAGCATGTCTAATCGCTCCTTGAGCGCAGCCAATGCGCTATCACTCTCTCGACGGGCACGATCGCGAGCGAGGCCGGCCTCGATGGCGTCAAGCAGATCCTGATCGCGGAATGGCTTTGTAAGGAACTCTATTGCACCGCCCTTCATCGCCTGCACGGTCATCGGCACGTCGGCGTGCGCTGTGATGAAGATGATCGGCACTTGCCTGTTTGCGGCGACTAGGTCGCGCTGGAGCTCCAGACCGCTTCGCCCCGGCATTCTCACATCGAGCACCAGGCAAGTGGGACCGCCCGGCGGATCGGCGTTGAGAAAATCGGGAACAGAGGAAAACTGTCGGGCAGGCAAGCCGACTGTCCGCAACAGCCGCACGACCGAGTCGCGAAACTCGGGATCGTCATCGATAACCAAGACACAGGGATTTGCCTCACCCATTCTCGGTATCCTCCGTGGGGAAGCGCGGATTTTCCTCTATTCCGACGCCACTCTACGCACAATCAGCCGAGATGAACAGATATCTTTTGCCTAAGCGGATAGCCGGAAGCCTAAGCCATCGCTTACGGGCGCGGTCATTGCATTATTGGGGAATGTCCCGGACACTAGAGATTGCATGCAGGCGCAAGGTATGCCGCCAGTGTAGTGGAGCGAGGAAGGCGCCTGGAACCGGCAATGTTGAACCGAACACTGATAGCCATCGTCGACGATGATCAGCTCTATCGTGAGTCAATGCGAAAGCTCATAGTGTTAATGGGCTACACTGTCGAGGCGTTTCCGTCAGCAGCCGATTTCCTGGCCTCACGCTTTTTGCCGGAAACCACCTGCTTGATCGCCGACGTTCACATGCCCGGAATGACCGGAGTCGAACTGCACAGGCATTTGGTCGATGCAGGGTACGCAATCCCGACGATCCTCGTTACCGCCTACCCCGATGAGGTCGTCAGGGACCGGGCTCTAAAGGATGGGATTGTTTGCTACCTCAGCAAGCCAGTGGACGACGACTATCTCGAGCGGTGCCTGCGTTCGGCTCTGCAGCCGGGTACGCCGATTGAGGACAATTCATGAGTCGTTGTCCGCCGGCAGGGTGAACTGAAATACGGCGCCGCGAGGTTCGTTCGCTTCCGCCCACAACTTGCCCCCATGAGCATGGATGATGGAGCGGCATATCGACAACCCCATCCCTGTTCCACTGGACTTCGTGGTGTAAAAGGCGTCGAAGACTCGATCGAGATGCTGCGGATCAATGCCAGGCCCGGAATCGCGTACGGCTACGAGGGCGCCCGCCTGGTCTTGCTCGGTGCTGATCAACAGCTCTCTTGCCCCTTCCTCAACCGAGCCCATCGCTTCAGCCGCGTTCAGAATCAGGTTCAGCAAGACTTGTTGGAGCTGAATGCGATCTCCCAGAACCGGAACCACACCGTCCGCAAGCAGAGTCTGGACCGAGACGCCATTCCTGTGGATCACGCTTTGCGCCAGTACGATCACTTCGTTGGTAGCTGAATTGAGATCAAAACGCTCTTTTCGAAGAGGCGCCTTCTTGATGTGATCGCGCATCCGTCCGACGATATCCTTGGCTCGGTCCGTGTCCCTGACAACGCAAGCGAGCGCTTCCCTGGTCTCATCCAGATTTGGCGGGTTCATTTCCAAAAAACGCATCCCGGCACGGGCGTTGTTACGAGCGGTCGCAATCGGATGCAGAATTTCGTGAGACAGCGAGGCGGCCAATTCTCCCATCATGCTCACGCGGTTCATGTGGGCGAAATCCAGCTCGAGCTGTCGCAGCTTTTCACGTTCGTCCTGTGCGCGCCTTCGTTCCGTCACATCGACGGTTGTGGTGATGACCTCAGCCAGCGCACCTTGGGGGGAAAACACATGATGGCTAGTTCCTTCGATCCATTTGATTGTTCCATCAGGTAGCAGGAGTCTGAACTCGGCCATGAAATCTCTTTTCTGGCGCACAGCCTCCTGAATCGCTACCCACACTCTGTCGCGATCCTCTGGGTGAATGCGTTCCCACATACTTTGTCGGCTTGGAAGGCCCTGCAGCGGCTCAAACCCCCAGATCCTGTAACTCTCGTCCGACCAATAGAGGTAACGCATCGTCGTTGCGTTATAGACCCAATTGCCAGTGCGGCTGAGTCTCTGTGCCTGGCTAAGCGCTTCCTCGACGCGCCTGCGCTCTGTCAAATCAAGCACGAAGGCAAGGCCCTCGTCGCCTCCTTCTTTGAACAACGCGGCGCCAATAAGCACAGGAACGCGACTGCCGTCTTTCCGAACATACTCCTTCTCGAAGGGCTCAACTCTCCCGGTTGAGTTCAGTTCGGCCCGAGTCAGTATGTCGCGCTCACGCCATTCGGGCGGGGACAGCTCGGTCCAGCGCACGCGGCCCGAAACCAAGTCTTCACGGTCATATCCCACGATGCGTAGAAACGCGTCATTAGCTTCGAGGATCCGCCCTTCCCGGTCGGCAATGAGGATCCCAATGATGTTGGCGTCGACCAAACGCCTGATCTTCCCTTCCCGATCCGCGAGCTCGTCATAAAGCCGCGAATTTTCAAGCGACATTGCGGCCTGCGACGCAAGCACCTTCAACACTGTGACGCGGTCGGGTGTGAAAACGTGGGCCGCCAGGCTATTTTCGAGATAGAGTACACCGGCCAATCTGCCCTGTTTGAGCAACGGCAGGCAGAGAATTGAACGGGCGTGATGCCGATGAATGTACTTATCGGCGGAAAACGGGTTCGCGACTGCGGCATCGTGGAGAAGAATGCTCTCTTTCGTTCGGATCACGTAGCGTAGGATGGACTCCGGCAGATCTGCGGCCGTTACACTTGCTCGTCGCTGACCGACAGTCACCGTATTATTGCTGGTCGTGACTTCCGCCTCAATCCGATAGCCATCACCTACCGCAAGGATCAACAGACCTCGCCCAGCCCCCGCGTGCTCAATCGCTGTGCGCATCAGCGTGTCGATCAGTTTTTCTGGAACAATCTCGCCCGACACGGCTTGCGAGACTTTGATAACAGTAGCTAAATCCAGTCGTTCGACGGGTGTCCCGATCGTGCTTGTGGGACCGGCACTTGGCTTTTCGTCCCTAAGGTGCGGATATAGTTCGTCGAGTTGGCGCACCTTGCCGTCGGCTCCCCAACGGATGTATGCGTACCGCGCGTCCTGCAGATAAGCATGCGCGATCTTCTTGAACCCGCGTGCGGCATAAAAGCGGGCGGCAAGTTCGTTGGCGAGCGCCTCGTTGTGGACAAAGCCGTGCGCGTGTGCGGAGTGGATAGCGTGCTCGTAAAGATGTTCGGCATCGAGCGCGCGGCCTTCGATCCGGGCGATCTCCGCCCCGACGAGTGCGACGCGGTTCTCGAAGTTGTCCGGGCAAGCCGTCGCCCAGACCTCGAGCTGTCGGTGGTGCGCGGCCAGCGCCGTGACATGCTCCTGCCATGGGCCGGCCGCTGCAGACTCGCAGGATGCTGCTCTGGAGAGCGCACTGTAAAAGTGATATTCCGCACATTCGAAAAAAGACGCCGATGTCGGCTGCAGCTGATGCGCGCGCAATGAGGCTTCGAGGGCACCTGCATAGTCGCCGGCAAAGAAGCGTGCCTGCAGCTTGCGGGTCCAATACGAGCCCTCGGCCAACTTCAGATCCGGATTCCTGCAGAAACGAGCCTCCAGTAGGCCTTCGTCAAACTGTCCATCGTCAAAGCGACCGAAAATCGGCGTCAAGCCGCGGAGTGTCCGAATCAGCCCAAGCTGGCCGGCGATGGAGTCGCTCGCAAAACCGAACTGTATGTCCCGTGCAAACGCGAGACCATGCTCGACCTCAACTTGCACGTCATCGAGCGGATCGCCCGCCGCGAGAAGATACGTGTTCAGGTGGGTGTGGTAGTACGCCGCAAAAGTGAGGTCACCGATCTGGTTTGCCGTCTCGAACGCACGTCGCAGCAGATCACGACCTTCCCGGGCGTGTCTCGTCCAGAACATGAGTAAATATCCAAAGTTCAAATAGGTCCTGGCCTGGAAGCGCTTTAGCCCGCGCTGTTCGACCAGTTCATAGCCGAGGCGGCCGAATCGAAGTCCCGCCTGGTAGTCGCCGAATTCCGGTCCAGCGAGCCTGGCGAGCACTGCATAGGCGTAGCACGAGCCGTCACAATTGCCGCTTTCGAGGCTGAGATTGACTGCTCGACAGATGACCATCGAACGTAATTTCGCATCCGTGTAGTGGGCAGCCGGCCCGAGCTTCGTCAGAACATCGAGGGTCGCAAGCGATACGGCATTGTCCATCAAAGGCAGATCAATGAGGCTTTCTATCGTGCGGGAGCCGAGTTGGGACCAGATCCGCTCATACTCGCGCCGAGCCTCGTCTTCGGTTGGGTGCGGCGACCAGTCAATGCCCAGGTGGCGGAGATAGTCGAGACCGACTGCGATCGCGCGGCTGCCCTGATCCAGGGTCGTGTAAAGATCCACCTGCAGGCACGTGACGCGGGCTCGTTCGATCGTCGTTGCGGCGCGGGCCGACAGCACCGCCAGGCGCCGCTCGGCTTCCGCCAGTGCACCAGTGAGGAACTCACATTCGGACCGGTGCAGCTCCAGCTCAAAGATCAGGTCGTGCTTGCGTTCCCAAGAGTCCGCTGGCAGCAGTGCCGCGCCGGAGAGCAGATAGTTCAGCGCCGAGGCATAGGCTGTCGAGGTCTTGGCGCGTCTACCTGCGATTAAATTCAACTCTGCGACCCGCTCAAGCTCCTCAATTGACGTGATGAGATGCGAGCTGCGGTTGAGCTGATTGACGATTTCGAAGATCGCCTCTTCCAGCTTCTCTGGAGGGGTCTGCGCTGCGAGCAGCATCCCTATTCGGAGATGGGCTTCGGCACGCAATTCCTCCGGGATCAAGGAGTAGGCGGCTTCCTGGACATGGTCGTGGAGAAACTTGTAGGAATCCTCCGAACGAAAGATCAGCCCTGCTCGCACCGCTTCCCAAAGCTGGCCATGCATCTCCTCCTCGGAGTTCTGGTAAACGATGCACAACATGGTGAACCCTGCGACGTTGCCCAGGCAGGCGAGCTTCTGCAATGCGTGCCGGGTTTCGGCGGACAGGCGGTTCAGCTTCCCCACCATAAGGTCCACCACATTGTCGGTGTAACCTTTGGCGTGAATGCGATTCAGGTCCCAGCACCATCGCGCCTCGCCATAATCGAAAGTGAGCAATGCTTCGTCGGCGAGCGCAGAAATGAACTGAATAGCGAAAAGCGGATTGCCGGTTGTCTTCTCGTGGATCAGCTGTGCCAGCCGAGTGATTCTCTCTGGTTCGCTGTGAACAGAATCCGCGATTAGTTGTCCCAGGTCTTCACAGGTCAGGGGTGCCAATACGATGTCTTGCAATATCGCTCCAGCTTGGCGCATCATTTCGAGCTTGCGCATCAGCGGGTGGACGGGATCGACTTCGTTGTCGCGATAAGCGCCAATCACCAACAGGTTTTGCACATCCGGCCGGGTCAACAGATCCTCGAGCAAATCGAGCGTTGCTGCATCGAGCCATTGGAGATCGTCGAGGAACAGGGCGAGCGGATGTTCAGGCCGCGCGAATACGCCGATAAATCGCCGGAACACCAGCTGAAAACGGCCCTGCGCATCCCGTGCCGGCAGCTCGGGGACCGGCGGCTGTTCGCCGATGATGTGCTTCAATTCCGGGACGAGATCGATAATGAGCCGACCGTTCGGTTCGAGCGCCTCGAGCAGCGCCTTCCGCCATTGCCGCAGCTCCGCTTCGGTCTTGCTCAAAAGCGGGCGGATCAGGCTCTGAAAGGCCTGTGCAAGGGTGGCGTAGGGGATGTCGCGCTTGTACTGGTCAAACTTGCCCGATGCAAAAAGACCGCGGGGCCGAACAAGGGGCTTATGAAGCTCGTTGACGACCGCGGACTTGCCGATGCCGGCGTATCCGGAAACCAGCACCAACTCCGGCCTGCCGCCGGCGACGATACGGTCGAAAGAGGCAAGCAGGGTATCGATCTCGGCTGTCCGACCATACAATTTTTCGGGGATCAGCAGCCGGTCCGGAGTGTCGTGTTCCCCGGGTGGGAATTCGTCGATAGCGCCTCGGGTTTCCCATTCAACAAGGCAACGCCGAAGATCGCTCTCGACACCTGCAGTCGTTTGGTAACGCTCCTCAGCAGGCTTAGCGAGCAGCTTCATAATGATCGCAGAGACGGAGCCTGGGAGGTTTTTTAACCGCTCACCGGGCGGCGCCGGCGGTCTTGCAACATGGCAGTGCACCCATTCCATCGGATCGGCCGCCGTGAAGGGCAGAACGCCCGTGAGCATTTGGTACAGCGTGACGCCGAGGGAGTAGAGATCGCTGCGGGCGTCGACCGAGCGGTTCATCCGCCCGGTTTGTTCGGGTGCCATGTAGGCAAGCGTACCGGCGATGGTCTCGGCCGGCTCGGGCGCCTGCCGCTCGCGGGACAGGCGCGAGGCAATACCAAACCCGGTGAGCCGCACGTGTCCATCCGCGCAGTCCACCACAATGTTCGCTGGCTTGATGTCTTTATGGATGAGCCCGCGCTGATGAAGCTTGCCCAGAGCCGAGGTAACAGCGACGGCAAGGCGCAAGAAGCGCCCGACCTCCATGGGCCCACCGAGCAAACGATCGAGCGGCTCTCCGCCAGGATCATCGAGCACCAGTATGGTCCGACCGGCGTCGCGCGTGAGGGCCAATGGCTGGACCGCCCATGCCCCGTCGAGCTCATCTTTCAGCTCGTATTCGTGGGTCAGGCGATCGAGTCTCGCCCGCGACGGGTGGTCGGCGGCAGGGGCAACAAGCAGCACGGAAACCCGGTTGCCATTGTCGTCCAGTCGCCAACCGCGGCTGAACACGCGCTCGCCGTCCTCCCACAACGCCTGAGAGCTGCCGTCCGAGTACGCGACGTTCAGCGACTGCTGCACCATCTGTCAGACTCCGGCGTCGGGCTTCGGCTTGAAGTCGGCTGATCAAGCTCTTCGCCACACGCGGCCTCACTCGAGCCTAGAGAAATCGTACTCCATCACTCGGGAAATGCCAGCCGCCCTCTGTCTTGCCGGGTACGGCGGACGCGGATCCTCTTTCGCCTAGCAGCAATTTCGAGCGATTTGCCCACCCTGAGGGTGCAGAGGCTCGAGCTGGAACTCAGCCATCGCGAGCGCCAGCTGACCCAGCTCACCGAGCTTGGAACGGAAATACTTCCGATGCTGGCGTGCATGCTGGCCTCGGCAAAGACGGTACGTCGCCGAGCCCAGGCGCGTTCTGCGCTCCTCAGTGTAACGGAGAGAGTGTTCCGGCTGTATGGCGCATCGGCGGCCCCGCAAATCACTCCGCCGCGGCAGCGATCGTTTGAGTCGGCTTGCCCTCATTCTTGCCTTCCGCGAGATTGCGCACCATCATGTAGAAGATCGGCGTGAAGATCAGGCCGAAGAGCGTGACGCCGAGCATGCCGAAGAACACGGCAACGCCGACGGCCTGGCGCATCTCCGAGCCGGAGCCGGTCGATACCACCAGCGGCAGCACGCCGAAGATGAAGGCGAACGACGTCATCAGGATCGGCCGCAGCCGCAACCGGCAGGCCTCGATGACAGCCTCCAGCCGCGACCTGCCCTCTAGTTCAATGTCGCGCGCGAACTCGACAATCAGGATCGCGTTCTTGGCCGCAAGTCCGACCAACACCACGAAGCCGATCTGGGTCAGGATGTTGACGTCCTGGCCCATAATGCGCACGCCGATGGTAGCCGCGAGCAGGCACATCGGCACGATCAGGATCACCGCGAACGGCAGCGTCCAGCTGCCATATTGCGCCGCCAGCACCAGATAGACGAACAGCACACAGATCGGAAACACGTAGAGGCCGGCATTGCCACCCGTCACCTGCTGATAGGACAGATCGGTCCATTCGAAGGAAAAGCCGCTCGGCAATGTTTCGTCGGCCAGTTGCTTGATGGTGTTGAGCGCCGTCGTCGAGCTCACCCCCGGCGCCGGCTCACCCTGCAGCTCGGACGCGGAGTAGAGATTGTAACGCGCGACACGGTCGGGGCCCGAGATGTTCTTGAAGTCCACGACGCTGCCGAGCATCACCATGTCGCCGGCGGCGTTGCGGGTGCGCAGCCGCGCCAGGTCGGAGGTCTCCTTGCGAAATGGGAGATCGGCCTGCGCTGTGACGTGATAGGTGCGGCCGAACAAATTGAAGTCATTGACGTAGGTCGAGCCGAAATAGGTCTGGATGGTGTCATTGATGTTGGCGATCGGCAGCCCGAGCTTCTGCGCCTTGACGCGATCGATGTCGACGAACAGCTGCGGCGTATTCGCCGTAAATGGCGAGAAGACGGAGGTCAGGTTTGGCGACTTCCGCGCGGCGGCGACGAGCTCGTCGGTCGCGGCTGCCAGCAGCTCAGGGCCGCGGCCTTGCCGATCCTGGATACGGATGGTGAAGCCGCCGCCGGTGCCGATGCCTGGTACCGCGGGCGGCGGAATGACGATGATGAAAGCGCCCTGGATCACCGAGAGCCGCTTGCGCAGATCGGCCGTGATCGCGTTGGCCGACAACCCCTTCTTCTGCCGTGCCTCCGCCTCGTCGAACACCGGGAACAACGCCGCGGCGTTGCCGGCCTGCGTGCGCGTCGCGCCAGAGAAGCCGCTGAACGCCCCAACACGGACGATACCTGACGTATCCAGCGCGATGCGCTCGATTTCGCGCACCACCTCAGCGGTCCGCGCCAGCGATGCGGCGCCTGGCAATTGCACCGAGATGATGAGGTAACCGCGATCCTGTGCGGGAATGAAGCCCTGCGAGGTCGTGGCGAGCAGCCAGCCGGCGCTGCCAATCAGCGCGAGATAGATCACAAGCATCACCGCCGCGTGCCGGATCACGAAGTCGGCGGCGGCCGCATAGCCGTATGCCAGGCGATCGAAGACGCGGTTGAACAGCGCGGTGAAACCGTCCCAGCCGCGCGCAATGATGTTCCAATGCGCCGGCGGACGTTTCTCCTCGTGCGGAGTAAGTATCTGCGAGGCCAGTGCTGGCGACAGCGTCAGCGAGCAGAAGCAGGAGATCGCGGTCGCGACCGCGATGGTAACGGCGAATTGCTGGAAGAACCGCCCGGAGATGCCGCCCAGGAAAGCTGTCGGCACGAACACCGCGCAGAGCACCAGCGCGATCGAGACCAGCGCGCCGCCGACTTCCTCCATGGTCTTGAGCGCCGCCTCCCGCCGGCTCATACCGTGCTGGAGATGTCGTTCGACATTTTCGACAACCACGATGGCGTCGTCGACCACGATGCCGACCGCGAGAACCAGACCGAACAGCGTCAAATTATTGATCGAGAATCCGAGCGCGGCCATCACCGCGAAGGTACCGACCAGCGACACCGGGATCGCGATAATCGGGATGATCGCAGGCCGCCACCCCTGCAAGAACACCAGCACTACGATGACAACGAGCGCCATCGCCTCGTAGACCGTCTTAATCAGCTCATGGACCGATTGGGCGATGAATTCGGTCGGGTTGTAGCCGATATTGTAGTCGAGTCCCTTCGGAAAACTCTCCTTCAGCTTCGCCATGGTGGTGGAGATTGCCTTCGCTGTGGCGAGCGCATTCGATCCGGGCCGTTGCGTCACCACCATCGCGACCGCCGATTTGCGCAATATGCGGCTGCTGGTGGCGTAGGACAGCGCGCCGAGTTCGACCCGTGCGACGTCGCGTAGCCGCACGGTACGGCCGTCAGAGCCGGCCTTTACCACGATGTCCTCGAACTGCCCGATGTCCTTGAGGCGGCCAGTAAAGACGAGGTTCGGCTGGAATGCGCGGTCGGCAATCGGCGGCTCCGCGATCTGTCCGCCCGTGATCTGCAGGTTCTGGGCGCGGATTGCCGCCAGCACCTCGCCCGACGTCAGACCGACATCAGCGATCCGGTCGGGATCGAGCCACAGCCGCATCGAGTAGTCGCGCGCGCCGAACATCTGGATGTCACCGACACCGTCGAGCCGCAAAAGCTGATCGCGGACCTGCAGCAGCGTGTAGTTGGAGATGTAGAGCTGATCGAACGAGTCGTCGGGGGACAGCACGAATACCGCCATCAGGATGTCGGGCGAGTTCTTGCGGGTTACGACGCCGTTGCGTTGGACCTCCTCGGGCAGCCGCGGCTGCGCAATCGCGACACGATTCTGAACCAGCACCTGGGCCTTGTCGAGATCGGTGCCGAGCTTGAAGGTAACAGTTATGGTGAGCTGGCCGTTCGAGGTCGCCTGGCTGTAGAGATACAGCATGTCCTCGACGCCGTTGATCTCCTGCTCGATCGGGGCGGCGACGGTGTCGGATACGGTCTGCGCCGAGGCGCCGGGATAGGTCGTAGTGACGGTAACGGTCGGCGGCACCGCCTCCGGATATTCCGAGACCGGCAGCGTCTGGTAGGCGATCGTGCCGACGATCACAAGCACGATCGACAGTACCATCGCCAAGATGGGCTGGTTGACGGAAAGCCTTCCGAGATTCATGGCTTGGCACCTGCCGTAGCCTTGTCGCCCGCCGGCGCCTGCGCCATTTTCGGTGTCACCTTGGCGCCGACGCGGGCACGCTGCAGCCCGTCGACGATGACGTGATCCTCCTCCTTGAGGCCCTCGCGAATCACGCGCAGCCCTTCATCGAGCGGCCCGAGCACCACCGGCCTTGCTTCCACCGTATCGTCTTCTTTGACCACGAACACGATCTTGCGCGACTGGTCGGTGGCTATAGCGGTGTCCGGAATCAGCAGCGCCTCGTAAGGTGACGAGCCGATGATCCTGACGCGGCCAAACTGCCCCGGCAGGATCGAGAGATCCTTGTTCGGGATGATCGCGCGGCTGCGCAGCGTCGCGGTCGAGATGTCCAGTCGATTATCGAGGAAGTCCATCTTCCCCTCATGCGAAGGCTTTGTCTCGCCGGTTAAAGTCACCTGCACCGGATTCGGCGTATCGCGCGAGCTCGGCCGCTTGCCTTCGAACCAGAGCCGGCTGTTGCGTTGATAGGTGGCCTCGTCGACGTCGAAATAGATGTAGATCGGATCGAGCGACACGATCGATGTGAGCAACGTCGCGCCGCTATCGGCGCCCTGCACCAGATTGCCCGGCGTCACCAGATGCCGGCTGACGCGGCCGGTGATCGGCGCCAGCACGTGGGTGAATTCGACATTGAGCTGCGCGGCCTTCAGCGCACCCTCGGCTTGCGTCTCGGCCGCATAAGCCGCCTGCAAGGCCTGTCGGCGCTGATCGACGACCTGTACCGAAACTGCGCTGGTCTGGACCAGGTTCAGCCCACGATCGAGTTCACGCTTGGCAAGCTCTGCCTTGGCCCGCGCGTCGTCGAGTTGGCCCTGGGCTTGCGACGCGACCGCCTCGAACGGGCGCGGATCGATGATGTAGAGCAGATCGCCGGCATGGACAATCGCACCGTCCTTGAACTCGACGCTGTTGACGAAGCCGCCGACGCGGGCGCGGACCTGGACCTCCTCGACCGCCTCGAAGCGGCCGGTGAACTCGTCCCAGTCGGTGACCGTACGTTTGACCGGTTGTGCAACTGTCACCGGCGGAGGCGCCGCCGCCTGCGATTGTGCCTTCTCGTCGCAGCCAGCGAGCGCCAGCGCGAACAGTAAACCAACCGACGCGCCACCACGTCGTCGAAGGCGCCGCAACGAACCGCGATCGCGCCGGGGCACCGGAGCCGGATGCTCGGTTCTGTCAGTCGTACTCACTTCCGTTTCTCCGAAACCTGAAATGTTGCAAACGGCGCGCGCACCTTCAGGCCCGGGACATGCGGTTACCAGGAGGAATAGTCCTGGCTGTGCTGGGCGGCGACGCGGGCGCCGGCGGAACACGATCGAGCAGCCAATCTGGCCACGTTGAATTGGACAGGTCATGGCGCGACAATTTCGATTGCGTCATTGCTTTGCATATCGCCTCCTGCCTTTTCAATTTTCCATCGTGGTCCGCGTGTCGATCGCGGCAAGCGCAAGCTCGGCACGACGGTGCTTTCGAGAATGACCTTGCAACGCCGGCGAAGAAAATCACGTCTCGCCATGGAGTCGATAAACGATCGTTATTGCCGCTCGCCCCGCGGCGTGATGCGGTGGCGAGGAATCCCACGAGCCGCTGGCACTCAAGCCGGCGCTTTATTCTGCGGAGACTTCTAAGCCGCGTTCAGTGGCTAAATCGCACCC
The DNA here is from genome assembly GCF_059512425.1 of Bradyrhizobium sp. Leo78. Lineage (NCBI taxonomy): Bacteria > Pseudomonadati > Pseudomonadota > Alphaproteobacteria > Hyphomicrobiales > Nitrobacteraceae > Bradyrhizobium > Bradyrhizobium sp. Leo78. The sequence goes on from NZ_JCAMOT010000041.1 coordinate 21,517, forward strand.
AATGCCGTCGCGGCATGCACAACTGGCGCCGCGAGATTCGCGCAGTGAGCTCCGAGAGAAGCTCGTACGCGCCGTACGAGAGACGGAAGAATGCGCGCGGGACACCGTGGGGCGCTCTCGACCATCATGAATGCGTCAAACGCATTTTTATGTCTAACGCCTTTTCGCCGAATTGTTCATTTTGCGCGCCAAACAACTGAAAGATCATTCAGGAGGCGCGTCGACGGATTTCCTCGTCGCGGAGCTTCGACTGACTTCACGGTGCATTCCTGCCAGTTATGGATATGATAGCTTTACGCGGATGGTCGCCGGATTTAGCTGCTGAACACAACGGCCGGAGCGGACGCGGCGCTGAGATCTCGCACGAACTCTAAGACTTGTTCTGCGCTGTTTCTGGCGTACACACTCGTCGATGCTCGTGGATCAATCATTCGAACAATCGGGACCTAATCATGACCAAGACCCGCGAAGTTGTTGTCGCAAGCGATTCCACTAATCATGGCGCGCTGGTAGGCCATGTCGGCGAATCTCAATTTCCTGTCGGCGGCCCGGATGGCGCCGGCCATATTTCTTCCGGTCCCAATCCTTACGACCTTCTTAGCGCATCTCTTGCCGCATGCACGGCTATGAGCGTTCGTTTTCAGGCTCGACGCCAGAAACTTCCGCTGGAGCGGTTGGAAGTTGGCGTCAGCTTCCACCATGGCGCTCAGGGCGAAAGAGATTCGTTCGTACGCACCCTAGTGCTGGGAGGAAAACTCGACGCGCAGCAGCGCGCCTTCCTGTTGGAAGCCGCAAACCTCTGTCCCGTTGGCAAAATGCTCGGCATTGGTGCGGATATTAACACGCGCCTGGACGCTACTACTTCCGGCCACAGCCCAAGCACTCAGGCCAGCTACGATGATGATCTGGCTCAACTCCCGATCCCCAATATCACTCCGGATTGAGCGTCTCTCGCGCAGTCGATCCTGCACCCGAGCATCGCAGCCTATCATACCCGCCGGGCCTCCAGTTCGGTGGACCCGCGATGCGGGATGCCGACGGGCTAAAGCCTACCGGCTCCTGTCGTACAGGCCCTCGCCGAACCCGACCTTGTCGTCTTGGGGAAGACGTGATCCCCAACCTCGGATGGGCAACATTTCGCGCGACGTCCGATCCGGCGCGAATCTCAACCCAACGTTCTCGCATTCTCCGTCGGCCTTCCTTGTTCGAGCAGCATGGCCGCGGCATACAATGGCGCCTCGTTCACGACAATCCGGCCGCCTCCTGATGTTAGCCCCAACAGCAGCGGCATTCTTCCGCGCATTCCGGCTCTTTTGCGTCCTCAGTTGCCCAACGCGGGGCATTCGTTCCACCGCTGCTGACGCGCTTTGATGTTTCGCGTCCTTGGCATCGATTCTATAGCCACAGGTGATTGGACCGTCGAGTTTCGCGATCGTATTTTTGTTCGTCCGCAAGGCAATTCGGAAGATGACGACAGACCACACACGAGGAGGTTGACGATGAGGGCAATCGTCGTAACGGACCAGGCTGCGGGAAATGCCGGCATTAGGCAAGCGGAGCGACCCCAGCCGCAGGCAGCGATCAACGACGTCGTCGTTCAAGTTCATGCCTCAGGATTCGTCGGGACCGAACTGTCGTGGCCCTCGACCTGGACCGATCGCCTCGATCGTGAACGAACGCCGTCGATCCCTGGGCACGAGCTGGCCGGTGTGGTCACTGCTCTCGGATATGGCACGACGGGGCTGTCCGTGGGACAGCGGGTGGTCGGCCTCGCGGACTGGTATCGCGACGGCACGCTGGCCGAGTATGTGGCGATCGAGGCACGCAACCTCGCGCCGTTGCCGGGCGACGTTGAGTTCACAGTGGGCGCGAGCCTGCCGATCTCGGGTCTGACTGCGTGGCAGGGGTTGTTCGTGCACGGCCGCCTTCAGGCGGGACAGAGCGTCCTCGCGCACGGCGCGGCCGGCGCAGTCGGGTCGATGGTGGCGCAGCTCGCACGAGAGGCCGGCGCCTACGTCATCGGCACCGGGCGCGCCGCCGACCGTCAGAAAGCGCTCGACTTCGGCGCGAAGGAGTTCGTCGACCTCGACAACGATGCCCTCGAAGACGTCGGCGGAGTCGATCTGGTGTTCGATGTCATCGGCGGCGACATCGGGAAGCGCTCCGCGCGCCTAGTTCGATCCGGAGGAACGCTGGTGTCTATCGTCGGGCCGGCCGACGCACGGCCCGCCAAGGGCCTCGCGGTCGACTTCGTCGTCGAGTCCGATCGCTTCCAATTGAGTGAGATCGTCCAGCGGGTTCGGGACGGACGACTGCGCACGAACATCGGCAGCGTCACGACACTCGACGATGCCATCGCCGCCTTCAAACCGGCAAAGCGGATCAACGGGAAGACGATCATCCGCGTTCGTCCGTGAGCGACCCGCATTCGACGCACGCGGCCGGCCACGTCCCATCAGACGCGCCGGCGCAACCCAGGAAACTACCATGGCCCCCTGGCATGAGATGTCAGAGGAGCCACATCCCTGCGCCATTTCGAGCAAAGGGAGCGAAAGCATTCGTCATCTCAACCTCATTCCTTAACGAATAGGGATCACCATGACTAACGGAATCATCATGACCAACGCCGTCATCGATTGTATCCTGAGCCGCAGCGCCACCAAGTACTATGACCCTGCCGCCACGTTGAGCGACGAACAAATCCGCGAGCTGGTGCGAATCGGCACCACTGCGCCGACTTCCTTTCACTTACAGAACTGGCGTTTCATCGCGGTGCGCACGCCTGAAGCCAAGGCTCGGCTGGCTCCGATCGCCTGGAATCAGCCCGCGATCACCGAAGCAGCCGTTACTTTCATCGTCTGCGGCCAGTTGGCCGATTCTAGCGTAGTACCTGAGCGCCTGGCGCCGGTGGTGGAAGCGGGCATCATGCCGGCAAAGTTGATACCGGATTGGGAACTCCCCGCACGCGATCTGTACATGCAGTACCCGCAGCGCCAGCGTGACGAGGCAGTACGCACCGGCACCTTCGGTGCGGCGGCGATGATTTATGCGGCCCGCTCGCTCGGCTTGGGTTCGACGCCGATGATCGGTTTTGATTCCGAAGCGGTGCATCGCGAGTTCGGACTGGCCAAGGACGAAGTACCGGTCATGCTGCTGTCCATAGGGGCGGAGCGTCCGGGAAACTGGCCGCAGAAGCCACGCCGTCCAGTGGCCGAAGTGTTGAATCTCGTTTGATTATTAGTGAAGCCGATCGCTTACGGAGATTGTGATGCCACGAATTGCGGCTCTAAAGCCGGAACAGGTGCCGGCCGATTCGAAACCGACCCTCGCTATGTTCACCAAGAACATCGGGTTCACCCCAAATATGATGGCGACCTTCGCGGCAAGCCCGATCGCGTTCAACGCATGGGCCACCCTCCTCGGCTCCATGAGCAAAGTGCTCGACGTGAAGACGCGTGACAGCATCGGCCTCGCTGTCTCCGAAGTGAATGGCTGCAACTACTGCCTGACGGTTCACAGCTTTACGGCCGATCATATGGCCAAGCTGCCGGCCAATGAAATCATTCTCGCTCGGAAGGGCCATGCGAGCGACCCCAAGCGGGACGCCGCCATCCAGTTTGCGCGCAAAATCATCGAGACCCGCGGCAAGGTCAGTGACGCCGATCTGAAAGCCGTCCGCGATGCCGGCTACACGGATGCGAACCTCATTGAGATCGTCGCGCTGGTGGCCATGTACTCCCTGACGAACTTTTTCAATAACGTGTTCGATCCCGAGAAGGACTTTCCCGCCGTTGCGCCGGTTGGCTCGATCTGAACTTCGTCCGGTCGCGTCGACCATCTCTCCTGGAGTGCTCGGGGCTGTTATGTGAAGCGGACGTAGCGCCCAGGCCCCGGATGCGCCTTGGAGCGCGTCCGGGGCCTTTGGTATGTGCCAACAAGGTTTGGTTTTTTACGTCGTCGAGCACGAAATCATTCTGATCGACTGCCCGCTAAAGCCAGTGCTTCTTGCCGTGGGTGCTACATCGATGGCAGCGATTCCATAGCCAAAAGTCATTGGACCATGGAGTTTCTCCGTCCTATTTTGCTTCTCTGCAGGGACGGAAGGTGGAAGTTGTATAACAAGATCTCCGATTAGGTGCCGACCGCACGGGCTTTCTTGTCGGCGCGAAAGGCCTGGAAAGGCCTTGGCAGGATCACGACTTCGCCCAAGCCTTGCAGGAAGCGGCCGACGATCAGCGGCACGAAACCAATCGCGGTCGCGCCCAGGCCGTAGAGAGCGCCCCCGAGAAGGACATACGGACTTCGCCGATCCTCCCCGTTTACCATTCTGAAAAACGCGTCATCAGACTCGCGCCCAGCCGCAGTGCTGATGGGCAAAGCCTATCTGAGCATGGACCGCCGTCACCGCTTGGCGCAGGTGGTCCTCAAGCCTGTCGATATCGATCTCGCCGCGTGCCACAAGGCCGATTTCCTCGGCTCTTGGCAACAGCGTACGCAAGGTTTCCGCGGCCCATGCGTAGAGAGGCGAATCGGGGCCGCCGCCCACCGGAGTCTCCGAAAACAGTCGAGGCAACTCCAGCCCCGCATTGTAGAAATGTTCCACCATCCGCGCACCGGCATCAGGGCACGTGACGACTGAGCGAAACGTCGTATTGATGAGATCGGAGGTATCTTCCCATAGCGGGACCAGGGGAAAGGACCACCATGTTCCGAGGAGGAATACCTCGTGGAAGGCAACTGCGCCGCCTGGCTGGACGTGAGTGGCCGCTGCGCGGATCAGTGCGACAGGGTCGCTCTGGTGGACCAAGACATAGCGGCCGATAGCCAGATCGCAGTTTCCGGAGCCGGTCATTTCGGAGGCATTGCCTTCCACGAATTCGATATTGGCGTGACCAGCAGCGCGCGCGCTCGCGGGCCGTAGCGATCGCGACAGCGCTGCGGTCGATCCCGACGACGGCCCCGGTCGGTCCGACCATTTCCGCCGCGAGCATTGCCACGTCGCCTGCTCCGCAACCGAGATCAACGACGCGCATGCCTCGCGCCAGTCCGATCTCGCGCAGGAGGCGCGTCGTGATCGGGCGGAGGTCTTCCGCCTGCAGCATCAGCCTGCGAAGTTCCCGGTTCGAATGCCCCAAGACATAATTGTGCATCCAACCAGTCTCCTTGTGTTGCTACGCTACGATCCAAAACGCGACGATGATCCACGAGGAGCGCAGAACCGCTCACCGTCCCCAAGTCCTCACGGGCGAACGCGGATGATCGTTTTCCCGCTGGTCCGCTTGCTCGGATTGAAAGCGGCGACAGCATCATCGAGGGTCGCGATGTTGCCGATGTTCGTCCGCAGTCGTCCGTCCCGCACCCGCTGAACGATCTCACCCAGTTGGGCGCGATCGGACACGAGAACAAAGTCGATCGTCCGGCCGTCAGCAGGCCGTGCCTCGGTCGGGCCGGCGACGGTCACCAGCGTTCCTCCGGCTCGAATCAGGCCTGCGGACCGCTTCGCGATGTCGCCGCCGAAGATATCGAAAACCAGATCGACTGTGCCGATGTCTTCTAGGGCGTCGTTGTCGAGAGCGACGAACTCCTGCGCGCCGAAGTCGAGCGCGGTCCGACGGTGGGCGGCGCGTCCAGTGCCGATGACGTAGGCGCCGGCCTCACGTGCGAGCTGGGTGACCATCGAACCGACCGCTCCGGCCACGCCGTGCACGAGGATGCTCTGCCCTGCCTGAAGGCGGCCGTGCACGAACAGTCCCTGCCACGCGGTCAGGCCCGGCATCGCGACGCTCGCGCCCACCGCGAAGTCGACATCGCCCGGCAGCGGCGCGAGGTTCCGTGCCTCGACGGCCACATACTCGGCCAGAGTGCCGCCGCGATACGAGTCCGTGACTCCGAACACCCGCTGCCCGACCGACAGTCCCCTCGTGCCATAGCCAAGGCCGCTGACCACTCCGGCCAGCTCTTGCCCGGGAATTACCGGCGCCCGGTCACGGCCGAAGCGATCGGTCCAGGTCGAGGGCCACGTCAGCTCATCCCAGGTGAATCCCGACGCATGGACCTGAACGACGACGTCGTTGATCGCTGCCTGCGGCTCGGATTGCTCCACCAGCTTCATTCCCGCCGTTCCCGCGGCCCGGTCCGTTACGATGATCGCCTTCATATGAATTGTTTCCTCGGTTAGTTGTCTCTTTGCTGGATATGTTCCAGCGATGAGAGCCCGTTTGACATCTCATGCCAGCGGCACTCTGTTCGTGAACCGGTAGCGCTCGTTGACGATTTCATTTGTCCAGCAGCGATAGAATTGGGTCCAGACCTCGTCTTTCTTAGCGCTTGCCATGTGGCAGAACGCGCATTCGGACTTTGGCTGCAGCTTGGCTGTCGGAGCCGTTGGCTCATGGTGATTGAAGTTATAGTAACCCCAGCCTCCGGTGTCGGCGTAATGGTTGCTATCCTTGACCGTAACGTCTGCGCCGTTCAGCTTTCCGGGGAAGAAGCCTCGCCCGGAGGCCTCGGTGCGCGATCCATCCGGGTTCTCGGCTGGAAGCGTCAGCTGTAGCTCCTTGAAGAAGATCGTTCCCTCCGGAAACTCACCTGTCTTCTTGTAGATCTCGTATGAGCCCGGTTCGACATAAACGTTGTGAAATTCAGGAAAGTTCGCCGTCCCGCCGTTCAGCGCGTTCGGAGTGAGCGGTGAGCCGACGAACACCCACTCGTTGAAGTCCTTCGGCAGGATCAAGTCACCGGACGCGGTATATTCCGGGAGATAGCGCTTCCTCGTCGATGGGTTGGCGTTACTGGATTCGGACTGCCCGAATACAGCCGTTATGACAACTGCGCTGGAAACCGCTCCGGCGATCAGTAGGGTAAGGCGCCAACCTTTTTTCTCCACGACCATACTTTTTTCCCACGCAACTGAGTAATATCCGCCCGAGTTGCCGCAGGCGTTGCTCGATGAAATCTGCGACAGTGCTAACCGTTGATCGCAGCGCGGGACGAAATTTTCCAATAGCCGGCATGTATAGTTTCGATAGCAGCGGAGAATGCTGCTGCGACGGTCCTCTCTTCCATTCGTAAATCAAGGCAAGTTGCGCAGACCGCGGCGGCCTCACGCCGCGGGCGAGGCAATAACGATCGTCTATCGATTCTATGGCGAGAGGCGATTTCCCTCGCCGGGTGGCGAGCGCCACGCTGTCGGAAGCAGCTACAACGCAGAACGAGACTGCGAATGACCACTCCTGCAAACCAGAGTTGGCGAGCTTGTCACCACGAGGCGCAGCCGTTTATAGAGCAGTGCGGCCGCGGCGTTATCGATGCAGAACCCTGCCCGCGAGAACTCGGGCAGGAAACGGCACCTTGGGGCCGGCGCATGGTGCTCACGGCCTGTGTGATCGCGTCCTCGATGGCGTTCATCGATGCGACAGTGCTGCCCGTTGCGTTACCGAGATTGCGCGCTGACCTCGGAGCGGACCTCGCCTCCGTTCAATGGATTCTCAACGGGTATATGCTGGCGCTCGCCTCGCTGACATTGATCGGCGGCGCGCTCGCGGACGTTTATGGCAAGGCGCGCATGCTCGCGTTCGGTTGCGTCCTGTTTGGTCTGGCATCCGCGGCTTGCGCGCTGGCGCCTTCGCCGGCCTGGCTGATCGCTGCCCGCGTGGCCCAGGGAGCGGCCGCGGCGATTGTCACCCCCGCCAGCCTCGCCCTGATCGGCGCCACCTATCCGCGCGCTGAGCGGAACCGGGCGATCGGCGTATGGGCCGCGACATCGGCTCTCACCACCGCCGGAGGTCCTGTCCTGGGCGGCTGGCTGACGGAGGCCTTTGGCTGGCCATCCGTGTTCTGGATCAACCCGCCGCTCGCGCTCGTAGCGGTGGGAGTACTGCTGGTCTTCGCGCCCAAAGATGACCGCATCCAGCGCCAGTTCGACGTGATCGGTGCCGCAATCCTGGCTTCGGCGCTCGGCGCGCTTGCCTGGGCGCTTAGCCAAATCGGACGCAGTGAAGCTTGGGCGGCAGCAGGCGCTTCCGCCCGGACGACCACGGCACTCACGATCGTCGCCGGACTCGGCATTGTCGGGATCGCCGTCTACGCGATCTGGGAGCGCGGAAGCGCACACCCGATGACGCCGCCCCGTCTGGTAGAGAACCGCGCTTTCCTCGGACTGAACGTCGCGACCCTGATGGTTTATACGGGGATTTCGATCATGTTCTTCCTGCTACCTTTTGACCTCGTCGATCGCCGCGCCCTGTCGTCGACCGATGCTGGGCTGGCATTCCTGCCCTTCACGCTCGGCGTAGGGCTCTTGTCGAATGTCTTCGGTGGCTTGGCAGACAAGATTGGCGCGCGGACCATGCTCGTCGCCGGACCGGCAGGTGCCGCACTGGCCTACGTCTGGATGGCGCTTGGTCAGAAAGAATCCTTGATGCTCGGCGTGATCGCACCGATGGCGCTGCTTGGCCTGTCCTTCGCCGTCCTCGTGGCGCCGCTTACCGCATCCGTCATGTCGAGTGTTGACCAGACGGACGAAGGGCTCGCCTCCGGCGTCAACAATGCGGCGAGCCGGATTGCGCAACTTGTCGGCGCGGCCTTGGCCGCCGGTGTCGCGTCTTTCGAGTCCGGTTACAAGGTCGGTCTCGTCGTAGCCGCTGCGACGTCGATCTGCGGCGCCTTTATAGCTGCAACAACCCCGACGCCGGCCGTGGCGATAGCGGGCGGCTCGGGAGAAGCTTAAGAATGACAGATTACGTTCTGATCCACGGCGCGTTCCACGGCAGTTGGTGCTGGACTCGCGTGCGCCGCCTCCTGGCCTCAAAAGGCCACCGGGCGTTCACGCCGACGCTGACCGGTCTTGGAGAGCCCTGAGGTCAGCCTCGGTACCCACATCGCGGATGTCACCAACCTCATGGTTTGGGAAGAACTGCGCAACATCGTCCTGGTCGGACATTCCTATGCTGGATTTGTCGTGCGCCACGTCGCCGACCGGATGTCAGACCGGATTCGCTCGTTGATCTACCTCGATGCCTTTGTGCCAAACAACGGCAAAACTCTTTTCGACTACGTACCCGACATGGGCAAGAGATTCCGAGAACTCGCCGCGGCGAACGGCGATGGCTGGAAGCTCCCGCCGCCTCCGGCATCGTTCTTGGCAGTGAACGCGGCAGACGCCGATTGGGTCGACCGACAGTGCACGGTGCAAGCATTGTCCACTTTTGAAGCGCCGGCGCAGATCAGCGGCGCTTGTGATGCGATTCCGAACATCGGATACATCCGGGCGCGGAGCTATGACAGCCCTTATTTCGACGGCTTTTACGATCTCGCAGGAGAACGCCGCTGGTGGCGAGAGGAGTTTGCGTGCGGGCATGATGTGATGCTCGACATGCCAAACGAGCTGACGGCGCTGTTGCTGCAACGGGGGTAGGAACGGGCCTATTCGGTCCCATTAGCGGAGGCAAACATTCGCCACGCGCCGGGCGTTGGCGATCTCGGCCGCTGTGTGTACCGAAAATCTATGCCCCGGACAGCGCAGACATTGCCACACAACCTTCGACGAGGTGCTGGCGTCCGGCATTTTGACGCTATCTGAACCGACGAGCGTTGCTGGTAGCGGCTCCCATCAGAGCGAAGGCCATTCCGGCGACCAGAGAAAAGACCGCGCCATGATCTCCGCCCAAGCCGAAGATCAGCGAGACCAAGGCGGAACCAAGTGACCATCCGACGTAGCGAGCCGCGGCATTCATCCCACTCGCCGCCCCGCTGCGCCCTATGGGTCCAGCCGTCATCATCGCAGTGTTGTTCGGGGTCTGGAAAAGGCCAAAGCCGATACCGCAAAGGGCGAGGCGCCAAACGACATCCCACTTCGCCGGAGTTGTCGGCAAGAAGACCATTAGAAGCAAACCGGCCGCCAACAACGCCAAACCAATGCTGCAAATCACCGAGGCGGGGTAGCGGATTGTCAAGCGCCCGGCGATTGGAGCCGTGATGGCAGTCATGACCGGCCAGGGCGTCAAGAGAAAGCCTGTTTCCACGGCCGAAAGATGCATCCCCGCCTCAAATAGAAACGGCAAGGAGACGTAAGCCAGGATTTGTGCGGCATAGGAGCAGACAGATGTCCACGCCGATAGTGCAAACAGAGGTATGCGGAAAAGATCGAATGGCAGCATTGGCATAGGGTGCTGAAGCTGTTGTCGAACGAAGAGGCTGAACCAGAAAAGGCCTGCGACGATCCCTCCCATCGCAATGCGCCCATCGCCAATACCCAGCGTGCCGACACCGACGACGAAAAGCCCGAACGCCAGCGCGTTGAGAGCGGCCCCGATCAGATCCAGAGGGCGAGGAACCCGAACGTCTGATGGTGCAGCGGCAATAAATAGCGGTACCGCGAGGCCGAATGGCACATTCACCAGAAACAACCAGGGCCATTTTGCCGCGGCAAGTATTGTCGCCGCGATGGTAGGCCCCAATGCTCCAGGTATCGCCACCGCTAATGCGACCAACGCGAGGCCCTTACTGACCATGCGGTGCGGATAGATCACGCGTACAAATGCAACGCCGGCCACAGCAACCCCGGCCGCTCCGACACCCTGAATCAAGCGCGCACTCACCAGCATCGGCAATGTTGGGGCGAAAGCGCAACCTAACGACGCGAAAACAAAAATAGCTAGACCCGCGGCATAAACGCGCTTCAGACCGAGTGACTCGACCAGACTTGCAACGGGCAACAAGCAGACCGTTGCCGAAAGCTGATAGGCATTCACGACCCAAACGGTTGCCGCGTCACTACTTGCGAATGAACGCGATATATTTGGCAAGGCGATATTCACGATCGCGCTTCCGAGGGAACTTAGGCCAAGTCCAAGCAAGATGCAGAGCATTGCCCAGCGGCGCTGAGATGCCGTTAAACATTCGACGCCGCCCATCAGAATGCAATCTCTGAGGCGGCCTTTGGGCCGCCGACTTTGCGCATACTCTCAGCTTTCGGCGGCAGCCTGTAAGTAGAGCTTTATGCATGTGCCTTGTTGCAGCATGCTGTGAACTTCAATGTGGCCGCGCGCCTGATCAACAAAATGGCGGATCATTGGAAGTCCGAGCCCTGTTCCAGCGCCTTGTGGCTTCGTCGTGAAGAATGGTTCGAACATCTTTTCCAGGACGTCGGAGGTAATGCCACATCCAGAATCAGTGACGCAGAGGGAAACATACTCTTGGCCATCGTCGCCCTTTGGCGAGTGAGACTTGCTGGTCTCGATTGTTATGATACCTCCCATGGGCATAGCGTCTCGGCCGTTCATCACAAGGTTTATGATCGCGCATTCGAGCAGGTGAGAATCACATCGGATCCGAGTTTCTGAATCCGATAAAGCCAAACGTAGCACGATTCCTTCTCCGACGACGCAGCGCAGCAGATCACTCATTGAACGGAGGGCATCGTTAAAGGTGAAACAGATTGTCTGATTGATGAAACGTTTTACGCGCAACAGTCATAAGGCGATGCGCGAGCTCGCTAGCGCTCACGAGTGACGGTTCTGCAACTTCTATGAGAGAACCGAGGTCAGACGTGCACCCGGCGGCAACGCGCGCGCGTATCATGCTGAGGGCGCCGGCCATGCTCTGCAATCTATTATTAAAGTCGTGAGCAACCCCGCTTGCGAGCAGGTCGATCATATGCATGGCTTTGTCTCGCCGAAACGTCTCATGGAAACTCGTGCAATTCGCGCCTCCAGCCTCGAAGTCCGCTTCGCTTTGCAGCGCGCCAATGATCTCTCGCAACTCGCTCACTATCGGCGTCCCCTGAACTTGCTTTGTTGTCTTGAAGGCCTCGGCCCGTGCCGGGCGCCTCACGCGCCTCTCACGAGTAGTCACCACCGCTCTGCTGAGTGAGGTTGCCGAGGTAGTCGCGTTTTCCGATCTTCGCTCCGAGGTGCCGAAGGATCGCGTGCGCAATCGAGATGTGGAAGAAGAAGTCGGGTAGCACCAAGTGCCGGATGTAGTCATCGCCGCCGAACCACCCGCGCACGATGGGCGGCGTCAGCTCGTATGTGTGGGACTGCGCGCCGGCAATATCGTCCGGCTGCACGTTTTGCAGGAAGCCGCGGGTCTCGAGGAGCCGCTCTTTCAATGCCGGGTACATCATCGGGGTGTTGCGGGGTGCCGGCGCATCCCGTTGCATCAGCTTCGCCATGTGCGCCTCGACCTTATTGCAGCTTACGGAAAACTGTTCGCCGAAAGTCAGCATGTCGGATGCAAGCCGCTCGCCAAGGATCGTTCCAGGCTCAATCCCCTTTGTTCGCTCGAGCGCTTGGGCCTGGTCGAGATAGTCGTTCATCACGTTCAGTCCGTGCACCATGACAGGGACTGTGATGTCATAAACCGGGAAAGACAACGTCGAACTCCATGCACTCGTTTGTACTCCGAACGCCAGTTGGACCCGAAAGGTCGAAACCGAAACGAATGGTCACAAGAGGCTCTGCAATCTTCTTTCCGCACCAGCTTGCGGGCATAACCTCCGCGAAACTGCGGCGGGAGGACTGCGCTCACGCATGCGGTCGCCTAGTGACCCAGGACGGGATATCCATTCACATAGATCCAGTCCGTGGCCTGGGCCGGCACGTGGCACCCCTGGCAATCGGAATGGTAGTCCGTCGAGGTGGTCTTGAGCGGCTTGTCCGCATCGAACCACGACCATCCCCACCCGTCGCCCCACAACGGGTTGCCGGGATGCGTTCCCTTGCCGTCTCTCACCATGACGAACCAGCCCTTGAGCTTGTCGGCGTGGCTTACTGTGCCGGTGGTCATCTCGTTCGTCGAAGTCGCGAAGACTTCTTTCACAAGAACGGCGCCGTCCGGGAAGTGCCCCGTCTTCCGGTAGGCGTCGATCGCCCCCGGGGATGCGTACACAGCGTGGATTTCTTTCGAGCCCTGGCCGCTGTCGGCCGCAATCGCCCAGCTCCCGAGCGCTTGGTAGAGGGTTCGGTAGTCCGTCGGCACGCGCAGGTGCCCGGCGGCGTCCGTCACGTTCGCGGTCGTTCCGCTGATCTGCGCGAGCGCTGCCACGATGCCGGCGACCAGCGAGACAGCGACGGCCAGGCCGACGGTTGTCGGTAATTTCATGGAGGGTCTCCTTTGCCGCTCGCGCGCGGCATGGTGGCTCGGCGCAACGGCCTCAATCACTGTTTCAATCGCTGTGGAGCCCACCGCGTCTGCTCGGAGGGCCCAGACAGACAAGATCGGACGCGGCCGACGAAATTAGAAATTCCCTTTGGATATGCATTCGATAGGCGGGAGATATCGTCGTCCAAAAGCGCTGTGCGCGCCGGCGTCCCGTCTGTCGGCGATCAGCCGTCGAGGAGTGCGGCGTACTCCGGGTGCAGGGCGGCGTAGGAGGACATCACTTCGCGATTACTCTTTTCCTATCGCATCGTAACGCTTCGAAAACGCCATGCGCCAGCCGCGATCCGTACCCTGGGCCGGACAGCTCTTGTGGCACCTCCGTGTGGAGCAGGACGACGCGACTGCATTCGACCTTGTAGTACGCTACTGCAAGTGCGCTGTCGCCGAGAGCCATTTCAAACCGGCTCATTGCGGGATTGTCCCGGATGTCCCTATCCACCTTCTGCCTCCCTCACTAGGACTTGGAAGCGGCCTGGCGCAGCGAGGCCAAGATTTGCGCCGGCTCCTCCCGTATCGTGAAGTCTGGCTCGACGAATGCGCTGCGGATCCGGCCTTCCGCGTCGATCACGTAGGTCGCGGGAATAGGCAACATCCACACCGGTGACCCGTGCCGCGCGCCGAAGTCGAACCCTAGCCCGGAATAATGCGTATTGGTCTCGTCGGGCACGCGGAACAGCACGCCATATGACATCGCAACGCCGTAGTCGACGTCGGAGAGCACCTTCAGGTCCAAGCCCAGGCTGCGCTTGAGCCGCCGAGGGAAGTCCCTCGTCTCGGGTGTCACCACTGCGAGAGACGCGCCGACGCTCTCGAACTCATCCTTCGCGGCCTGGAGGGCGCAGAGCTCAGCGGCGCAGAACGGACACCAGCCGCCTCGGAAGAAACTCAGGACGAGGGGTCCGTTGCGGCGCAGCTGTTCGGAGGAGTGGAGACGGCCGTCAGCGTCCGGCAGGAGGAAGTCCGGCGCGTCGTCTCCGACCTTCAAGGCGTGCGATGCCACGTCTGTATCCCGGAGCCAGCCCACGAGGTGGTTGTATGACTCCCAGTCCGCGGCGCTGAACGTCGTCAACAGTTCGGTGCGAATCCGGGCGAGTGTCTTGTCGGTATGATTTGGCATCGGTGGAAGTCATCAGGCTGAGGAGCGATTGGCTGAAAGCTGTTGGCCGCCGGCGTACGTGTCGTGTCATGCAGGCGCCGTCGCCACCCCGGGGATCTCTGCGTGCGGCACGCCCTGGTCGGGGACTTTGAACGACCAGTCTCGAAGCCGCGTGACCTTGACGAAAGCGTCCAGCGCCGGGGAGTAGCGGCGCCCCTGCACGGCCAGGAGCCGCACCTCCCGCGAAACCGGGTCACCTTCGAGCGGAATGGTCTTGAGCGTCGGAAGGCGCGGCATGTGCTCGGGCGCGAGTATCACGCCGAAACCAGCGGCGGCCATGTGCTGCAGGTGCAAGTCGTGACCGCTGCAGTGGCCGAGTTGGGGCGGTTTCTCGTGGAAATACGATTGCTGGATCTTCGGGGCGACGTCGCAGTCGGCGCGTTCCAGCAAGATGGTCTCACGGAGGTCATCGATGCCGATCGAGGGACGATTTGCGAGCCGGTGTGTCGGCGCGAGAACAGCGACGTAGCGCTCCTCGAAGAGCGACCAGTCGTCGATGCGGGCGGGCACGTCCTGCACGTCGCCGACCATTGCGGCGTTGATCTCGCCCTCAAGCAAGAGCTCGACGAGCTTCTTCGCTGCGCCCTCGCGCAGCTCGACGTGAAGTCCCGGGACGAACTTTGCGATCTCCGCGATCGGATCGAGGACGAGCGACGCCGAGATGGATGGGGCGAGGCCGATTTTGAGTGGCGCGACGTCCTTGCGTTGGAACTCCTGGGCTCGGCGACGCACCGCCTCTGCCGAGGCCAGTGTGCGCTCCAGCATCGGAAGGACTTCCTTTCCAAGATCGGTGAGCTGCGTCAGCTGGCGTTCGCGGTAGATCAACTGGCCGCCGAGTTCCCGCTCGAGCTTCTGCACCCCTTTGGTCAGGGCGGGCTGCGTGACGTTGCATTGCTCGGCCGCGCGGGTGAAGTTGAGCGTGAACGCCACGGCGAGAAAGTAGCGAACTTGATGAAGCTCCATGGATTGTTCTCCGTCAAGGTGCGGCTGTCGATACTGACGAGCCTTGCACTCGACGACGTGAGGGGCACGTCGCAACCATGGGGCGTAGATGCAACTTGCGTCCGCACGTTGGAACGGCAAGGCCTATTGATTTGGACTCACGGACACGCTTTCAGGAATCTCAGAGAGCCGGGTCCGTGCGCTGCGAAGCGGGCGAGAACCAGACGGGCGGCCGCGCCGTGTGTACGCGATCCCAAGGCATGATCGTCACCGCTGGGATCAATTGTTCGACAACGAGCGAAGCGAGCCTCAACGACAATTCGTCAACCGCCAATACCTCTGTTTCTCACGAAGCCTGGCCAAATGCGGGACTGGGTGGCAGGGCGAACGCAGAGTCCGGCTCTGCGGCAGGCTGGCCCTTCCGACGGAGAGATGTCAGGCGTGGAGGGTCTCGCCGCCCTTGGCATCCGCGTAGTATTGAGGCGCCTCGCGACGGTCGTACTTTCCGTAGTCGCGCACGATCCGCACTCTCCGGACCCTCGCCGTGTCATTGGGCGCGGAAGCGTCCTCGTAGGCCTGCGCTGCAGCAGCGTCCTTCCAGGATATGAGCAAAATCAGGTCGCCAGGCGTGAGCACGGCGTCGAAGATGTCCCAGGACGTGCAGTTGGCGGCCCAAGGGTTCAGTCCGAGCCACTCCGCGCAGTGGTACGGGTTGTTGGTCTGCTTCCATTCCGCAGGGCGCGTCGCGTTGATCAGCGTGACCGCAGTTCCCTCCCCGACCTCGGTCTCGTCGAGCCGCTGCTCAGTGAGGGTGTACCCCGCGGGCATCTTATTGTCGGCGGTGATCTGGCCGACACGGAGATGGTAGTCTGCAAGAATTTCGTTGCGGCCCTTCTGCTGAACCTGGTGATGGCGCATGCGGGTGCGCCAGCGAACGAGCGACTTCTCGTCCCGCCAGTTCGAAAGCGAAAGGATCCAGCCTTCGCGGGTCAGGCTCTTGTAGCGGATGTTGTCGACGAAGCCTTCGACCTGCTCCAGTTCGGGGCGCAAAATCTTGGCGTTGTCGAGGTAGTCATCCCAGTTCTCTTTATTGGGGAGGACTTCGAAAATCACTGAGAACATGATCGTATCCCGCTTCTAGAGTGCTGCGACGAAGTCGATCTCGATCTCGATGCCGGAGTGCACCGCCATGCGCGCCGCTTTCGCGGCAGAAGACCTTCGAGCCGGCGATCGATCGTCTTTGACAGCGTCGGCGTGGCTCCCGTTTCGTTCACAGTTGCGTATCCTTGCATTCAGCGCGCCCTGATCGCCGCAGGCCGCAGGGATAATCTGGCCTTCGAAAATCATCCTCCCGCGGAGCGAGAGAGATCGTCTCTCAAGCGCCGTAGCGTTCGGTCTTGATCGTCCCGGCTTCCAGTCCCAAAGCGAGCGCAGCGTCCGCCGCGATGTCGACGAAGGCGTTCGCCCCGCACACGAAGGCGCAGCCGGGGGACACAGGCAGCCGTCCCGCGACGTCAGCGACCATCCTGCCGTCGATCCGCCTGCTGAAGTCGGTCGGGCGCATCGCCGGCTCGCGTGTCAGAGCCAGGGCGAGGACGAGATCGGGAAGCGAGGTCTCGAGCTCGAGGAGCTCGTCCCTGAACAGCACGTCACCCCAGGTCCTGGAGGAGAGCAACAGCGCGACAGGCACTGGCTCTCCGCTGGCCTCCCGATACCGGATCATCGCCATGAGCGGCACGACGCCGGAGCCGGCGCCGATCAAGAGCACCGGTTTGTTGGAAGGTCCCGGCCAGAGAAAGTGTCCGCCAAGCGGCCCGCGAAGCTCGATCGTGTCGCCTACTTGAGCGACGTCATGGAAGAACGGGGAGACCTCACCGTCCGGGAGGCGCTCGATCGCCAGCTCGATCACCTTGGAATCGCTCGGGGCCGAGGCGATCGAGTAGCTGCGCATGGCAGTGTAGCCGTTGGGCGCAGTCAACCGCACGTCGACGTGCTGTCCGGCCGTATAGTCGAACGTTTCGGAGAGGCGGAGAAAGAAGCTCTTGATAGCAGGCGTTCTCGTCGCGATCTCGATAATCGCACAGCTCTGCCATCGCGCGTGTGCGACAATCGCTTCAGTCATTCGTGTACCGCTGCTCACGCCACGGATCGCCGTACATGTGGTACCCGCGCAGCTCCCAGAAGCCGGCCTCGTCGCGCTCCGTGAACTGAAGCCCGTTCACCCACTTCGCCGACTTCCAGAAGTAGAGATGCGGCACGAGCAGGCGCGCCGGCCCCCCGTGGTCGCGCGGCAGCGGCTGGCCTTCGTACTTGAGCGCGATCATCGCCTTCCCCACTGCGAGGTCGGCGAGCGGCACGTTGGTGGAGTATCCGTCATAGCAATGTACGAGTGCGAACGGAGTGGGCGCGCTAAGGCCGGCGTCGGCGAGGATGTCGTCGACGGCCACGCCCTCCCAGGCGGTGTTGAGCTTCGACCACGAGGTCACGCAGTGAATGTCTCGTGTCATCTTGGTTCGTGGGAGCGCGTTGAACTCCGACCAGCTCCACGCTTTGAGCGGACGAGGTCCGACCTCGAGCGTGAAAGTCCAGTCCGCGGGCTCGATTCGCGGTGTGGGGCCGGCCGTAAGCACCGGGAAATTGTCGACGAGGTGCTGTCCCGGGGGAATCCGGTCCGATGGTTCTGATCCGGATTGGCGGCCTGTGAAACCACGAGTGACCATAGCGGATTTCCTCCGTCGGCGGGTGAAAGGAGCTTAGTCCCGCACACGCTAAGCTGCTGTGCGCCGGATCAGCAAGTTACAGGCGAAGCATGGAATTCAGCGCAGCGAATGGGAAATGACGTGAGGCCATGAAGTCGATAGCCGCGCGTTATGACGCCCGTAGGCACGTGAACACCGCTTCGCGGTCGCCGATGGGAAGCGCCGCACTCCCACCGCAGCCAAGCGTCTTTCTGCCATCCCGATACGGTCGGCTATCGACTTCAAGGCGAGAGATGATTTTCCGTCATAGACCCAATCTTCGAGCCATCGTCGCTCGCCTAGGCCGGCGCGTGGAATCAATCATTTGGCGCGGTCGCGCGCGGCCGGCACCCGGGCCCGAGCGGGCACACACGGTCGCGAACGCCGCGCGCCGTGGTCCCCGCCCCTAGGGGAACGTCAGGCCGAAAGCGGCCGGATCGGGCTTCTCGCCTTTCCGAGGGACCAAGAAGCGCTCCAGCCCACCCGGTACGAAGCTGAGCAGCAGGGTCGCCTGGTCGCCGACCACCTCGATTGTATGCGGCACACCGCTGGGAAGAGCCGCGTAGGCGCCCGGCCCGACCTCGACGCGCGCATCGCCGACCCGCGCGATTAGCTGCCCCTGCACCACGTAGACCAGTTCGTCCTCGCGCGAGTGGGTGTGCAGCGGCGGCTCCTCCCCGGCCCGCACCGTCCACAGGACGACGCCATATTCGCCTCCGGTCTGGCTGCTCTCCACTTTCATCTCGACGCTCGAGCCCCCGTTCGAGGTCACCGTCTCGCCGCCGTGGGGCGGCGTGAGAATCGGTTGCTTCACTGACATTTGTAGCCTCCTGATTGTAGACCCTTGTTCGGGTGTCGGAGTGGCGGCGAAAGGTTGCCGTTCACGCTCATCAGCATGAGATTGCGCACGGCGAATGGGAAATGACGTCACGCCATGAAGTCGATAGCCGCGCGTTATGATGGCCGTAGGCACGTGAACATCTCTTCGCGGTCGGCCAGAGTTCCGCTCGGGCGAGTGCTCGCAGAAGGAAGCGCCGCACTCCCTCCGCAGCGGTGCCAAGCGTCTTTCAGTCATTCCGATAACGGTCGGCTATCTAATCCATAGCGACAGGTGATTTTCCTTTCGACCGCCATGGACTCAATCTTCTATCTGTCGTCGATTCCTTTCGGCGGTCGTTGGGACTGCCCTGCTCTGGAGAGTTTCGTGCCGGGAGCTTAAGCGGCGCAGCAGAACGCCGGCATACGAGTATCATAGCCCGCCGTGTTAATGCGAGATCGTGAACGGGAGGTCTTTGGATGATTCTACCTACCGGTACGACCGTAGCCGTTGCTGACGGCGAGACGATCCGGCTGTTCCACAATACAGGCGTGAAACCTGGGGTGCACTTGGTCGAGATCACCGCGGCTCCGCCTACGTCCGCCCACTCAGGCCCGGGTGCGCGGCATCGCACCGGTTCTGCTAACCCCGATGGAAGGCGGCTCGTCGAGGACGACTTCGCGGCAGCGACGGCCGCGTTCCTGAACAAGCTTAGCCTGGACGGGACCATAGAACACCTGGTCGTCGTCTCCGACCCCAGGACCCTCGGCGAGATGCGCAAGCATTTCAACCGCGACCTGAGAGGCAAGATCTTGGGCGAGCTCCCAAAGGACTTCAGCCATCGTCCGCTCGAAGACATCGCCTCACTCATCGCCGACGCCTGACGCGCCACATCGTTACGCCAGCAGATTGGCACCAACCGGCGTGATCTTCACGTAGGTGCCGCTCTCGTCCATCCAGAGCCATCCGCGATGGAGCGCGAACTTGATGGCGGCGCCGTACTCGGCCGGCTTGGCTTTGTCCTGAGAAACAAACCGGGCAGTTTTAGGCGCTGGAAAAGCGACTGTCCGTAGCTTTCCGGATCCCAGCCCCGTGATAGCTCGCCGGAACGCGCGACGATCCGGACGCCGCGAGGGTGGGCGATCTCCGTGCTTCAGGAGGCCGACGCCATCCGCGAATGCGAAGGACACGGGTGGATGCAGGAGCGCACCGACCCGCATCCCCGCGAGCGCGCCTTTGACATCGCCTGCCAGGATCCGCCGGCCAACATTTCCGCAGATAAAGCCGTCGCAGAAATTCCCGGTGTGCTGGGCTCGATCGGGAACAGCTCCCGGAGTGCCAGGCTGTGGCCTGACGCTCTCCGCCGAGAACCTCAGCGCTTCGCCAACGTCGCCGTTCTCACTTATGCCCGGAACCCGCCTGCTGCTGAGCGTTCGCATTGTTCGGGTTTTTCTTGCTTGCCTCGTGATGGCCGACGACACACCCTGCCACGGCGCCCAGCTTGCCGTGCCCCGCCATATGACCGGCCACGCCGCCGACGATCGCACCCTTGATGCAGCCCTTAGCGTCCGCCGCGGGAGCGAAAGCAATCGAAATCGCCACGGCGCAAACCGCCACCATAATCCGCCTCATGTGTGTTCCTCCGGTCATGAAGATCGAGGTCAACGTTATCCAGTCACACTCAGTTCCGGAGAAGCGGATGGCTGTTGCCGGCTAATCGCGCGCGCGCCGCAGGGCGGCTTGCAGCCGTTCTCTTTCCTTTTCCCACCGCTCGTTCTCGGCCCGTGGTCGGTTCTCGAGTGCGCCGACCTGGCCCGACCCAAACCCCAAGCAGTAAAGCGATAAAGAGAGACTGCAACGGTGCCTTCACGGTGATTTCGCGCAGGCGAGTGGCCCAGCGCTTTTTGCGTGATCAACGGCGTTTTGCTCGGCGAGTGAAAGGCCAACCAGGTCTGCATCCTGGATCGGCGCCGTCCGTCATGTCCGGCAGTGTGCAGGCCATGTTCCGTCGAATCCGGTGCGTGGCCTACATGTAGGTCAACGACGTCTGTAGCTTTGGAAGCTCCCATCTCCTTCTTGAAATGAAACGAATCTCCAAACGCCGGCGCAGCCGCCGTTTCTGCCTGACCATCGTCATCGGTAGGTTCGTCCTTGCCTCCGTCGTTCGGGCTGGACCCTGAGTGTAGGTTGCTAGCAGCGTTTACAGACACCGCGTGGAAGTCACGCCGCGATTGGCCTCATTCTCCGGTGTCGCGTCATGCTTGGCAAGCTGCTCGGCAGCTGCGGAGCCGTCTCCAGAAGCGTGTAAATCGCGCTGCCATTGCCCGTGATCGGAGTCGTGTCCCGGTCGATCGTGCCTAGCATACTGCTTGGCGGCTGCGGAGCCGTCTTCAGCAGCGTGCAAATCACGTTGCGATTGCCCACGATTGGAATCGTTCCCCGCGCTCGCCTGTATCGTGCCATGCTCGCCAAGCGTGGACGCGTCGGTTGCGGTTGCCGCTCTGAAACCGCTATGATCGATTAGAGCGTTGATGGACCCTGATCCTCCGCGAGGATAGTTATCGTGATCGTTGCCGTTGACGCTAACTTGCCCCGCGTCTGCATCGGAAAATCTGAAATTCATCGCCGCGTCTGTCGACGGTATCGGCCTGGGGTAGTCCCGAAGGCAAATGGCCGATCGTACATTCCGGGATCTAGCAGGGCCAAGTTGTCGGAACCACCCAGGTTCGCATCGGCGCTGCTAGGGATATTGAGGGTTGCTAGTTCCTCGGTGCCGATTGCGGTAGCTGATGCGAAGACATCAGGTAAGCTATCACGAAGATCGAACGCTTGCGCAGGTGATAGGCTATGCGTACGTTCGATTGGCAGAAGCGGGTTTCTGATTCGGAGCTTGACGCGGCGAGAAAGCTCGCGCGAGCGTTTCGAAATCCTCCGGCGGAAGAGGGCGGCCAAACAAATAGCCTTGGTAATTGAGCCGCCCATACCGCGCTAAGAAGGTATATTGCTCTTCCGTTTCCACGCCCTCGGCGATGACGGAAAGACCAAGACTTCTGCTAAGTGCGATGATCATCTTGGCTATCGCGGCACTATTAGGATCGACTACGACATCCTTGACAAAGCTGCGATCAATCTTGAGCTGATCGATAGGAAGACGCTTTAGGTATGAGAGGGAGGAATAGCCAGTTCCGAAATCATCGAGGCTAAAGCTGATACCGATTGCTTTCAACTTATCCATCTTGGCTATTACGTCGTCGACATTGCTGACTAGTGTGCTTTCGGTAAGTTCAATTTTTAGGCGACGAGGATTGGCGCCGGTTTGCTCGATGATCGTACGAACTTGTTCGACGAAGTTCTTCTGGCGCAGCTGCAGTGCGCTGACATTTATCGCAACACTTAAATGCTCGGTTGCGGGATCTGACGACCAACTAGCTAGCTGCCGGCAAGCGATTTTGAGCATCAAAGCGCCGAGCGGCAGGATAAGACCTGCGCTCTCCGCCGCCGGAATGAATTCGCTTGGAGAAACCATGCCTTTCTGCGTATGTGGCCAGCGTGCCAGCGCCTCCGCGCCCAATAGCCTTCCTCCATGATCGACCTGCGGCTGATAATGCAGCAGAAACGCTTCCCTTTTGAGATCTTCTCGCAGATCTGTCTCAAGGGCAGCTCGCGCCGAAATCATGGTCTGCATAACGGGGTCAAAGAACCGGAGACCATTCCGGCCAGCGGTTTTTGCGTCATACATCGCTAAATCTGCCCTTTTTAGCAGTTCGTCGACATTGTTATCCTTGGGAGAAAATAGAGTCACACCGATGCTGGGCGTGCATGGATATTCATATGCGTGAAGGCGAAAGGCATCAGTGAAGGCGGCAACAATCTTTTCTCCGATTGCCTCTGCTTGCAAAGCAGCGGTTTTTGCCTTTTGGGTACCGAGATTGGCAAGAAGAACCACAAATTCATCGCCGCCGAAGCGGGCAACTGTATCTTCTGCCCTTACACATCGAGCGATGCGCTGAGCCGCCTCTTTCAGCAGGAGATCGCCCATGTCATGGCCGAGCGAGTCGTTCAGAGTCTTAAAATTATCGAGGTCAATGAAGAGCACAGCGCCGTAGGATTTATGACGCGTATTGGCATTGAGCGCCTGACGCACCCGGTCGATCAATAAGACACGGTTCGGCAAGCCTGTAAGTTGATCGAAAAAAGCTAATTCCCGGATCTTTTCCTCAGCGTGCTTGAGTTTGGAAATGTCATAGTAAGAGCCGATGTAATTGGTAACTTCCCCGGCCTCGTTTTTCACGGCGGATATCGTCAGCCAGCGCGCGCAATGTTCTCCGCTCTTCGTCCTGATGCTCATATCGCCCTGCCAGCCACCGGTACTCTGAAGGGAGTTCCACAAGCTCTGGTAAAACCCAGGCGCGCGACGATGCGACCGGAATAGGCGCGCCGTTTGTCCAACCAACTCTTCCATCGCATAACCAGTCAAGGCGACGAAAGCGCGGTTGGCACTCAAGATCGCGCCTTTGGTATCGGTGACGATCATTCCCTCTTGAGCATTGAAGGCGGCAGCGGCGATGCGCAATTCAGCATTTGACTTGTCAAGCGCATCGCTCTGCTGTTGCAGGTCGATCTCAATCGCTTCGCGACGCTTAATCTCTTGCGAAAGTGCAAGGTTATGTTCGGCCAACTCGGCTCTGTGACGATCGGATTCGACGAACTTGATTTGCAGCCGCACTGAATTCTGACGCATTCGTTCGAAGCCGATGGCCAACACGAACAGCGCGATAGCGAGGAGACCCAGACAAAACACAGAGGTCGGCGAAAGCGTAGTGCCGTAAAGTTCTTCCTCGCTCGCCAGACGCAGGACGGAAAGCCGTGTGCCCGGAACCGGCGAGCGTAGCGCAAGATATCCCTTCAGCTCGGGAGCCGGGACAACTGATAGGGCCTGAATGCGGCCAGCCGGCAGAGCGGCAAGCGCGGGGCCGCTGGCAGCAACAGGCGAGTGTCCCCGCTCGATCGGGAACAACACCTCGCCGTCATCGGCCAACAGGAATTCATGGGGCTGTCCGAGGTCGTTGCTGGGTACCAATGATGCAAGCAGATTGAGATCGCTTATACTCTGCACCGTTCCCCGTACCCCGCCCTTCTGCAACACCGGCGCGCTGGCTACGAGCAGGCGGCGCTTCTCGTCGATCTGAATGTTCGGCTCGACTAGGTGCCCAATTGGCGAGAGCGTTGCCACGCCGGATGCGCCGACATCAGCTTGCGGCACGCCGTCGTTGTCGAAGAAAGTCAGGCGCAAGTAGCAGGGCTGGCCCCGATATTTATCTTCATCCAAGGTGACCTGCAAACGACCTTCGATTGCAGCCAAATTAGCAAAGAGTCCATACTTGACGGACATTCCGAGATCGAGGTTGCTGAAATAGTTGGAGATGTCCTCACTGGCGGCGAGCCGCGCGACGGCCTGCCGGCGCTCGATCAAAAACTCGCCAATCTCGCTGGTGCGCGCTTCACCGATTGATAGAAAACGCGCATCGGCGTTTTGACGCAATTCCACTTGCGATGTGTAGAGATTGACAATCAGAAATAGCATGGGCAGCAGAAAGGCTGCGGCTGCTATCAATGGCCACCGCGGAGCCAGGTATCGATTAAAATTGGCCAGCCAAGGCTGCATCAATTCGTCTTTGCATAGAATTCCGGAAAGAAGCGGCGGATGCCAGGATAGTATTTGTTCACGAGCCGGTCATAGGCGCCGGAAACTTTGAGGTCTCTCAAATAGGCATTGAATTCGTCGCGCAAAGCCGGCGCATCTTTTGGAAAGGCAGTTGCCAACAGCTGCGGGCCGGAGATCGGCCCTAGAATCTTGATCCTGCCAGCCCATTTTCGCAAATCGAGAATGGCGTCTGGCACGTCAAGCAGCGTCAGCTCAGCTTCCCTGTTGAGCATAGCCGGCACCATCTCGTTGAGGTTCGAACTCTTATTGTAGGCCTTCAGGTCGATACCGACATTGACCAGGTCGTAATTGGCTGGGTCTAAGCAGGTGCGCTCCATGACGAGCACGCTCCTGGAGCCGATGGCTTTCCGCGTCTCGGCGATATCTGCCTCGAGATCGGCGCTACCCTCGATTGGCTTTAGATCAGACTCGGCTGGCGCCACTAACAAAACCTGGGAGGGAAGGGTCGGATCGGAATATAGGAGAACGGCCTCTCGCCACGGCAGTATGGTGAAACCGCTCGAAATCACGTCCCCCTTGATGGGATAGTCGCCTGTCAGCGCCACCTCGCCATTTTTGCGCACGGCATCTTTGCCGAGCAGATCGCGGATCACCGAATAAAAATCTGAGTAGACAAGCTTGTAAGATACGCCGATCCGTTTAGCGAAGCCCTGCATCAATTCCACGTCGAAACCGTCACCAGCGCCGGTAACGAAATTAGCGTAGCGGATACCGATATGGCGAATTTCGCCGCGCTTCTTGATCTCCGCGAGATCAGCTGCCCAGCTAGAGGCCACAAACAAACAAGCCATTGCGCCGCTGAGCGACCCAAGCACGAAACGCTTCGAGAACATGAAGGTGCACTTTGCTTTTACAGCGATAAAAATGCACCTTAAAAGTCCGGCATTAAGAAAAGATAGCGAAAAACAGTTAAGTGCAATCCAATTTGGCCACCAAAAGCTGGCTTGGCGGCGATGGATTACGGGCTCGTCGCTGGCTGTAGTGGAAGCGAATCCCTCAGGTTCTTGAGTTCGTTCAGCACCGACCTCCAAGGACCGATCGCGCTCAACAACGTACTTAAGGTTAATATGACGACGTATCCTGAAAATTCGTGCCAATGAGGAGTTACGCGAGACAAGTATTGGTGCCCTTGCTGTCCTATCTGCGCATAAAGCAGCACGAGCGGCGCACTGCCTAACACACTCGTTGTCAGGTATTGGAGGGGTGAGACACGAAAGACTGCAGCAAAGAAGTTCGCCAATGGCGCTGGCACGAGTGGCGAGAGGCGTAGTCCGAGCAAAGTCAGCCAAATCTTGACAGCGGAGTAGTGATCTAAGCGAGCGCTGAGACGTTGCTGAATCTGCTTCCGGTAAAACAAAAACGCGCTCAAACCGCCAAAGGTACTGCCGAGCAACACCGTTGCACCTCCGGCGAATCCATCCATGTAAAAGCCTGCCGCCAGGTAAACCATGGGCATGGAAGGAAACGCCAGAAAGGCAAGCGCGGCTGATGCAAGCAGAAACGTCAAAGCTGTTACGAGCGGATTCGCTTCCGCCATTGTCCACAAGCCCGGGAACAGCTGCGAGGCTCCTTCGCTCGACATGGGCGACGCAAAATACGCCAACGACAGAAGGAGAACAGCCGACAAATAGAAGATTACCGCTTTGTGACTACGCATCACACTAGCCTAAACCGGATAAGAGAGGCGGCGTATATTCAAAGCTGTTGTAGGTGTTCCAAAACAAGACCTTCTTGTTATTCAGTGTCCCAGTTCGAGACAAGGCGAGCAGCGACCGCCAAGCCTTCAACGTAAATACCGGATCAAGATTGAGCCCTGCCTCCTTCAATTCCTCCGCCCACGCGGTATCGACGCTTTCGACCAAACCGTAGCCAGGACCCCAGCTGTTAGAATCCGGGACAAAAATTTCCTCCCGCACACGACGAAGAGTGTTGGGCGAAATGCCTGGAAAGCCGATCTTTTGCAGCCAAGCCGCCGTGCTCCGGGCGAGCTGGGTGACGTTTCCCTCCACAAAGGGCAGAGAGGGCTGCCGATTGACCAACCATCGCGTCAAATAAGGTTTGTCCTGATCGGCCACCCCTACCACCTTGGTTTGCCATCCCATCAGGTGGACGCCGAAGAGCAGGCCGAGCACAGTCGAACCGCTGCCCATGGGAACAAAGATCACATCGGGCGGCGTTTCCCATGCCTGAGCGGCGTCGAGCCACTGCGCCAGCTCGGCGACCGCATTCATATGTCCCAACACGCTTAATTCGTTCGAACCGCCTGGCGGAACAACCGAATCCGTGTCCGGATGCAGCCAGTGCCTTGCAAATTCGTAAGCCGCCTCGCCTACCAATTCGACGTCGTTCTTGGTTATGGCAACGCGCTGAACAAGACTCTGCAAAATGGCCAGCCTCGCCATGTCCGTGGCGGCTCCCGGTACCTCAAAAAGCACCAGATCAAGGGCGCAGTTCAGCGGCTCTCCGTCGCCGGTCAAATCAGCCATGCGGTTGGCGAGAGCAAATTGCAACGCGTGATTGCTGGAAACCGCACCGATGGTCCCAAGGTGCTGAGAGCCGGACCACTTCAAGTTTGGCAACAGAAATTCGTACTTGCGGGCCTTGTTACCAAAAACGGGATAGTGCGCACTGCTCTCATTCACCACCAAGAGTTCAGCGCAATCGATTTGTCGCGTCACCGACGGTGGCAACTGTAAGAGGTGGTTTTCTCGCGCAAATATGGGGGTCCAGGGAATGATAGCGCGGGCCTCGGCATCCTTCAGGAAAATGGAATTGCCGGGATCGCCTAGGCGCTTGTATCCGGCGAAAGAGTCTTTGCGGACGCGCGTGTTGATGATGAGAGGCCCCTCTTCGGCGTCGGGATCTACCAAGGAGGGAAACAGCTTGGCCAAAGCCAAAAATTGCGAGTTCAATACCGCAGGCGACGGCGCCAAACCTGAAACATCGGCCATATGGGGAAGCGGCAACAACGGACGCCCGCTTTGAGCCGCGCCGACCGCGCCCAACGCCGCTCCGCCCAAAATGATTCCTTGCACAAAGTTTCGGCGAGAGAGGTACATCGCGAACTGTCACATGGCACCCAGGAGTTGTAGATTAACCTTTTTTTAACGATATTCCAGTCGGGTGCTGGCTTCGGCGAGGAATAATTTAAGTTTTGCTTAACCAAGACTCGTCTAAAAGCACGCCAGGATTCCGATCGGGCCTGACCTTGCCTTTGCCAATAAGCTTCGAGAGAATTGCGATCGGAGCGGCGTCGGATAGCCAAGGTTGAGGTTTAGCGCGGGCCGACCATCTGGCCGAGACGAGCCGCACATTTCGCTCCAAACAAGGCGCGGCTGCTACGCTCCAGCCTATACGAATCGAGCAACGGCATGGCGGGCGAAAGGCGAAACCGGTCAAGCAGATGCAGACCAGGCCGAAGCGTCCCGACTGGCCACTGAAAATAAACATGATGCTGTCGGACAGCTCCGGCATTTGGTACGCCGGAAAGCAGAATGTCCGCGTCGGGCTTAGAAGCAGTGCGGTGAGTCAATCTGGAGATGCTTTCCCTCCAGCCACAGAAGCAGCAGGTAGAAATCTCAACTCCGAAAATAAATGTTATGGCAGAAGTCGACCAGTGACGAAGCAAAATGTGCTCAGGCAAACACGTCGATCACGCGAGCAGCGTTGCTCTCGTCAATGAAATCATCGAGGCATGCGGGCAATAACGTCCATTGCCCACGATCCGCCTCTTCGAAGGGCCCCATCAATTCCCCACCCAAATCACGGGAGAAGCATAACAGCCGCACAGCGTTTTCACATAGCCAGGGCCAGGCCAGACTCGGAATTGGTGGCTGCAAAGGTTTTGTCCGGTTGTCCTCCAGAGGCCGAAATACTGTCCGGATGAGTTTGGCGCTCATCGCCGCATCGTTTGTCTGGGGCGTGATTATGCAAAGGTCTGCCAACCCTGGCTGGGTGGTCCTTGCGCTTGACCATGTACTTGGCAACGCTTGATTGCGTGACCTCGAACCCAAGCTTGAGCAGTTCGCCATGAACATGCGGTGCTTCCCACAGCGGATTCCCTCCCGTGAAACTACGGAGTCGCGCAAGCTCTCTCGACGTTAACCGAGCCGCCCAACGTTAATTCGCGACTTTGCTTGTCCAAGAACACTAAACCAGCGAAAGCTGCGGCGCTGTTCTGTTGTGGCCCGAGCGATGAAGCGGATGAAGTCGGAATTACCCGAAGAGAAATGACTGGCCTGCAATGGGACCGGACTTGAACCGGTCAGCATTGTCATCTGCTCGCCCTCCTGGCGGCCGAGGGTACGGCAGGCAAGGTCAAATTTTTTCCGTACTAGTCCGGGCTGCCCGCTTTGCCCCCAACCGCCACCTATTGGTCGGGATGGGTGACTGGCGGCGGTGCTTTTGTGCGGAGGGCCCGAGACGCATCGCTCGTAGCAATCTCGTAGAATTCCCTTGCGCTACATCAAGAACATATTTGCCCATCGCGCTAGAAAGGCGCTGTAGCCGAACAACCCTGCCTATCTCCAAGGCTGTTGAGATTATGAGGCCCGGTCTCCTAGCCACACCGGGCCTCGCTTCGTCCGAGCAGGAGGCTCGCATGCCTACAAGCAGCTACGCAGACGATTCAGGATCAGCCGTGCACTACGCGTTGGAAACGACCCATGCCATAGCCGTATGCCCTTTTCCAGTTGGACCTGACGATCCGCGTTGGTGATGATGCCGCCGAAACCCATGCCTTTGCGTGTGCAAGAAAGCTTGTCAAGAGCGACGGCACCAAGTGGGACAGAGAGGTTCTGCGGAAGGAATTCGGACGAAACTGCGGAGGGCGGCTGACCGTTACTGTCCTCACTACGCGCCTTTGGGCGACCCGGAGCTATAAGACCGTGATGTTCGGCTCCGGTCAGCTCCACACGACGGCAGCAGCCGGAGGCGAATGGCCCCCTGCAGGCCGTGTCCAATTGGCATCGGCTGCAAAAGCTCTTGGCGCTTCGCGCTTTCACCGCTCAATCTCCTCGTGCGGGTAGAATGCGCGCATAACCGCATCATCCCGCGTGCCTCTACCGAGACACGCTCAGCCCCGATAGGGCGGCTCGCCTCGGATAGGCTTACCGCCACAGGAAGAGGTAAGGCCAATTAACTGCCTCAACCGCAGGGATGCATTTACCTGCTTTCTCGACGACGGGCGCGTCCGCATGTCGAACAACGCCGCCGAACGCAAACTATGGGCCGTCGTCGTAGGAAGGAGAAACTTCGACTGTCGCCGGACTCATGAGCGCGGTGAGCGTGGGCTGCGATCTACTCCCCTTATTATCAGCGCCAAGCTCAGCGATATCGATTCACGAAGCAACTTAGCAACACGCCGGATTGCTTCCTCGTCGTTTCCTCGCAAAGAAGGCGATCAGAAGTTTCGCTGCGCGCGGAGCTCGAGCAGGAACGTATCCTGGTCCTTGAACTCGTAGCGCGCCAACGGCTTCGGCGCGGACGCGCCAAGCACGGCCGATCCCTTGAAGTTCTGGTCGAGGTGGAACCACTGGAATTCGGCCGTGAAGGTCAGGTTCTTGACCGGGGTCCAGCGGGTGTTCACGCCGAGCTGCGAGATGTCGAAGTCGGGGTTGCAGACGTAGTCCGCGCTGACCGCCTTGGCCGGCGTGGTGTAGTTCGCGCACATGAAGGCCTTCGCGGCACCGTCATAGCGGACCGCCACATACGAGCCGAACAGGCTCGACGACCAATACGGGTCCCAGTTATGATTGAACGCCCCGCGAACGCCAAAGGTCTCCGTCAGATGCAGCGAGCCGTCGCCGCCGGCCGCAACCGGCAGATAGACGGCATCGGTCGTCGCACCGAACCCGATGCTCTGATAGGCGCCGGGCGCGCTGGTGCTGCCGAACATGGCAAAGCTTGGCGAGGTTGAAGACGACGAGACGACGTACTTCGTCGCGCCCTTGGCATAGCTCGCGTCCAGCTTGAGGTCGTCACCAGCGCCGCTCGGGATGTTCTTGATCTGCAACGCCGCCTGTACGGCGCCGCCCCACGAGGTGTCGGGATGTCCGGAAAGCTCGGATGCCGCGGTCGGCGCCGCGCCCGGCAGAACGACGGCGCCCGCCGGCGCACCGAACGCGTTGAGGGTATTGTAGGAGCCGCTGACTTCATGCGCCGCGGCCGAAATCTGGAACAGGCCCCAAGCTTGGTCGATGCGGATATTGCCGACCACGTCGGGCGCATGGACGCCGGCATAGGCGTTGCCCGAGTTAAACGTGGCGTTCAGCGGCAGCGCCAGATTGTAGACCGCGGTGCGATCCCAGACCGTCGGATCATCCAGGCCGATGCTGGCCGACACGCCATTGCCGAACTGCGCGGTGTACTGGATGTTGTTAACGCCAGTGTCTGTGTCCTGGCCACCGAGCAGGAAATCCGAGATGTTGCCGGGGAAGCCTTGCCAAGGCGACGCGTAGGCAGATGCCGACTGACCAAAGGTGAAGCCTGCGAACTGAATGAAAAGGTACTGGATGGTAGTGTAACCGCCGCCGGGAGTGTCGAGCAGCTGCGCGCCGCCTACCGGAAGCGAGCCGTTGATGGAGTTCGGGTTGAAGGTGTTGTTGCCGAGCGTAGAGAACTGAAACCGGCCCATCCCGAAGGTGCGGACCGTGCCATATTCGGTCTGCGTGCGGGTATCGATTGACAAAGCCATACGTGAGCGCGCTGCGAAGTAGTCACGATAGCGGTTACCCTGGCCGATATCGCCATTCCAGGCGGGCGAGCCCTGCACGCCGCCGTTGAAGGTGGCGTCGACCCGCAGATAGCCGCCGATCTTCATGCAGGTGTCGGTGCCCGGGATGTACCAGAAGCCGGCGCCGTACAGCGAGCAGACCTTCACATACTCGACGGCCTTCGCCTTGACTGGAAGATCGGCTGCTTGCGCGCCCCCGACGGCCATCAGGCCGGCGGTTGTGCCGAGAATAAGTGTTCGCGCCCGTATCATGTTTAAAGTCTCCTAATCCCCAACACGCACACGCATGCTGACGCGGTAACTAATGCAAAAACTTCCGTGAAGAATAACAACCCGGTGAAGTCGATGCCGCCGACCGTGATCTGTGACGTTTTCGCCACGCGACAGTTCGAAGATCATCGAACAACTCTATTCGGTCTTTGCAGATCAGATCTGTCAGCAGAAAGTGGTGATCGGTCGCTTGCGCATCTTGCGGCGTAGAAGGCATATTCTGCGCGCGTAAGTATCCGTGCATTTCCCGTGCTCTCCATGAGGATTCAAACCTGTCGCTCCAGCTCACGCCCACCGCCGCGAGCGAGGTCAATGTCACGGCCGTTGCGGCGCTCGCGGGCTCCTCCCACCGCTACGACGACCATTGCCGCGGGCATGTACATACCGGGCATCCCTTTTCACATTGCTGAGCACTGATCGGAATGGCCAGTCCGGCACTTTCGATTCGCCGTCGTTCGAGGGCTCATCTAACCCGAAGAATTGGCTCATAGCCTGGAGTTGGAAGATTCTCGGCTCGAATCGGCGCCAGTTAGTATGAGATTCTGATTTTTTCCGATTCTTCTGCGACATTTGAGAAATCAGTGGATGTTTGTTGCGATAACTTCTGTCTGGGACGTTGGTCATGGAAAAGACGCGGTCGATTCGGTCAAAGCCGCCCTACAAGATTGATCTCATTCGGCGTATTGACCTCACAACCTTGCAGTTATTCATCGCAATTTGCGACGAAGGTAATTTGACGCGTGCGTCGCAGAGAGAGGCAATAGCGCCTTCCGCAGTCAGTAAGCGCATGCACGATCTCGAGGAGACGCTTCAGGTCGCTCTGTTTGAAAGACACTCGAATGGAATGACACTGACGCCGGCAGGCGAATCTCTGTTGCATCATGCGCGCGTCACGCTGCTCAACATCGCGAAGATCGCGGTGGACATGGCGGAGCACGCGCGGGGTGTGCGTGGACATGTGCGAATGTTGGCAAACCTGTCGTCAATCGTCGAATTTCTGCCGGACGATCTGCCCGGATTCTTTCGCTCTCACGAGTTGGTGCGGCTCGATCTTCAGGAGCGCTCCAGCGCCGAGGTCGTTCGCGGCCTCGAGGAAGGTGTCGCGGATATCGGCATCTGCTCCGCAGACGTCGCCACGCGCGGGCTGGTGCGTTATTCGTATGGAAGGGATCGCCTCGTTATCGTGGTAAGGTCCGATCACCCGCTGTCGGGCACGACGAAAGTCTCATTTGCCGATACACTGGACTACGATCATGTGGGCCTGTTCGCTACAAGCTCGATCTATCTTCGCTCGCAATACACGGCGCAAGAGCTCGGCAAGTCGATCAAACTAAGGGTCCACGTCCCTGGTTTCGACGCCGTCTGCCGGATGGTGCAGGCCGGAATGGGCATCGGCTTGATCCCGAACCGGGCATTTGCCGTCTTGAGCCACGGCATGAACTTGTCCGCTGTCGAGCTGAGCGATGAATGGGCGGATCGTGAGCTGGTGCTGGTTGCCAGAGATCCCGTAGGGCTGTCGGCGACGAGTCGCTTGATGCTAGATCACCTCAGACATTCCCGCAGCACGCACTATAAAATATGATGACTTTTCTTCGAATCGTCGTCCCGCTTCTTAGCACTTTGTTTGAGCATGATCGTTTCACGCTATTGCTTCGCGTTTGTCATGAGGGAAAACCTGGCCATGCTCTAGTATCGCTCTCTTCGCGTGCGTTCGTCATCTGCGAACGCTCGTTCATCAACGGATATTGGACTCAACCCGCGTTGCTCGGCAACACCTCGACAAAACAGCGTGTCGAGGAGCGCCAGAGATGGTCGGGCCGTTATCCGGTATTCGCGTTGTCGAACTAGGAACACTCATCGCTGCGCCATTTGCGGCGCGGCTGTTTGCCGAATTCGGCGCAGATGTCATCAAGATCGAGCAGCCCGGCGTTGGAGATCCGCTGCGCAAGTGGCGAAAGCTCCATCAAGGGACATCGCTGTGGTGGTATCTGCAATCCCGCAACAAGAAGTCGATCGCAGTTGATCTGAAGTCGGCGGAAGGGCGTGCGGTTGTTCGTCGCCTGGCTATCCAAGCCGACGTTGTGATCGAGAATTTCAAGCCGGGCAACCTTGAGAAGCTCGGCCTCGGCTGGGACGTGCTCTCCGCGCTCAATCCGAACCTGACCCTGGTCCGTATCTCCGGCTACGGGCAGACAGGTCCTTATCGCGATCGATCGGGATTCGGCGCGATCGGTGAAGCCATGGGTGGATTGCGATTCACCACTGGCGATCCTGAAAGCCCGCCGGCACGCGTCGGTATCAGCATCGGCGATAGCCTGGCTTCGCTGCACGGCGTGATTGGAGCGCTGATGTCGCTGCTTCGGGTCAAGACAGGCCAGGGCAAGGGGCAGATCGTCGACGTCTCGCTTTACGAGAGCGTGTTCAATCTCATGGAAAGTCTGGTTCCCGAGTATGATCTCTTGGGCTATGTCAGGACCCGGACCGGCGCAGCACTGCCGGGCATAAGTCCCTCCAATACCTATCCAAGCTCCGATGGGCTCTACGTTGTCATCGCCGGCAACAGCGACGCGATATTCAAGCGTCTGATGCGTGTGATCGGCCGCCATGATCTCGGTGAAGATCCGACGCTCGCCAACAACGACGGACGCGTCCGGAGGAATGCGGTGCTCGACGCCGCCGTCAGCGAGTGGACCTCGCAACGAACCATGGAGGAGATCCTCTCCTGTCTTGATGCGGCTGACGTTCCTGCGGGTCGAATCTATTCGGTCGCCGATATCGTGGAAGACCCCCACTACGCTGCCAGAGACATGATCCTGCCGACCGAACTCCCCGGCGGCATCACCGTGAAGATGCCTGGTATCGCGCCAAAGCTATCGGAAACGCCGGGTGGCGTAAGGTGGCCTGGTCCGACACTCGGGCAACACACCGACGAGGTCTTGACATCGCTCGGCCTCAACGAGGAGGACATTCTGCAACTGCGCCGCAGTGGAGCGGTGCAATGACCGCCGATGTGCCGGACATTTTGATCCAGGAAGTCGCACCACGCGACGGGTTGCAGATCGAGCCGCAATGGATCGAAACGACCGAAAAGATACTGCTGATCGATTGCCTGTCTGCTATTGGCTTCCGACGCATCGAAGTTTCATCATTTGTTTCGCCAAAGGCCGTTCCTGCGCTGCGGGATGCAAGAGATGTATTTGCCAGCATCAGACGGCGACCTGGAACGGTCTACACAGCGCTGATTCCAAATCGGAAGGGCGCCGAGCTCGCCTTGGCGGCACGGGCCGATGAGCTAAACTTCGTGATGTCGGCGAGTGAGACACACAATCGCGCGAACATGAACATGACGCATGATGGCTCGCTCGCATCCCTTGGTGAAATCATCGAACTGGCCCCCGCGGCTGACGCATTGGTCAATGCCACGATCGCGACGGCGTTCGGCTGCCCATTCGAGGGAGCACAGCCGTCCGGAAAGGTCCTGGACATCGTCAAACGGTACCTCGACCTCGGTGCCGATAGCGTAACGCTCGCAGATACCACGGGCATGGCCAACCCCAATCAGGTCTCGCGATTGGTGGCAGAGGCCTTGACGCTTCTACCCTCGGA
This sequence comes from Bradyrhizobium sp. Leo78, assembly GCF_059512425.1. Taxonomy (NCBI): domain Bacteria; kingdom Pseudomonadati; phylum Pseudomonadota; class Alphaproteobacteria; order Hyphomicrobiales; family Nitrobacteraceae; genus Bradyrhizobium; species Bradyrhizobium sp. Leo78. The sequence continues at coordinate 56,665 of NZ_JCAMOT010000041.1, forward strand.
CAGGCTAACGCTTCATTTCCACAACACGCGAGGCCTCGGGCTGGTCAATGTGCTCGCGGCCCATAACAGCGGCGCGCGCCGCTTCGATGCAGCGCTGGGCGGATTGGGTGGTTGCCCATTTGCGCCGGGCGCGACCGGCAACGTTTGCACCGAAGACCTGGTCAATCTCTGCCATGAGATCGGCCTGAGGACCGGCCTCGACCTCGATCACTTGATCGACCTTTCGAGGCGATTGCCCGCATTGGTCGGACACGACGTGCCGGGCCAAGTCGCAAAGACCGGGCGTCCGCTGGACCTGCACCCCGTTCCAGAACGATCGCGGCAATCCCCCGCCTGAACAACCTGCAATCACATTTCAAAAAACATATCGGAGGAAATCATGACGATTACTACAGCGCCTGCTGTCGGTCTCGATGCGACGATCAGCGAGCAGCAAGTCATCAGCAAGATCGCCTGGCGCCTGATGCCGTTGATCATCGTCTGCTATTTCTTTGCATTCTTCGATCGCGTGAACATCAGCTTTGCCAAAGCATCGCTCCAGGCGGATCTCGGTCTCAGCAACACAGCCTATGGCTTCGGCGCGAGCCTGTTTGTCGTCGGCTACGTCCTATTTGAGGTGCCGAGTAACATGCTGTTGTATCGCTTCGGCGCCCGGCGCTGGATCGCCCGCATCATGATCTCATGGGGGCTCGGGACGGCGGCCATGGTGTTTGTCCAGAGCGAATGGCAGTTCTACACGCTGCGCTTCGTGATTGGCGCCATGGAAGCCGGATTTGCTCCCGGTATTCTTTATTATCTGACCCTTTGGTTCCCAAAATCCCATCGCGGGCGCATGACTTCGGTGTTTTTTCTCGCGACCGCATTTTCGGGCATCATTGGAGCGCCGATATCGGGCCTCATTCTCAACTATATGAACGGGCTGCACGGTTTGGACGGCTGGAAATGGCTGTTCCTCGCCGGCGGTCTGCCATGCGTTGCCCTCGGAGTGGTCGTCCTGCTTCGATTTGACGACAGCATTGATCATGCGAAATGGCTCAGCACTGATGAGCGCCGTCTCATCTCGGTGCAATTGGAGCGGCAGAAGAATCAAATTGGCGAGCGCTCAGCCTGGCGATCGTTGCTGATGCCCGGCGTTCTGCTGCTTGGGTTCATCTACTTCCTGATCCAGATCGCGTCGTATGGACTCAATTTCTGGACGCCGGATCTCATAAAGGCGGCCGGCGGGGGAAGCGCGAGCGCGATCGGCTTCTTGACCGCCATTCCCTATGTTTGCGGCGCGATCTGCATGCTGATCGTCGGGCGGCTCTCTGATGCATCCGGCGAACGTCCGAGGTTTGTTGCCGGACTTATCTTGGCTGCAGCATTCGGCTTTTTCGCCACTGGCGTTTTCAACAACAACGTTCTCTTGCTGGTTGGTGCGCTTGCCGTTCTTGGCGGCGGCGTGGTGGCGTCAATCCCGACATTTTGGACATTGCCTCCGAAGATACTGACGGGCGCCGGCGCCGCGAGCGGCATCGCGCTTATCAACACGCTGGGCCAGGTGGGCGGCATTGTGAGTCCGATCATGGTTGGCTCAGTCAAGGATCTGACGGGCAGCACGACGCCGGCGCTCTTTGTCATCGGCAGTCTTTGCGTGTTCTGCGCAGTGCTTTTGTTGACGGCACTTCCTCGTGAGCTCAAGTCCAAGGACTTCCACCCAGCGCCGTCTCAGTCACTTCGGCGGTGAGAAGCGATTGAATGAGGCCCACTAGCAGCACCGTCAGGTATCGCGGGACATCGAAAGTATGGGCGGCGGCCGCTATTATCACGATACTTGCGCGCGCCACGAAGCCAGGCCGATGCCGCACCGCGCTCAGAAAGTGCTACCCGGGGAGCGCCACCGACCGGATGGCGACCGTTGCCGCGATGGGCGACTACTTGAAGCTTCCCTTCGATAGCTGCTACAAGTTATCAGAACGTTTGAGATCGACTTGGCCGCGATTACGGATTAATCACAGAGCCCGCGCATCGAGGCGTTACAACGAAGCTCGATGTGCGACGCGTCGTTTGGCGAATTCTCGGCATAATCTTTTTACGGCGATAGCCACGCTATGAGAGCAAGTGGCCGACCGCCATAGTCGGTCGCCGCAACAACCCAAAGGGCAGTCATACATCGAAGAACACCGTTTCGTCAGCGCCCTGCAGGTACACGTCCAGCTTGTAGACGACGTTGCCGCTGTCACCTTCACGCTGGGCGATCAAGGTCGCGCGGCGATCGGAGGGCACCAGGGCCAGCACGGGATCGCTGCCATTTGCGACCTCGCCGCCGAAATAGATGCGCGTATAGAGGTGCCGCAGAATGCCGCGGGCAAACACCGCAAGGAGAAGATGCGGTGCCTGTGGCTTGCCGTCTGGATCAGGCACCGAGCCCGGCTTGATGGTGTCGAAAGCGTAAGCACCATTGGCATCAGTGCCGACGCGGCCGAAACCGCGGAATTTCGTGTTCGGCAGCGCGCGCTTGTCCTGCGGATCGGCGAAGCGACCCTGGCTGTCGGCCTGCCAGACTTCCAACATGCAGTCCGGCACCGGCTGGCCATCGCCATCGAACACGCGACCTTCGATGCGAACCCGTTCGCCTGAGGCATCGGGCGTCACTAGATTGCCGGTAAAGGCGTTGTTCCAGTCGTATTGGCCGTTCGGCGTCAGACCATATTCGAAGAACGGGCCGACCGTCTGCGAGGGCGTGATACCTTTGTCTTTGTCTTGCAATTAACCGTTCTCCATGGGTGTGGCGCTCCTGCCGCGCAGCACGATATTGAAGCGGTAGCATAGCGCCCATTCCGGCTGTGTGTTCTCCAGATCAAAGGACGAGACCATTCGCGCACGCGCTTCCTCGTTCGGCACCGAATTGAAGATCGGGTCGAACGCAAACAAGGGATCGCCAGGGAAATACATCTGCGTGACGAGCCGCGAGATGAAGGAACGGCCGAACACGGAGAGGTGGATGTGGGCCGGCCGCCAGGCGTTGTAGTGATTGCCCCAAGGGTAAGCGCCGGGTTTGATGGTGACGAATTTGTAGTAGCCGGACGCGTCCGACTGCGTCCGGCCAGCGCCGGTAAAATTGGGATCAAGTGGCGCCGGATGCTGGTCGCGGACATGGATATAGCGGCCGCAGGCATTGGCCTGCCAGATCTCGATCAGCGTGTTCGGCACTCCGCGGCCATCTTCGTCGAGCACATGGCCATGCACGATGATGCGCTCGCCAAGCGGCTCGCCCTTGTGCTGAGTGGTGAGATCATTGTCCCCGGCACGCACGCTCTCGTGGCCGTACACCGGTCCGGTTAATTCCGAGAGGGTATGTCGCATCGGGATCAGCGGCTTCGAGGGTGCGCGCTTGATCGAACTCCTGTAGGCGGGAGAGGACAGCGCGGGATGGATGCGCTTCGAACCGGCCGGATAGATCAACGTCATTATGTTTCCTCTGATAGTGGTGACGCCATTTAAGCGGCATCACCTCGCATGGCCCGGTCAGCAATCAGGCTGGCGCTTTGAAGTCGTAGGAAATGCGACCAGCGGGGAGATAAAACAACGCGATGACCGCCCCGCCCCTGACCTCGGGATAGTGGCGGCTTCCGGGATCTGGCGCCGTCCAGCCGGGCCCCTGCCAGCCCTGTAATCCCTTCAGCTCGGCCCCCTTATTCAAGGGCACCACAAGATTGAGCTCGCCATAGGGATGGCCGTGATACTGTCCGCGCAACACGTCATGCTCGTCCTCGTCCTTGAAACGGCGCGGATCGGCGCTGTTCATGTAGACGGCCGTGATGCTGAACTGAAACGTTTCGGGCATTGGTTCGAGGATGCGGCTCCGCCGGTAGTTCGGACCGTCCACCTCCTGGTTCGCTGCCCAGCCTTCTTCGACCCCGATCTTGATCAAGCGAGCCAAGTCCTGATAGAGCGCGCTCTCCTCTCCATATTTCTCGTTGAGCCAACGCTCCATCTCGGCGCCAGGCGTCATATCCTTGACTTCCCGGAGGAACGGAATGCTGCGCTGAATCAGTTCTTCTCGGCTTCCCATAGTCGTCTCCTTACTCTTCTCGATTGGGCTCTATGTTTCGAATCCCGCGAACGAGGCGAACTCATGGACGTCCGCCCGCGGCATCAATCTCTCCGTCATCGCAACCTTGGCGTTCCCGATCGAGATGCCGCACACCACGATCTGCTCGGCGGGGATCGACAGCAGCGGGCGCAGGATCCGGTGATATCTAGAGAACGTCTCCTGCGGGCAGGACTGAAGCCCACGCCCGGCCGCGGCCAGCAGCACGTTCTGAATGAACATCCCGAGATCGAGCCAGCTTCCGACTTCCAGCCGGCGGTCGATGGTGACGATCAATCCCACCGGGGCGCCGAAGAATGCATAGTTCTTCGCGGTTTGCCTGCTGCGGGCTTCGACGTCGCCTTGAGCGATTCCGAGCGAGCCGTAGAACAGCCGTCCGAACTCCTGCCGGCGATTCAGGTATGGCACGGGCAAATCGCTGGCGTAGTACCTGTACTCGGACAAGTGATCGTCGCGGCACGTCTCGTGCGCCTCCAGCAGCGCCGCCGATACGCGGTCCTTGGCCGCGCCGGCGAGCACGTAGACGTACCACGGCTGGATATTCGCTCCGCTCGGCGCGAACCGCGCGATGCGGAGGATCTGCTCGATGGTCCGTCGCGGGATCGGATCATCGGAGAATTCACGGCACGCGAAGCGGCCGGCGATGATCTCGTCGATCCGGTTCTGCGCGACGCTGTTCGCGGTGTGCTCGCCGATCACGGCTTCTTCGAGAGCGGACATCCTCCTTCCTCCATCGCTTTGAAGGCTTCTTCCCCAGGAATTGTCGCGAGCAGCTCGTAGTAATCGAACCTGTACTTGGACTCCTCCGGAGACTTGACACGGAACAGATACATATCGCGCACCAGCCGACCGTCCTCCCGGATCCGGCCGTTCTTCGTCATGAAATCGTTCACGGGCATTTCACGCATCTTGGCGGCGACGGTCGGACCATCCAGCGTACCCGCAGCTTCAGCCGCCTTGAGGTAGTGCATGACCGCACCATAGGTGCCGGCATGGATCATGGTGGGAACCTTTTGGGTCTTCTCGATGAAGCGCTTCGACCATGCGCGGGTCCCGTCGTTCAGGTCCCAATAGAACGCCGAACTCAGCATCAGACCTTGGGCGCTCTGCAGTCCGAGGCTGTGAATGTCGGCAATAAAGACGATCAGGCCGGCAAGCTTCTGCACGCGCGTAACTCCGAATTCGGCAGCCTGTTTCACCGCGTTGATGAAATCGCCGCCGGCATCGGCGAGCGCGATCACGTCCGCCTTCGAGGATTGCGCCTGCAGCAGGAACGAGGAGAAATCCGGTGTATTGATCGGATGTTTCACGGCGCCGACGACCTTGCCACCGGTGGCGTCGATGACCTTGCGGCTGTCGGCCTCGAGTTGCGAGCCGAGGGAGTAGTCGGCAGAAAGGAAAAACCAAGTTTTTGCGCCGAGACGTGAGATTGCCTTGGTCGTTCCCTGCGACAGCGCGTAGGTGTCATATGTCCAATGGATTCCGGTCAATGAGCATTCGTCGCCGGTAAGGCGAGAGGTGGCGGCGCCGGTGGCAAGGAAGAGCTTCTTCCTGTCTCGCGTGATGCCCTGCACTGCGAGAGCAACGGCAGAGTTCGGCACGTCGAGGATAGCCTCGACACTTTCATTCTCCAGCCATCGCCTGGCTATCACGGAGCCGACGTCAGCCTTGTTCTGGTGATCTCCCGCAATAATCTGGACGGTGCGTCCGAGCACCTTTCCTTTGAAGTCGTCCACCGCCATCTGCGCCGCGACGACCGAGCCCTGGCCACCATTGTCCGCGTAGAGCGAAGACATATCGGTCAGGACGCCGAGCTTGACGGCACCGCCTTCCGCAGTCGCCGACGTCGTCACCGTTATGAGCGTCAGCGCCAATCCGAATGATTTGCGCCAGTCACCTCGGGGCCACCTCACCCAGGGTTTCATCGTGCCTCTCCTTCCAACCCGGCAGAGGCAATCATGACCGAACGGCCGTGTTACGGAAGTGAAACTCTCGCAGGGTAATCCTGAACCACCTTCAGATTGCAGCGGCCGATAGCGACACAGCACGTTCTTCGGCATCCATTCGGTTGCGTCCGCGGCGCACCTGGCCATAATTGGACAGGATAACAGCAACTTATCGGGGCCGATCCGCCAGTGACCGGAGGAGATTCCTTTCGTGTCTGTTTCGTTCAAGACATTGGATTTGAACCTGCTCAAGGTCTTCGATGCCGTCATGGAGGAACGTAGCGTGCTGCGGGCCAGCCAGAAGGTCGCACTGAGCCAGTCCGCCGTGAGCCACTCGCTCGCGCGGCTCCGCGAGATGCTGGAAGACGACTTGTTCGTGCGCACGGCAACAGGCATGCAACCGACGGCGCGCGCGCTGACGATGGCGGCGCTGGTACGCGAAGCCCTGCGATCCCTCGAGGCCGCGGTCGAACTGCCGACCTTCGTCCCGGCGAACTCCACCAAGCAGTTCACGCTGGCCGCCAACGACTTCACTACGATGGTGCTGGCCTCTCCGCTTCTGAAGATACTCGGCCGCGAGGCCCCCACGATCGATCTGATGATCAAGCCGGTGACGCGGATCGACCTTGCCGAGCAGATCGACCTTGGCCGCATCGACGTCGCCATCGGTGTCTTCTCGGTCCCCCCGGGCCGCTTCCGCTCGGCCCTGCTGTTCGAATATGACGATGTGCTGATCGTTGGCGGAAAGCGCGAGCTCGGCCGGCTGGACAAGGCGAAGCTGGCACGCCTGCCGCTGGTCGTCGTCTCCTTTGGCGGCGAGCAGGAGGGCGCGATCGGCGGTTTCATCTCCGAGCGAGGTCTCGGCAGACGCTCGGAAATGTACGACCGCGCCGCGCTCGAGCGGGCGCTCGCCGAAAGCGACCGGCCGCCGCGAATCGCGGTCTCCTTGCCACATTTTCTCGCCCTGCCCGCCCTGCTGGCGGATTCCGATCTAGCTGCCATCGTCCCGCGCCCGTTGGCGAGAGTGCTCGAGCAAACCCAAGCAATCACGACCTGCGAGCTGCCTTACACCACGACACCCGTCGAGGTCCGGCTACTGTGGCACGAGCGTGTCGAGGACGAGCCGTCCCACGAATGGCTTCACGACGTCCTGCGGCGCGCGACCGAGGAACTCAGGCGCGGCGCGAGCTGACGGCATGCCGCGCCGGCGACCGATCGCGCCCGCTTATCTCGCTGCCATGGTACCGGAAAGTGGCACCCAGCGCTCGCCGTCGAAGCGTTGTGGCCGGAGCGATTTGATCAGGCGGTAGTCGTCCGGGCCCGTGTTGACGGTGATGCCCGGAATCAGGCCCGGTAGCGTTACGTTCTTCAGGGACGTGGCGTGTTTCATGATGTTCTGCGGCGTAAGGTCATCGCCGCACGCTTCGATCACCTTGGTCATGAGAACAGCGACGTTCCAACCGGTGAAGTTGAGCTGATCCTCAATGTCTCCTTCGGGTAGTATTTCTTCATGAAGGCCAGCCACTCCAGATAGGCAGGGTCGTTGGCCCATTCGGGTTCGCCCACGGTCTTGGTCGGCGTGGCCGAAATCGCTCCCTTCGCGTTTTCGAGCCCCGCCGGCTTGAGGATCGTCGCCACGAAATTGCTTCCGATCGGGAGGAACTGCTGGGCGCGCCATCCAAGCTCACTCGCCTTGCGGATCGCCTGCGAGGTGAATTTTCCGGTCGACGCGTTCAGGAAGACATTGGCATTGCTGCTGGCCAGCGACACGACCTGTGAATCGACGGTCGGCGACGTCACCTCGTAGGGCGCGGTAGCAACGATCTCGGCCTGCGGGTCGAGCCGCGCCAGTTCGGCCTTGAAGCTGCGAAGATATTCCCGTCCGTAGTCATCATTCTGGTAGAGCACCGCAACGTGTGCCCGCGGAATGGTTTCGGAAACGAGCCGCGCGTAAATCGCCGCCTCGGTGCTGAACAGGGTCATTCCCGAGATGGTGTATGGGCTGGTCTTCGGGTCGGCAAAACGGTCGCTGGCGGCGAAGACAAAGAGCTGAGGTACCTTCCGGCCATTCAGATATTTCTGGACCGCCGCGTTCTGCGCGGTCCCCATGCTGCCGAAGATCGCAACGGCCTCATCATTCTCGACCAACCTGCGCGTCTGTTCCACGGCCTTTGGCGGGCTATAGCCATCGTCGAGCGAGATCAGCTTGATCTTGCGGCCATTGATTCCGCCGCGTTCGTTGATCATCTGGAAATAACGGGTCTGGACCTTGCCGACCGCGCTCAGCGCCGATGCCGGACCGCTATAGGGCATCGTCTGTCCGAGGATCAGCTCGCCCTCGGCCGCCTTGGCGGCGCATAACGTGGACAGTGAAACCAAGAGAAAGAGTATTGCGCCAACTCCGCGCATGCGACCTCCCAATATGGATAATATTTCTTACTCGAAATATTCTTCCTAGGAAGATATTTTGTCAACACCGAGCGAGACGTCGCATCGCCGCCGCATTCCGCCCGCAGGCGGACCTTGGACCAATACCAGGAGATTGCGCAGCGACACCTGAATTCGAGAGTGCTAGATTGCACCAAGACATGGTGCCGGCGCCAGCTGGCGCAGGACTAGCGAGGGTAGAAAGGAATGACGAAAAAGAGCGCGTCGCGCGGTGCGGGGCCGGGCACCAAACAGGCGCCAAAGCACGTTAGCAGCCTTTACGACGACATCGAGGCCGCCTGGCTTGAACAGCGCCCTGATCTCGACCTGACGGCCGCCTTAACGCTGCTGCGGCTGGAGCGCGTCAACCAGCTTCACGAAAAGCGGCTGCAGGACATCTCGAAAACCGTCGGCCTGCAGACCGGCGAGCTTTACGTCCTGCTGGCGCTCAGACGCTCGGGAAGACCATACGAGTTGCGCCCGACCGACCTGTTCCGCGCTCTGCTCGTCACCTCGGGCGCCATGAGCAAGCGGGTGGCGCGGCTCCAGGAAGGAGGGTTCATCCTCCGCGTTTCGGCGAACGATGATGGCCGCTCCGAGCTGGTCCGGCTCACCTCGAAGGGCCTTGCGACCGCTGACCGCGGCATTACCGAGATCGCGAAAGTTGTGGAGAGCGTGATCGACGCGAGCGGGCTAAACAAGGCCGAGATCGGGATGCTTGACCGGTGCCTGCGCAAACTTTTGACGTTGAAGACCGTGAAGGCGACGAAGAAGATTGGCCGCCTCGCTGCGACCGGCTAGGGATGCGAGATCAGGCGACGGTTTTCTCGTCCGCCTTCAGCAGTGATTTGATGTCGAGCGAGCAGTCTCCGGCCTGCTCCGGCGCCGGAGAAATGCCTGCGGCAATGAGGCGCCGTGCTACCATCTGGTCGCCGGGTCTGTTGATGCTGTCGGCCGCGACCAATCTTCCCTGCCTGTAATGGAACACGGAGCACCTGCCATCCTCGACGGAGCCACGGGTCACGACCTGGTCGCTGCGTCCAGAGAGCCCGACGATCTGTAGTTTGAGATCGTACTGATCCGACCAGAACCGCGGGACACTGTCGTACCGCTCGTGGCTTCCCGCAATAGCAAGCCCTGCCACCCTGCCCTGGTCCTGGGCGTGCTGGACCGATTCCAGCCTGATCCACTCATCTGCGAACCGGTTGTAATGATTTGCGCAGTCGCCCGCAGCGTAAATGCCGGGAACTTCCGTGCTGCCGTGCTCATTCACGACGATTCCATTGCAGCATTTCAGCCCGGCGGTACTTGCGAGTTCATCATTGGCGATTCCGCCAATGCCCACCACGACGAGATCGGCACGCAGACGAGTGCCGCTGCCGAGAACGACCTCGGCGATCCTCCCATCATGCCCGGTCATCGCAACCACGGTCTCACCCAGCCTCACATCGACGCCCGCCCGTGCATGGGCATCGAGCAGGAAACGCGAGACAATCGTCGATACGGCGCGTTCAAGCAGCCGGGAGGCGGCCTCGATCACCGTGACCTTCTTGCCAAGCTTTGCCGCCGAGGCAGCAACCTCAAGTCCAATGAACCCGCCCCCGATGATGACGATCTCGTTCGCCTGCTCCAGTCGCCCCTTGAGATCGCAGGCATCAGTGAGGGATCGAAGATAGCAAATCCCATCGAGTTCGGCGCCGGGGACCAATATGCGCCGAGCCCGCGATCCGGTGGCGATCACGAGACTGTCGAAGTCCAGCCGGGCGCCGCCCGCAAGCGCGACCTGTTTCGCTTGCCGGTCAATCTCCACGGCCCGTTGTCCCAGAACGAGGTCGATCCGGCTGCTCTTGAAGAACGCATCATCGCGCAGAATTAGCTGCGGCTCGCGGACTTCGTTGAGCAGAAAATCCTTTGACAGCGGCGGTCGTTGATACGGGAGCGATTTTCTCCTCGCCGACGACGGTCACCGGTTCGGCATAGCCGGCATCACGGGCGCTGAGTGCCACCTGAACACCGGCATAGGATGCGCCGATGACGACGAGGCCGCTCACGATGTGGCGTCCGTCACGTTATCGCGAACATCCTCATTCGCAGGCTCGCCGTCGAGATGCACATAGACTTCGCCATCGCGGATCTCGACCTTGAATGCCCTGATATCCCTGTACGCGCCTGAGCGGCACCTGCCGTCGCGTACGTCGAACATCGCACCATGCAGCGGGCATTCGACGAGATGCCCCTCGAGAAAGCCGGTGGAAAGCAGGGCGAACGCATGCGAGCAGACATCATCCGTTGCGAAGATCTCGTCGTCGATCTTGTAGAGAGCGATGCGCTGCTCGCCGACCTTGAAGCCGACAGGCTGTCCTTCGGGCAGCTTCGCGGCGGCACATATATGTTTCCAGCTCATGGCCATGACGTCTCCCCTGCCGGGCAATGAACGCGGACAGGAGGTCCGCGCGGCGTGTCCGATCCAATCAGCGAGGGATCTGTCGCCAGTCGTCGGAGGCGGACGCCAGCCGGCCGCCGACCGCGCGGATGTCCTTGTAGGACATGCTGTCGCTCTGGGCGCTCTTCGGCGGCTTGCCGTCCATGAAGCCGCGCACTTCCTCAAGCAATTGGCGACGTACCCGCACGATCGCCTGGTCCGCCGAGCAGAGATATTCCTTCGAACGATCGACGATCGGCCCCATGCTGACCATCACCACGAAATCCTCGATGACGATCTCATGAAAGCCGGTGCTGTTGCCGGCATCCATGATCTGGCGATTTTGCCCCCAATTGTTGGACTGATTGCCTGGAAGACCGCCGGCCATCGGCCACTGATTGGCACGCTGCACCTTGCGCCATGAGTCCACCGGCTTTTCCGGATTGTAGTAGATGTACCACTGAATCAGGTTCTCATCGTCGATCGGCACTGCGATGATCGCGGTACGGTCCTGCTGCGGACCGGAATAGATCGGCGCGATCAATCCGTAATAGGGCATTACGAATTCCGTGACGCGGGCGAGGCATGATCCATCGGGCGCAGATCGAAGCGCGGCGGCGCGAAAGCCGTAGGGCTTCTTCTCGAACGCATAGCTGACTTCGGTATTGACCCGCGTCGCGCCGAAATCGGTTGCCGAGGTCGCGGTCCAGCTCTGGTGCAGCAGAGCGACATGCGAGGAGTCAATGGTCGCCTCGACGCCCTGCAGCCAGTTCGCATTGAGCTCAATGCCGGCGGCATAGACCTGATCCGGTGGCAAACCCATCCATTCGAAGTCCGGCGCAGGAGGCGCCGTCCCCTCGCCGAGCCAGACCCAGATCAGCCCAGCTCCTTCCCGCGTCGGATAGGATTTCACCTTGACCGTCTTTGCGAATTCCTTCGGGCTATTGGGCTCGTTAGGAACGTCGAGCACCTCTCCGCTGGCACTGATTTTCCAGCCGTGGAACAGGCAGGTCAGCGAGCAATCACCGACACGCGCGAGCGCAAGAGAGGCACCTCTGTGCGGGCAAGCTTCGTCGAGGAAGCCGACGGCTCCGTCCGTCCCCCTGAACGCAACGAAGTTGCGGCCGAACAGCTTGACGCGCATCGGCGCCTCGCCCTTGCGCACCCGCACCGAGAGGACGGCCGGCAGCCAGTAATGCTGACGCAGCATCCGCCCCATCGGCGCATCACCCGTGACGCGGCACAGCAACTCATTCTCTTCCCTCGTGACCATAACGAGACTTCCCTGATTGACGCGTTTGATTATCTCTGCCAATTATCTTCCCAGGAAGGTTTTTGTCAATGCATCTTCCTGAGAAGAAATGCGGAGGTGATATGGCCGAGGGACGCCTGAGGGATTGTGTCGCGCTGGTGACGGGCGGAAGCCGCGGAGTCGGAAAGGGAGTGGCCATCGGACTGGCAGAGGCCGGAGCGACGGTGATCGTCACCGCACGCACGCGCAGCAGCGGCGGCTCGGACTGGCCGGGCTCTCTCGATGAGACCCTCTCGGCAATCGACGAAGCGGGAGGCAGGGGCATCGGCCTCCTGTGCGATCATCGCGACGACGTTTCGGTGAGGGACGTCTTCGACCTGATCCGGCGCGACCACGGCCGGCTTGATGTCCTCGTGAATAACGTGTTTGCCGCGCCGGACGTCATGCCGATCAACGTTCCCTTCTGGCAGATTTCAACCTCGCTGTGGGACACCCTGCATCGCGTTGGCCTCCGCTCGCATTTCGTCTGCAGCCAGTTCGCTGTCCCGCTGATGCTGCCGCAAAAAAGGGGCCTGATCGTCAACACGTCGTCCGGCGGCGGCGTCCGCTACACATTCAACGTCCCGTTCGGCGTACAGAAAGCCGGCGTCGACCGCATGGCCCGAGACATGGCGCATGAACTCAAGCCGTTCGGCATTTCCGCAATCTCGATCTGGCCTGGATACATCAAGAGCGAGAAGCTTGCGGCCCAACCCGATCGTGTGCCGGCGGCACTTGCCAAGCTCATTACCGAGAGAGGCGAGACACCGATCTTCGTCGGGCGCGCGATCACGGCGTTGGCTGCCGACCCTGAAGTGATCGCCAAGACCGGGCAGGTCCTGCTCGCCTCCGAACTGGCGACGGAATACGGCTTCACGGATGTTGACGGAAGAATCCCACCGCCGCCAAGCCGCGATCCCGCTCCGCTTTCGATATTCAAGCCGATCGTCAGACCTTGAGATCAAACAGGAGACGCCAATGAGCGTTGCACTGGGAATGATGACGCCGCTCGCGGAGCGGGACTGGCGCCGGCTGTCGCTGGCAATCGTTGCGGGTTTCGCCTGCGCGGTGGCGATCGGTAGAACATTGCCGCTGGCGATGAATCCGATATCGGGCATTCCGACGCCGCTATGCGCCGAGAGCGCCTCGTCCGGCTCATCGCTCAACAAGGTCGAAGTGATCAGTTCACACGCCTTGCCGAATGTACCCGGCAAGCGCGTGACCGTGGTCCGCGTCACTTACGGACCGGGCGGCTTTACTCCGCCGCACCGCCATGGTGGCTCGGTGACGGCCTACATTACAAAGGGCGAAGTGCGCTCGCAACTCGAGGGCGGTCCGCTGGAGACATTTGAGGTCGGACAGTCGTTCTTTGAGCCACCGGCCGCGATTCACCTCGTTTCCGCCAATGCAAGGAATAGCGAGTCGGCCGAATTGATCGCTGTCTTCGTGGCTGATGAGGGTGCGGAATTGACGACGTTTCTCAATCGGTAGCCGCTGACAGCTCGACTAACGTCGCGCAGGCTCCGTAGCGACTGCTGCGATTCGCCGCCTGTTTTGTGGCGTGCGCACCTCCTGACACAACACGGGCGCCCTTCCCCGCCGAAAGCGTGGTGGTTGGCTCCTCGAGCCGTCGGGGTCTAGCAAGAAGATCGCGAGCGAACAGTTGCCGCGCGCTGGAGGCTATCCACCTTTAGGGTATGAAGCGCTCACCTCTGGCCAGCTCGAAAGACGAAGCGATGTCGCCCAAGCCGGCGCGCTCGGAGGAGGAGGCGCGTCGGGTTATAGAGGAGTACGCGGACGATCTGCGGGAAATCATCAAAGAGCTTCATCAGTGGCTAAATTGAGCCGCTGCCCCGTTGCCGCTTCTTCGCTTTCAAACGTCGCCTTCTGGCCCAAATCCGAAGTCCACCGCGGCTTTCAAACTGTCACCTTCCGGAGGTAAAGCGGAAACGGTAGGCCGACCGCCGGACGGCGCTTTTGACCCTGGCTGTGCAAAACGCGAAATATCGAAACGCGACGAGAATTACGTTCTTCAGCTCGTTCTTTAAGTTCAGTGCCGTTGCGAGTTGGAGGGCTAAGAGGCTCTTGGACGAATAACTTGTTCGATGGCGCATCAAGTGCTGAGCGTTTTCACACAGCCAAGACCCTGACCAGAAGTTAATTGTTCGTAAAGGCTAGTCAGCCGCCGCGTGCGCAAGCACGGCGTCGAGCGGCGGCCGTAGCATTCGCCAACAAGAAGAGTCGTGTTGCCTTTGTGAAATTGATTGCCGCCGCGCTACGCACTTTTCGCTGCACGGACCGCGGGTTCCCCTCCCAAACAACCGACGGTCAGTCCGAGTGATGCCTAGAAGACGCCTGGAAAAAGTCGTGAACAAGGTAGCAGATAACGCGTCAAACCTGCGACTCAAGGCTTTGCCCGTTGGGGCTTGGGGCTTTCATCACTCGACCTGGGGAGGGTTGTGATGGAC